>DASYLT010000224.1:0-36838 GCA_036009425.1 Baekduia sp. | reverse complement strand
CGACGACGTGGGCGGGCTGCCGCTGTCGGCCGGCGGCCTGCTGCTGGTCGTCCTCGGGCTCGCGGCGCTGGTCCTGGCCGTGCACGGGCTCCGGCGCGCGGCGTCCGACCACACGGGCGGGGCACCGCTGATGCCTCAAGTACCGGTGCGTTGAGGCCGTCGTACTCGGATAGTCGGTATCAGTCGTGAGTCGGATCGAGCTCAGCAGCCATAGCGCAGAGGCCGTGCCAATGCACGCGCCGGTCGCCGGGCTGCCCGCCGCGCCCGGCGTCCCGCTCCTCGCGCCCCGCTACGAGTCGACCAGCCTGCGCCGCGCGCTGCAGTGGCGCTTCTTGCGGCCGCTGCTCGACGCGATCGGCCTTGCCGCCTCGCTGGTCCTGGCCCTGCGCTGGCCGCACGAGCCCGTGCCGCTCAGCGAGGGCTGGCCGCTGCTGCTCTTCCCGCCGCTGGTGATGGCGCTCCTGCTCGTGCGCGGCATGTACGAGCGCCGGCTGCGCCCGACGATCCTCGACGGCGTCGTGCCGATCGCCGGGTCGATCTCGGTGGCCGCGATGGCGGTCGTCGTCCTGGAGGCCTACCTCGTCGACTCCCAGTTCGTGCCAGCCGTCACCGCCCACCTGTGGGCCGCGGCCATGATCAGCGTCGGCGGCGCCCGCACGGCCCTCATCACCGCCCAGCGCATCACCCGCCAGCGCGGGCTCGACGGCCGGCCGACGCTCATCGTGGGCGCCGGCGCCGTCGGCCTGCGCCTCGCGCGCCGGCTCAAGGAGCAGCCCGAGTACGGGCTGACCCCGGTCGGGTTTCTCGACGCCAACCCGCTGGAGGGCGAGTCGGTCGTCGACGTCCCGGTGCTCGGGACACCCGACGACCTCGACTGGGTCGCGCAGCTCTCGGCGGCCGAGCACGTCGTCATCGCCTTCTCATCCGAGCCCGACGAGCGTCTCGTCGATCTCGTACGCCGTTGCGAGGCCCTCGGCCTCGAGGTCTCGCTCGTGCCGCGGCTGTTCGAGTCGCTCAACCACCGCGCGACCTACGAGCCCCTCGGCGGCACGCCGCTGATCGGGCTGCGCAGCGTCCACCTCAAGGGCTGGCAGTTCGTCCTCAAGCACGCGTTCGACCGGCTCGGCGCCGCGCTGCTCATCCTCATCTTCTCGCCGCTGATGGGCGCCATCGCCCTCGCGGTGCGCCTCAGCTCGCCCGGACCCGTCGTGTTCCGCCAGCGCCGCGTCGGCCGCGACGGCACGGTCTTCGACCTCTACAAGTTCCGGTCGATGCGGATGCCCGACCCGGCGTCTGAGGGCTTCCGGCCCGGCCAGGGCAGCGCGCCCGGCGGCGTCGAGGGCTCCGACCGCCGCACGCTGATCGGCCGGCTCCTGCGCCGGACCTCGCTCGACGAGCTGCCGCAGTTCTTCAACGTGCTGCGCGGTGACATGAGCCTCGTCGGCCCGCGCCCGGAGCGCCCGGAGTTCGTCGAGCTCTTCGAGTCAGACATCCGCCGCTACGGCGACCGCCATCGCGTCAAGTCCGGGGTCACCGGCTGGGCGCAGGTCCACGGCCTGCGCGGCCAGACCTCGCTGACCGACCGCGTCGAGTGGGACAACTACTACATCGAGCACTGGACGCTGGGCCTGGACATCAAGATCCTCGCCCTCACCGTGCTCGCCGTCCTGCGCTCCGCCGAGTAGCGCGACCGCGCCGCGCCGGTCGTCAGGGGTCTCCTAGGATGGGGACGTGTCCCCGTTCTGGATCTGGATGCAGGTGGTGCTCGTGGTGTGCGTGCTCGCGAGCATCGTGATCGCCACCATCCGGCTCGTCTGACCGCCGCGCGCCTAGACTCCCGGCCATGTTCGAGACCATCGTGGTGGGCACCGACGGCTCGGAGACCGCCGGCAAGGCCGTCGGCCGGGCCACGGAGCTGGCGTCCTCGCTGGGTGCCCGGCTGCTGATCGTCTCGGCGTTCGAGCCGGTCGGCGAATCGCGCCTGCGCGAGGACGCGACGAAGGTCCCCGCCGACCTGCAGTGGATGGTCAACCCGCGCGCCGACGTCGACGCGACGCTCAGCACCGCGGCCGAGTCAGCCCTGGAGCAGGGCGTCACCGCCGAGGTGTTCGCCCGCCAGGGCGACGGGGCCGACGCGATCCTCGACGTCGCCGAGGAGCAGGACGCCGACCTCATCGTCGTGGGCAACAAGGGCATGACGGGGGCCAAGCGCTTCCTGCTGGGATCCGTGCCCAACAAGGTCAGCCATCACGCGCCCTGCAGCGTGCTGATCGTCCGGACGACCTAGCGCGTGGGCGCCGCGCCGCAGGCCAGCCGCGCGCTCTACCTCGATGCCGGCGACGAGCCGTTCCTGGTGCGCTACGACGCGCCGGCCGGGCCGCCGCAGCGCGCGGTGCTGCTCGTGCCGCCGTTCGGCTGGGAGGAGATCTGCTCCTACCGCCCGCGCCGCACGTGGGCGCACCACCTGGCGCAGCGGGGCGCGGCGGTCGCGCGGCTCGACCTGCCCGGCAGCGGCGACAGCGCCGGCGGCCCATCGGATCCGGGGCGGGTCGAGGCGTGGACCGAGGCGGTGACGGTGGCGGCGCGCTGGCTGGCGGTGCAGGCGGGCCCGACCGCGCGGGTCACGCTGGTCGGCCTCGGCCTGGGCGGGCTGATCGGCTGGCGCGCCGGCGCCGCGGGCGCGCCCGTGGACGACCTCGTGCTGTGGGCCGTCACGGGGCGGGGGCGCTCGCTGGTGCGCGAGGTCAAGGCCTTCTCGCGGCTGGAGCGCTCCAAGCTGGCGGAGCTCAACCCCGGGCGCGAGCTGCCGGCCGACGACGACGGGTCGCTCACCGCGGCGGGCTTCGTCCTGTCGGCCGAGACGATCGCCGCGCTCGGCACGGTCGACGTGGCGGAGCTGCCGCTGCCGGCGGGCAGCGCCGGGCGGCGCGTGCTGCTGGCCGGGCGCGACGGCTCGGCGCCCGACGGCGTCTTGGCCGAGGCGGTGGGCGCCGGCGGCGCCGCCGTGCAGACCCTGCCGGGCGAGGGCTGGGGCGCCATGATGGCCGAGCCCGGCAGCGCGCAGGCGCCGTGGACGACGATCGCGGCGGTCGACGCGTGGCTGGAGGCGGCGCCGGCGGCGCCGGCGCGCGGGCCGGACGCGGGCGCGCTGCCGCCGCCGGACGCGTCGGGCTCCGCCATGCTCGAGGGCGGTGCGGTGCGCGAGACCCCGATCCGCGTGGGCGGCGTCGACGGCGTGCTGGCGGAGGCGGCGGACGCTGCGCCTGCCCCGATGACGCTCGTGCTGCTCAACGCCGGCTCCGTGCGACGGGTCGGGCCCAACCGCATGTGGGTCGAGCTCGCGCGCCGCTGGGCCGCCCGCGGCGTGCCGTCGGTCCGGCTCGACCTCGCGGGGATCGGCGAGGCCGACGGCCCCGAGAGCATGGGCGGGATCGTCGGCGCCTACTACGAGCCGATCTTCGTGCCCCAGGTGCGCGCGGTGCTCGACGAGCTCGAGGCGCGGTCGCCGGGCACGCGCTTCGGCGCGATCGGGCTGTGCTCGGGCGCGTACTGGGCGGTGCAGGCGGCCGCCGTCGACGACCGGATCCCGCACGCCTACCTGCTCAACACGCGCGCGCTGGTCTGGGACGAGGGGCTCGTCGAGCTGCGCGACGCGGGCAAGCTCGGCTACCTGGCGCGGGGCTCGACGTACCGTCGCGTGCTGCGGGGCGACATCCCGCTGCGCCGCGGCGCGCAGATCGCGGGCGCGGTCGTGCGCCGGGTGTGGCGCGCGGCCCAGGCACGGGTTGCGCGGGCGACCGGCCGTGCGGCGCCGGCGACCGCCGAGGTGGTCGCGGCCGAGCCCGTCGACGTGCTGCTGGACCGCCTCCGCGACACGGGGGTGCGGCCGTACCTGCTGTTCACGGGCGCCGAGCCGGTCCACGAGGAGCTCGAGCGGTCCGGGCGCCTGGCGCTCCAGCCGGAGCGCTGGCCCAACGTGCGGCTGGAGACGCTCCTCGACCTGCGCGACGTCCACACGTTCCAGACGCGGGCGCTGCAGCACGTGGCACACGCGCGCGTGGACGCGGCGATCGCCGCCGACCTCGCGGCGCTGCGCCCCGTCAGCTGACCGGCACGGCCGGGTCCGTCGCCGCGCCGGCGTCGATCAACCCGTAGCCGTAGCGCCGGTCGGGGCCGGGCGGGCCGAGATCGCGGGCGGTGGTCTCCAGCCGGCGCTCGACGGCGTCGGGCGACGGGTCGGCGCCGAGGACCTTGCTGGCGATGATCAACGCCGCCGTCGCCGAGACGTGCGGGACCGCCATCGACGTGCCCTCGTAGTCGCTGGGGATGCCGAAGCTCGTGCGGTGCACGCCCACGAGCGTGAGCTGGGAGATGTTGCGTCCCGACGCGCCGGCCTGGCAGCCGGGATCGGGCAGGGTGGCGTCCGGCCCGCCGCCGGGAGCGACGAGGTCGAGGCCCTCGCCCTGGTTGGAGAACCGCGAGAGGCAGCCGTGCTCGGTGGTGGAGCCGACCGAGACGACGTTGGCGTTGCGCGCCGGGTACGCGACCGCCGTGCTGGCCTCGTTGCCCGAGGCGGCGACGACGATCGCGCCGGCCTTGCGAGCCGCGCGGATCGCGTCGAGCAGCTGCGGGATCTGCCGCCAGCCGACGTCCGCCGTGAACTCCAGGCTCAGGTTGATGACCTTCGCGCCATGCGCCGCAGCGAAGCGCACGCCCTTGGCGATGATGAGCGCGTCGCCCTCGCCGGCGTCGTCGAGGACCTTGACCGGCATGATGCGCGCGCCGTAGGCGAGGCCGGTCAGGCCGATGCCGTTGTTGGTGGCCTCGGCAATCGTGGAGGCGACGTGCGTGCCGTGGCCGTTGCGGTCGTTGGCGTAGGCGTCGTCGCCGACGAAGTCGTGCCCGGCGACGAACCGGGCGGCGTTCAGGTCGGGCGACGCCGGGGTCCGGCCGAACGTGCGGTAGGCGATCCCGGTGTCGAGCACTGCCACGGTCACGCCCGCGCCGCCGGGTCGCCCGGCGGCGATGAGGTGTCCCCAGGCGGCGGGCGCGTTGACGCCGGCGGGGCCGGCGAAGTTCCACTGCACCTGGGCCCATCCGGCCGGCGTCGTGCCGCGACCCGGGTCGTTGGGGACCAAGGCGGCGGCGGCATGGGCGACGACGTTGCGCACCGCGTAGCGCACGTCGCTCCGGGCGCGCAGCCGGCGCAGCGTGGCCGCGACGTCGCGGACGTGGAGCACCTTGGGCGCGGGGGCCTGCGGGCGGGCGCCGGCCCCGGCGGTGTGCGCCGCGTCCGGCGCCCGGTAGGCGACGACGACCTCGCCGGGGACGGTCGTGGCGGCCTGGGCTGCGGAGGGGCCGGCGGCCGGCGCGGCGGCGGCCACGAGGGCCACGAACACCGTGCGCAGAGGGAGGCGGTGGGGGAGGAAGGAGGGCACGGGATCGCAGCAGGAACCCTCGCCGGCGCCGGAAGTTCCTCCATGATGACGGCTCGATGCTGACCGGGGACGACGAGCGGTGGATGCAGGCGGCGCTGGAGCAGGCGCGGGCGGCCGTCGCGCACGAGGACGTGCCGATCGGCGCCGTGGTCGTCCATGACGGCGCGATCATCGGCCGCGGGCGCAACGAGCGCGAGCTGCGCGAGGACCCCA
The DNA here is from genome assembly GCA_036009425.1 of Baekduia sp. Lineage (GTDB taxonomy): Bacteria > Actinomycetota > Thermoleophilia > Solirubrobacterales > Solirubrobacteraceae > Baekduia. Next base: position 31,187 of record DASYLT010000224.1, on the reverse strand, counting down.
CGGCGCACGCGGAGGTCCTGGCGCTGCGCGAGGCCGCCGCGGCGCTCGGCTCCTGGCGGGTGCTGCAGAGCACGCTCTACGTGACGCTCGAGCCGTGCACGATGTGCGCCGGCGCGATCGTCCTCGCGCGCGTGCCGCGCGTCGTCTACGCGACGAACGACCCGAAGGCCGGTGCGGCGGGCAGCGTGCTCGACGTGCTCGCCGAGCCGCGGCTCAACCACCGGCCCGAGGTCGTGGGCGGCGTCCTCGCCGACGACGCGGCCGAGCTCCTGCGCTCGTTCTTCAGGGCGCGTCGCTAGACGGGGTGGGACAACCGACCTGGTGCACTAGGCTCTGCGTGCAGTGCCCTGGAGGGGTGCCAGAGCGGTTGAATGGGGCGGTCTCGAAAACCGTTGTGCGGCTCCGTCGTACCGAGGGTTCGAATCCCTCCCCCTCCGCTGGGACAGTTCCGCGCCCACCTCGCCGCGGTGGCCGGATCCGGCTGAGCCACGCGCGGGCACCGGGAGCGCTCCTAGAGCGCCCGGTGCCCGCGCTGACCGCGCGGCCTAGGTCTTGGCCTTCGCCTTGCTCTTGGACTTCTTGGTCACGCTGCCCTTGCCGTTCTTGCCCACGACGCGAAAGGCGCCCCGCATGAACGGGTGGATGCGGCAGAAGTACGTGTAGGTGCCCGCCCCGAGGTCCTTGGGGGTCTTCCACGTGTTGCGGTTGGCGGCCGGCGTGAACTTGCCGCCGAAGCCCGCGATCGGGAGGTCGGGGCCATAGCCCAGCTCGCCCGAGTCGAACTGCACGTCGCCGTTGGCCAGCGGGTAGGCGATGCCGGTCGTGGCGGTGCAGGGCGACTTGCACGCGGTGATCGTGTGGTAGGCCGACCCGGACGGCGTCATGGCCTTCGTCGCATCCAGGTTGGTGAACTTCAGCGAGCCGCCGGCGCGCACGATCGGCGGGCGGCCGTTGGCGCCCGTCAGGCTGAGGTCGCCGCTGCCGTAGATGAAGCCCTTGATGTCGACGTTGGACGGTGCGGAGCCGTCGAGCATGTCGCGGGCGTCGGGCAGCCCGGAGTCGGCCCGGCCGCCATGGTTGTCGTTCTCCTTGAGGTGGCCGTGCGTCAGCGGGCCGTGCCAGTCGGGCGCCTGCGTGAACGGATCGGTCGCGCCGGCGAGGTGACCCTCGGCGTAGAACACCACCATGATGCCCATGGACTCGTACCACGAGGCCTTGCTCGTGTCGTAGGTCACCGTGGTGTTGATCACGTCACCGGCGTTCAGCGGGACGCGCCAGTCGGCCTTGGTGCCGGTCATCGCGACGTCCCACGAGACGGCGCCGGCCGGCTCGAAGTACTTGGCCTCGGAGCGGAACAGCTCCTGGGTCTTGTCGCCGCGCGTCGCCTTGAGATCGGTGAACAGCCCGCCCGGGTGCAGGTGGCCGGCGGTCGAGATCAACGTGATGTCGTTGGGCACCGTCCACTGGTGCGCGACGCCGATGTCCTTCTTCTGGGCGGCGGACGCCTGGGTCGGGAAGGTGAACTTGCCCTTGGTGCCGCTGCCCTTCAGGGCGTCGAAGACGGGGTAGGGCTTGATGCCCGAGACGTCCATCCACAGCGGCTTGACCTCGGTGATGCTCTTGGCCGCCGGCTCGCTGTCGGGCACGAAGTCGATGTCGTACTTGATGTAGACGGAGTCCGGGTTGGGCGTGAGGTTGTGGATCATGTAGTTCATGATCCAGCCGTCGCTCGGGTCGTAGTGGTACCCGAAGCCCTGGGCCTGGTTGAAGATCGTCTTCTCCTCGCCGGCCGCGAAGGTCGGGTAGAGCCCGCCCTGGCGGGCGACCAGCCACACGCCGTGGTGCAGGTGGATGACGTCGACGCGCGGGACGTCGTGGCCGCCCTGCTTGTTGACCTTGGCGTAGACGAGGTCGGGCGCGAAGCGCGTGATGAAGCCGGGGACGGCCGGCTTCTGGGAGTTGGCGCTCGCCTCGATCGTGTTCTGGCCGGGCGTGATCTTGATCGGGCCGTACAGGTAGGACAGGTGCTGCTGGCCCGGGTACGTGGCCGAAGGGACGGTCTGGACCGCCGAGATGTGCGCGCCGGGAAGGGCGTCGGCGGCGCTCGCCGTGCCGCAGAAGGCGGTGAAGGCGAGCAGGGCGGCCAGCGCGGTCAGGGCGCGGGCATGCGAGAACGGACGGAGCGACATGGGACTGGGACGGGTCCTTGCGAGATGCCGGTCGTGTTGACCGGGCGGTCAGCAGTGCGGCGCGAGCGTAACGCCTTGTTGACCGCCCGGTCAACTGGGCGTACGGTGGCGCCCCGGTGAGCCACTCCAAGAGCACCCGCCTCCCGCACGACGAGCGCCGTCAGCAGCTCGTGCTCCTCGGGCTGGAGCTGCTCGGCCACACGCCGCACGATCAGGTCTCGATCGGAGAGATCGCCCGCGCCGCGGGCATCTCCAAGGGCCTGCTCTACCACTACTTCCCGACCAAGAGCGACTTCGTCGTCGCGGTGCTGCGCGCGTCGCGCGACGAGCTCGAGCGCCGGATGGCGCCCGACCTCTCGCTGCAGCTGAGCGCGGGCGCGCGGCTGGACGCGAGCATCGACGCGTTCCTGGCCTACGTCGAGGACCACGCGACCGGCTTCCTGGCGATCGCCCGCGCCCGGGCGGGTGACGACGAGGCGATCCGCGCGGTTCTGCAGGAGGGGCGCAGGCGCCGGGTGAGCCGGATGGTCGACTTCGCCGCCGCGCTGGCGGGCGCCGAGCGCGCCGACGTCGAGTCCACGGCGCTGGACGCCGCCATCGAGGGCTGGCTCTCGTTCTGCGAGGGGGTCGTCGTCCACTGGCTGGCCGGCCGCCGCGACCTGCCCCGCGCCGACGTCCTGCACCTGCTGCGCCAGAACCTCCTGGCCGTCTACGAGTCCCTGGCCGGCATCGACTCCCGCCCGGCGATCGCCCGCCTCGCCGAGGCCGCCTCCGGCCTCGCCACACCCTCGCGGGTCGCCTGACCAACCAGGGGTCAGACCCCTTTTCGCAGCCACCCTGCACAAAGGGGTCAGACCCCTTTTCGCAGTCGTGCACAAAGGGGTCAGACCCCTTTTCGCAGCCACCGTGCAGAAAGGGGTCAGACCCCTGTTCGCAGCCACCGTGCATAAAGGGGTCAGACCCCTTTATGTAGTGGGTGTGCGATTAGGGGACTGTCCCTGTCGGGCGCTCAGGCGTTCGAGTGTGCTTCGGCGCGGCTGGGGAGTGGAGTCGGGCGGGGGAGCTCGGCGGGCAGTGCGGGATGGCGGCGGGCGGTGGCGAAGACCCAGGTCTTCAGCGCCACGTAGCGCGTGATGGTGGCGGCGAAGCCGGCGACGACCAGGACGGCCAGCTCCACGTGGCGCGAGGCGCCGGGCGCGACGCCGTGCAGGACGTCGAGCGCCCCGGCCGTCAGCCCGAGGGTGATCGCGAAGACGATCGCGCCCGCCGCGTGCTGGCGCAGTAGGCCGGCGCGGCCCTGCACGCCGAAGGTCAGCCTGCGGTTGGCGGCCGTGTTGGCCACGGCCGTGACCGCGAGCGCCAGCGCGTTGGCGCCGCCGGGCCCCAACGGCGCGCGCAGCACGAGGAACAGCAGCGCATAGGCGATCGTCGAGAGCACGCCGACGACGGCGAAGCGCGCGATCGGCGTGGCGAGCGCGAGCCGGGCGACGCCCTTGAGGTCCTCGACGGCCGTGTGCACGATGTCGACCCGGGAGTCCGGGTCGTCGACCCAGTCGACCGGCACCTCGTGGATGCGCAGCCCGGCGCGGCCCGCGAGGACCAGCAGTTCGGTGTCGAAGAACCACCCGTCGTCGCGGACCTGTGGCAGCAGCTGCGCGGCCGCCTCGCGGGTGACCGCCTTGAAGCCACACTGGGCGTCGGTGAAGCGCACGCGCAGAGCAGCGTGCAGGATCGTGTTGTAGGAGCGCGAGATGACCTCCCGCTTGGGGCCGCGCACGACGTGCGCGCCGTGCGCCAGGCGCGAGCCGATCGCGACGTCGCTGTGTCCCGAGAGCAGCGAGGCCACCAGCGGCAGCAGCGCCCGCAGGTCGGTCGACAGGTCGACGTCCATGTAGGACACGACGCGCGCCGGGCTCGACGACCACGCCTGGCGTAGCGCGAGCCCGCGACCCTTGCGCTCCAGGCGCAGGTGTACGACGCCCGGCAGCTCGGCGGCGAGCACGCGCGCCACCTCCGGCGTGCCGTCCGTGCTGGCGTTGTCGGCGACGACGATGCGCCACGTGAACGGGAAGCCGTCGGAGAGGAAGGCGTGCAGCCGCCGGATGCTGCGCTCCAGCGCCGCCTGCTCGTTGTAGACCGGAACGACGACGTCGACGTCGACCTGGACGTCCGCGTGGACGTCCACGTCGACGCGGCGCAGCTCCGGTCCGGCAGGGAGGTGGGTCATGCCGGAGACTGTCGACCCGGGGCGTGAGGGTGCCGTCGGATCTCCCTGAGAGATGGCTGGGAGCCACATCCACAGCAAGCTCCCAGGGGGCGTTCGGGATCGGCTCAGGGCCCGCGCCGATGCTCCCGGCATGTCGACCTCCACCGCCGCCGACGTGCGCGCCCCGACCCGCACCACGATCCCCGTCCGCGAGCGCCTGCGCGCGCTGCGCCTTCCTGTTCCGGCCCCGGAGCTGCTGGCGCTGCTCGTCCTCGCCGCCGTCCTCGACCTGTGGGCGCTGGACCGCAACGGCTGGGCCAACACCTACTACTCGGCCGCGGTCCGCTCCATGTCGACCGACTGGCACAACTTCTTCTACAACTCGTTTGATTCATCCGGTGTCATGACGGTGGACAAGCCGCCGCTGGCCCTCTGGGTCCAGGCCCTCTCGGTGCGCGCGTTCGGGATGAGCTCGTGGAGCATGCTCGTCCCACAGGCGCTGATGGGCGTCGGCACGGTCGCGTTGGCCTACGACTTGACCCGCCGCATGTTCGGGCGCCCGGCGGGCTTCATCGCGGGCCTCGTCCTGGCGACCACGCCGATCACCGTCGCGATCTCGCGCCACAACAACCCCGATGCGCTCGTCGTGCTCTGCAGCGTCGCGGCGCTCTGGTTCACCGTCCGCGCCCTGCAGGACGGCCGCACCCGCTGGCTGCTCTGGGCGGGCGTCGCCGTCGGCCTCGGCTTCGAGACGAAGATGGCCACCGCGCTGCTCGTCCTGCCGGCGCTCGCCGCGGCCTACCTGTGGGTGGCGCCGCGCGGGCGCCTCGTGGCCGTGCGCCAGCTGCTGGCCGGCGGCGCGGTGATGGCTGTGGTCGCCCTCGCGTGGCCCATGTTGATGTGGTTGACGCCGGCGGCGAACCGTCCGTGGATCTCGGGCACGTCGGACAACTCGATCTGGTCGCTGATCTTCGGCTACAACGGCGTCGGCCGCGTCGACGGCCAGGCCGGCGGCCCGGGCGGCGCGGCGGGCGGCCCGGGCGCCGGCGGCGGTGGAGGCGGCATGGCCTCGGTGTTCGGCGGCGACACGGGCCTGACGCGCCTGGTCGGCTCCAGCCTCGGCGGCCAGGCCGGCTGGCTGGTCGGCATGGCGCTGGCGGGCGGCCTCGCGCTCGTCGTCCTCACGCGCCTGCGGCGCAGCGACCCGCGCAGCGGCTGGCTCATCGCGGCCGGCGGCACGTTCCTCACGACCGCCGTCGTCTTCAGCTTCGCCAAGGGCATCTTCCACCCCTACTACGTGTCGATGCTGGCGCCGTTCATCGCGGTGCTCGTCGGCGCCGCCGCGGGCAGCGCCCTGCGCGGGGGCATGACCGCCCGCATCGTCGGTCCGGTCGCCATCGCCGGCGGCGTGATCACCGAGCTGATGGTGATCCACCAGGGCGCCTCGGACGTGAGCGGCCTGATCCCGGTCATCGTGGTGGCCGGCATCGCCGGCGCCGTCGCGCTCGCGCTGGCGCTGCCGGCCAAGGCGCGCGGCGTCGCGGTCGCGGTCGCCCTGGGCGCGCTGCTGCTCGCCCCGGCGACGTGGGCGACCGACACGCTCGGCCACGCGACCAGCTCGACGTTCCCCGCGGGCGGGCCCGCCTCCCAGGGCGGGATCGGCGGCCCCGGCGGCGGCGGCCGGGGCGGCTTCGGCGGCCGGGGCGGCTTCGGCGGCGGCGCGCCACCGCAGCAGGCGCCGGGCGCGACAGGCAACTCGTCGTCGCAGCCGGCGGCCCCGCCCGCGGGGTTCGCGCTGGGCGGCACCGCGGCCGGGGGCACCGGCACCGCGGCCGGCCGCGGTGGCGCCGGCGGCGGCATGTTCGGCGGCAACGCCAACCTCACCCAGGCCCTGGCCTACGCCAAGGCCCACGGGGGCGGCACCATCGGCGTCTCCAGCCAGCAGGGCGCCTCGGCCGCGATCATCCAGTCGGGCGCCGCGGTCGCCGGCCTCGGCGGCTTCTCCGGGCGCGAGAGCCAGGTCACGCTCGCGTGGCTGGCCCAGGAGGTCGCCGACGGGCACATCCGCTACGTCCTGACCGACTCCGCCGGCGGCGGGATGGGCAACGACGGCCGCGTCGGATCCAGCGCGCTGATGACGGTCGTGCAGAAGGTCGGCAAGCAGACGACGGTCAGCGGCCTGTACGACCTGCAGGGCACGGCGGCGGCGCTGACGGCCGCCGCAAGCTGACGCAGCCGCGACTTGCGCCGCACGGGGCCATTCGGCGAGCATCGCCGGATGGCCTCCGCGGACTACGTCATCGTCGGAGCCGGCTCGGCCGGCTGCGTCCTCGCCAACCGGCTCACCGAGGATCCCGCCGTCCGGGTCGTCCTGGTCGAGGCGGGCGGCCGGGACCGGCACCCCAACATCAAGATCCCGGCGGCGTTCGCCAACCAGTTCCACACCAAGTTGGACTGGGACTTCGCCACCGAGCCCGAGCCGCACTGCCACGACCGGTCGCTGTTCATCCCGCGCGGCAAGTCGCTCGGGGGCTCGAGCTCGATGAACGCGATGCTCTACGTCCGCGGCCGGCCGCTGGGCTACGTCCTCTGGGAGCGCGAGGGCGCCGCCGGCTGGGGCTGGGACGACGTCCGGCCCTACTTCCTCAAGGCCGAGCACAACGAGCGCGGCGCCTCCGAGCACCATGCGGTCGGCGGCCCGCTCAACGTCGCCGACGAGCGCTCGCCCCGCCCGCTGACCCGCCGCTTCCTCGAGGCCGCCGAGCGCGTCGGCATCCCGCGCGTGGCCGACTACAACGGCCCCGAGCAGGACGGCGCGTCGCTTGTGCAGGTCACGCAGCGCAACGGCCGCCGGTGGAGCACGGCCGACGCCTACCTACGCCCGGCGGCGAGCCGCCCGAACCTCGAGGTCCGCACCGGCGCGCACGTCGCGCGCATCGAGCTGCAGGGCGACCGGGCCGTCGGCGCCGTCCTGCGCGACCGCCGCGGCCGCGAGGAGCTGGTCCGCGCCGACCGCGAGGTGCTGCTCAGCGCCGGCGCGATCGGCTCGCCGCAGCTGCTGATGCTCTCCGGCATCGGGCCCGCCGACCATCTCCAGGGGATGGGCATCGAGGTCGCCGTCGACAGCCCCGGCGTGGGCGCCAACCTCCAGGACCATCCCTACGTCGTCTGCGTCTGGGAGTCCACGGCGCCCGAGTCGCTCTACGGCGCCGACAAGCCGCGGCCGACGCTCGAGTGGCTGCTGCGCCGCTCAGGGCCGCTGACCTCCACGATCGCCGAGGCCTTCGCGTTCGTCCGCAGCCGCCCGGGCCTGCCCGCCGCCGACCTGCAGTACCACTTCGCGCCCGCGTACTTCGTGGACAACGGCGCGGAGGAGTACGACGGCCACGCGTTCACGATGGGCCCGACGCTCATCAGCCCCAAGAGCCGCGGCGAGATCCGCCTCGCGTCCAGCGACCCGACCGCCAAGCCGCGCATCCGGGCCAACACGCTGGCCGAGCCCGAGGACCTCGCTGCGCTGGTCACCGGCGTGGAGCTGGCGCGCGAGATCGCTGCCACCGAGCCGATGGCATCGGTCCGCGGGCGTGAGATCTACCCGGGCGACGGCGTGCGCGACGACGCCGACGTCGAGGAGTTCGTCCGCCGGCGCGTCGACCTCCTGTACCACCCGAGCGGGACCTGCCGCATGGGCGGCGACGACGCCGTGCTCGACCCCGACCTGCGCGTCCGCGGCGTCGACGGCCTGCGCGTGATCGACGCCTCCGTGTTCCCGGTGATCCCCGGAGGCAACACGAACGCGCCGACCATCATGGTCGCCGAGCGGGCCGCCGACCTCCTCAAGGGCCGGGTGCCGGCGCCCGCCGGGACCGCGGCGACCGCGCCCGACGCCTAGGGCAGCCGCCTGGACGGCCAGCCGCCTAGGCCGACTCCGTCGCCGGCCGCGGCGCCCCGCCCGCGGCCGACGGGGCTGACGGCTTCACGCGCAGCAGGCGCGCCGGACCGGGCGGCAGCACCCAGTTCCAGCGCCCGAACAGCGAGACGACCGCGGGCACCAGCAGCGCGCGGATGATCGTCGCGTCGAGCAGGATCCCCGTCGCCAGGCCCGTCGCCAGCACCTTGACGTCGGTCTCCGGCCCCGAGGCCATCGACAGGAACGCGAGGAACAGGATCAGCGCCGCGCTGGTCACCAGGCGCCCGGTGCGCGCGATGCCCCGCACGACCGCCTGGTCGGTGTCGCCCGTCTCGTCGTACTCCTCGCGCATGCGGGCGAGGATGAACACCTCGTAGTCCATCGACAGCCCGAACAGGAACGCGAACACCATCAGCGGGATCCACGACGTGATCGAGCCGGTGGCCGAGATCCCCCAGAGCAGCTCCGAGCCGTGGCCCTGCTGCCAGAAGATCACCAGCACGCCCCACGCGGCGCACACGCTGATGACGTTGAGGATCACCGCCTTGAGCGGCAGCAGCAGCGACCGGAAGGCCCGCGCGAGCAGGATGAACGTGATGACCGAGATCAACACGATCATGAGCGGGAAGTTCGAGTAGACCGCGTCGATGAAGTCGGCGTTCTGGGCGACCGAGCCGCCCAGTCGCACGTCCGGCCCGGCCTCGTGCGCAGCGGTCCTCACCGCTGAGACGAGGTCGCGGCCGGCCTGGCTGGAGCCGTCCTCGGCGGGGAACGCCTCGACCACCGCCGTCCCGCCGCGGCGCCACGTCGCGTCGACCGGCGCGATCGTCCCGTGGATCCCGTCCACCGCGGCGACCGCGCGCGCCACCGGCGCCGGGTCGCTGCCCGAGACGAGGATCTCGTGGGGCAGCAGCGCGCCCGCGCCGATCCCGGAGCGCTCCAGCGCCACGAGCCCGGACTTGGCGTCGCCCGACTTGGCGATCGTGTCGACGTCCGAGACGCCGGGGTGCAGGTTGGAGGCGAACGCCAGCAGCGCCACGAGGACGGCCAGGGCGGACGCCGCCGCGATCCAGCGGTGGCGCACGACGCCCTCGGCCCACCGCGTCCACGCACGCGATGCCTGGTCGTCGGTGCGCCGGTGCGGCCAGTCCAGCCGCGACCCCAGCGAGTGGAGCACGACCGGCAGCAGCGTCAACGCGACCGCCACGCTGATGAGCGGGATCAGCATGCCGCCGATCCCGACGCTGCGCAGGAACGGCACGGGCAGGAGCACGAGCGCCAGCAGGCCGATGGCGACCGTCGTGCCCGAGAACACGACGGCGCGGCCGGCGGTCTCCATCGCCCGGACGATCGCCTCGTCGCCGTCGCGGCCGTGCGAGCGCTCCTCGCGCCAGCGGACGACCACGATGAGCGAGTAGTCGATGGCCACGCCGAGGCCGATCAGGGCGATGAGGAACTGGACGATGGGGGAGACGCCGGTGACGGTCGTCAGGGCGTACACCGCCAGGAACGACGTCATGATCGCCGGGACCGCCATCAGCAGCGGGACGAACGCCAGCAGCGAGCCGAAGACGAAGCCCAGCACGAGCAGCGCGCCGAAGCCGCCGACCAGCGCCTCGACCAGCACGCCGGGACCGTTGCCGCCGCCGCTCTGGCCGGCGAGCGCGTCGTAGCCCGAGAGGTGGACGGGCGCGCCGGCGACCGTCGCGCCCGCCAGCGCGGCGCGCGCCTTCTTCTCGGCCTTGGGGTTGTCGCCGAACGGCTGGTCGGGATCCGGCGGCGGATAGGCCACGGCGAACGCGGTGCGCCCGTCCTTGGAGACGAACGCCGCGTCGGCCGTCGAGCCGTACCCCGCGATGCGCGAGCCCGGCAGGGCCTTGGCCAGCCGATCCTCCACCTGCCGCAACTGGGCGCGGACCGCGGGGTCCGAGGCCGTCTGGCCGGCGGGCAGCGACACGACGGGGACGAGCGGCGCGCCGGTGCCGCCCGTGCCGCCGTAGTGGCGAGCGATGTTTTGGTTGGTCTCCCAGCCTTCGCGGCCGGGAACGGAGAACTTCTGGTCCATCGCCTTGGAGGCGGCGCCGGCGGTTCCGATGCCGACGAGGGTCAGGACGAGCCAGAAGGCGACGACGACGCGCCGATGCGCGAGGATCCAGCGGGTGAGAGAGGTCATGGGGAGATCGTTTGTATCACGAACGATTCGCGGCGCCTAGAATAGTTCGTGATCCATGCTCGGCTCGGAGAGACCACCGGACGCCCTCGGCGACTACACCGGCTTCCTGATGAACTGGTGCGCCGTCCGCTCGCGCGGCACGTTCGCGCGCGAGCTCGAGGCGGTCGGGCTGCGCCCGCCGCAGTTCGCGGTGCTGAGCGTCATCGACGCCGAGCCCGGCCTCACGCAGCAGGCGCTCGTGTCGGCCACCGGCATCGATCCGAGCACGATGGTCCAAATGGTCGACGGCCTCGAGGCCGCCGGCTGGGCCGAGCGCCGGCCGCACGAGACCGATCGGCGCAAGCGCGCGCTGCACCTGACGCCGCACGGCGAGGCGGTCCTCGGCCGAGCCCGCGAGGCCGCCGCACACGTCGGCGAGGTGGCCTTCGCACCGCTCGACGCCGACGAGCGGCGCCAGCTCCACGGGCTGTTGCGCAAGCTCGCCGGCCTCGACTGACGCCGGATCGCTACCCTTCGGCGTCGCCCGTCAGGGCTACGGAGGGGTGCCAGAGTGGTTGAATGGGGCGGTCTCGAAAACCGTTGTGCGGCTCCGTCGTACCGAGGGTTCGAATCCCTCCCCCTCCGCTGAAGTCGACGAGCACTGGTGAGCCGGGAAGACTGGTCGGCACCGTCGCATCATGTCCGAGCTCTCCGACTTCGCCCTCATCGTCCTCGTCGTCGCCGGCGGAGCGTCGCTGGCGATCCTCACCACGCAGCTGGGCCACCGGCTGCCGATCCCGGCGCCCGTCCTCTTCCTGATCGCCGCGGCCGTCGCGTCGGACGTGTGGCCGCAGCTGCGCGACGACGTCTCGATCCGCACGGTGGAGCGGGTCGCGGTGGTGGCGCTGGTCGTCGTGCTGCTCAACGGCGGGATGGACATCGGCTGGCGGCGCTTCCGGGCGTCCGTGGGGCCGATCGTGTCGATCGGCGTCCTGGGCACCTTCATCACCGCCGGCGTCATGACCGTCGCCGGGCACGTCCTGCTCGGGCTGGACTGGACGCTGTCCGGCGTCGTCGGCGCGGCCCTGGCGCCGACCGATCCGGCGGTGGTCTTCTCCGTGCTCGGCGGCCGGGAGATCGAGGGGCGGTCGGGCACCGTCCTGGAGGGCGAGGCCGGCGTCAACGACCCGGCCGGCATCGCGCTGATGCTCGGCGTCATCGAGCTGGCCACCCACGACGACGCGTCCTGGACGGTGATCTTCCAGGACTTCGCGCAGGAGATGGCCATCGGGCTGGTCCTCGGGATTGCCGGCGCCCGTGTCGTCGTGCCCGCGCTGCGCCGCGTGCGCCTCGGCAGCGACGCGCTGTACCCCGTGCTGGTCCTCATGCTCGCCGCCGTGCTGTACGCCGTGACGTCGGTGGCGAGCGGCTCCGGGTTTCTCGCCGTGTTCATCATGGGGTTGGTCCTCGGCGATGCGGCGACGCCGCACCAGCGGGCGATCGCGGGCTTCCACGGCTCGCTGGCGGGCCTCGCCGAGGTCACGGTGTTCATCGCGCTCGGGCTGACCGTGGACATCACGCACCTGCCGGCGCAGACGTGGTTGGAGGGCGTGGTCCTGGGACTGGTCCTCGCGGTGCTCGCCCGGCCGCTGACGGTCGCGCTGACGCTCGTGCGCACGTCGCTGTCGCTGCCCGAGCGGGCGTTCATCGCGTGGAGCGGCCTGAAGGGCGCGGTCCCGATCCTGCTGGCGGCGTTCGCGATCATCGAGGGCGTCGACGGCGCCCACCGGGTCTACGGCCTGGTGTTCGTCGCGGTCCTGTTCTCGGTGCTGGTGCAGGGTTCCCTGGTGCCGTGGATCGGCGCGCGACTCGGCATCCCGATGCACGATCCCGTCGAAACACCACAAAGCGGATAGCTTTTGGGTGGATAAGGCGGATCCGACGCCGTATGGTGCAGCCATATGTCCGACGACGCCATCACCTACCGCCCAGAGACGGTCGCCCTCCACGGAGGCCAGTCGCCCGATCCCGCCACGAACGCCCGCGCGGTGCCGATCTACCAGACGACCTCCTACGTCTTCGACGACACCGCGCACGCCGCCGACCTCTTCGCGCTCAAGACGCCGGGCAACATCTACTCGCGGATCATGAACCCGACCTGGGATGTGCTGGAGCAGCGCCTGGCGCAGCTCGAGGGCGGCGTCGCGGCGCTCGTCACGGCGTCCGGCCAGGCCGCGGTCACCTACGCCGTGCTGAACATCGCGCGCGCAGGCGACAACCTCATCTCGGTGTCGCAGCTCTACGGCGGCACCTACAACCTGTTCGCCCACACGCTGCCGCAGTACGGCATCGAGGTGCGCTTCGCCGACGCCGACGACCCCAGCGCCGTGGCCGCGCTGGCGGACGAGAACACCAAGCTGGTGTTCGGCGAGACGATCGGCAACCCGAAGCTCAACGTCCTCGACGTCGGTGCCTGGGCCGAGGCCGCCCATGCGCAGGGCCTGCCGCTGATCGTCGACAACACCGTCGCCACGCCGATCGGCGCGCGCGTGCTCGACCAGGGCGCCGACATCGCGGTTCACTCGCTCACGAAGTTCATCGGCGGGCACGGCACGTCGATCGGTGGCGCGCTCGTCGACGCCGGCCGCTTCGACTGGGTCGCCAACGGTGCCCGCTTCCCGGGCCTCACGCAGCCCGACCCGAGCTACCACGGCGTCGTGTGGTCCGACGCGCTGGGCCCGGCCGCCTACATCGGCCGCGCGCGCACGGTGCTGCTGCGCAACACGGGCGCGGCGCTGTCGCCGTTCAACGCCTTCCTGTTCCTGCAGGGCGTCGAGACGCTGCCTCTGCGGATGGAGCGCCACAGCGAGAACGCGCTGAAGATCGCTCAGTGGCTGTCGGCGCACGACGCCGTGGCATGGGTCTCCTACCCGGGGCTGGAGGACGACCCGTACCACGAGGTTGCCGGCCGCGTGCTGCAGGGCGGCTATGGCGCGCTGGTCAGCTTCGGCGTCAAGGGCGGCCTCGAGGCCGGCCGCACGTTCATCGAGTCGCTGGACCTGTTCAGCCACCTCGCCAACATCGGCGACGCCAAGTCGCTGGCCATCCACAACGCGACGACGACGCACTCCCAGCTCTCGCCCGACGAGCTGGCCGCCGCCGGCGTGGGGGAGGACGCCGTGCGCCTGTCGGTCGGCATCGAGCACGTCGACGACCTGCTCGCCGACCTCGAGCAGGCGCTCGTCAAGGCGCGCTCGCCCCAGCCCGCGGCCTAGCGGGCGCGCGTGACGCAGGTCGCCGACTCCGGCACGGCGCAGCGGGCGGTCCTCTTCGACGAGGACCGCCCGCTCGCGCTGGCCTGCGGCCGCACGCTGGCGCCCGTCGAGGTCGTCTACCGCACCTACGGCACGCTGAGCGCCGCGCGCGACAACGCGGTCTTCGTCTGCCACGCGCTCACGGGCGACGCCGAGGCGTCCGGACCCAACGGCTGGTGGAGCACGATGGTCGGGCCCGGGCGCCCGATCGACACCGATCGCCTCTTCGTGATCTGCCCCAACCTGCTCGGCGGGTGCCAGGGCAGCACCGGCCCGTCGTCGATCGACCCGCACACGGGCAAGCCCTATGGGTTGGGCTTCCCGCCGCTGGCGATCGCCGATCTCGTCACCGTGCACCGCGCGCTGCTGGCGCACCTCGGGATCGATGGCCTCCACACGGCCATCGGCGGGTCGATGGGCGGCATGCAGGTCGTGCAGTGGATGATCGACGCGCCGGGCGAGATCTCCGCCGCGGTCCTCGTCTGCGCCAGCCCGCGCCTGAGCGCCCAGAACATCGCGCTGTCGGCCGTCGCGCGCCGCGCGATCCTCGAGGACCCCGACTTCCACGGCGGCGACTACGCCCGCCACGGCGTGCGTCCCGACCGCGGGCTGGCGACCGCGCGGCGCCTCGCGCACGTCACCTACCTGTCCGAACCCGGCATGGCGCAGAAGTTCTCGCGCGCGGAGCCCGAGGGGTGGGCGTCGGTGGCCGACGGCGCGCGCTGGCTGGGACCGGCCTACGACGTGGAGTCCTACCTCGAGCACCAGGCCACGATCTTCCTCGCCCGCTTCGACGCGCTGTCCTACCTGTACCTCACGCGCATCATGGACGCCTTCGACCCGTTCGCGGTGCCGGTGGCGCTGGACCCGGCCTCGCGCGCGCTGGTGGTCTCCTTCGACTCCGACTGGCGCTTCGGGACCGCGCACTCGGTGGCCCTGGCCGCGGGCCTGCGCGCCGGAGGGCTGGACCAGGTCGAGGAGCACGTGATCGCCTCGCCCTGGGGGCACGACTCGTTCCTGCTCGACGTGCCGGAGTACCTCGAGGTCGTCCAGCGCTTCGTCGCGCCGTAGGCTGGGTGGCCATGGTCGACGTCGCGGAGGTCCGGGCGCTCGCCCTCGGTCTGCCCGAGGCGATCGAGGCCGACCACCACGGCCGCCCGTCGTTCCGGGTCTGCGGCAAGATCTTCGCCACGCTGTGGTCGCCGACCGAGCTGAACGTGATGGTCGACGAGGCGCAGATCCTCGCGGCCGTCGAGCGGGACCCCGGCGCGTGCACGCCGGTGCACTGGGGCAAGCGGCTGAGCGCCGTGCGGCTCGACCTCGGCCGGGCCGACGCCGAGCAGGTCGAGGCGCTGCTGCACGCCGCGTGGATCCGGCGAGCCCCGCGCGGCCCCTGAACGGGACACCGGCGTACCGTCTGTCACGCGGCAGCACTAGATTGCCGCCCATGTCCCGCCGTCTGCCGCTGTCCCGCGGCCTGCTCCTGGCCCTGGTCCTGGCCGCCCCGTCGACCGCGCACGCCGCCACCGCACCGCCCTCGGGCGCCGGCTGCGACCGCCTCGACGACGCCGCCTGCCTGCTGCCGTTCCCCAACGACGCCTTCACGCAGGCCGACAAGGGCTCGCCGACCGGTCGCCGCGTGGTGCTGCGCGCCGCGCAGATGCCGCGCACGGCCAAGGGCAAGCCGATCGACCCGGCGGGCTGGAAGGGCCTCGACGGCTTCAGCCCCGGCTCGGTCATCCTCACCAAGGTGCGGGGGATCGACGCCGACGCCGCCCTGAAGCGCACCGGCGCCGTCTCGCTGAGCGACCTGTCCACCTACAGCACGCGCACCGCTCCCGTGCTGCTGATCGACACCAAGACCGGTCGCCGCTGGCCGATCTGGGCGGAGACCGACAACAACGCCAAGGCCGGCCAGCGGCTGCTGGAGATCCACCCGGCCAAGAACCTGCTCGAGGGCCACCGCTACGTGGTCGTGCTGCGCTCGCTCAAGCGCGCCGACGGCTCGGCCATCAAGGCGGGCAAGCGCTTCGCCAAGCTCCGCGACGCCCACGGCGCGGTCGGCGCCCGCTACACGCGCATCTTCAAGGACATCAAGAAGGCCGGAGTCAAGCAGGACCGGACCCTCTTCCTCGCCTGGGACTTCACCGTGGCGTCGGAGAAGTCGCTCACCGGGCGCGCCCTGAAGATGCGCGACGAGACCTTCAAGGCGCTCGGGGACACGAACCTCTCCGACGGCACCGTCGCCGGCACGGCACCGGCCTTCACGCTGCAGACCCGCCCCCTCGAGGGCGACGACGCCCAGTACGCGGGCCGGTTCGCGCAGGTGCTCGAGGGCACCGTCAGCGCCCCGTGCTACCTGACCAAGGGCTGCGCCCCCGGCTCCCAGTTCGTGCTCGGCGCCGACGGCCTTCCGCGGCAGCAGGGCACCTACCAGGCACGCTTCACCTGCGTCGTGCCCGCGACCGCCACGCCCGACCACCCGGCGCGGCTGGTGCTCTACGGCCACGGCCTGCTCGGCAAGGAGACCGAGGTCCTCACCAACCCCGACCTGCCGCCGATGGCCACCGAGGGCAACGAGGTGCTCTGCGCGACGCCGTGGATCGGCATGGCGTCGGAGGACATCCCCAACGCCATCAGCGTGCTGGGCGACTTCTCCGGGATGCCGACGCTGGCGGACCGCCTGCAGCAGGGCTTCCTGAACGCGCTGGTGCTCGGCCGGCTGATGGCCCACCCCGCCGGCCTGGCCTCGTCGCCGCTGCTGCAGAGCGGCGGCCGGCCGATCGTCCAGACCGGCCAGATCGCCTACGACGGCAACAGCCAGGGCGGGATCGCCGGCGGGGCGCTCACCGCGTTGGCGCCCGACTTCACGCACGCGGTCCTCGGCGTGCCGGGCATGAACTACTCCCTGCTCCTGCCGCGCTCCTCGGACTTCGACGTGTACTCCAAGGTCATGTACCCCGCCTACGCCGACGAGCTGGAGCGCCCGCTGATCCTCGACCTCGCGCAGCTGCTGTGGGACCGCGGCGAGGGGAACGGCTACGCCCAGCACATGACCGACGACCCGCTGCCGAACACGATCAAGCACACCGTGTTGCTCGACGTCGCCTTCGGGGACCATCAGGTCACGCCGTACGCGGCCGACGTCGAGGCGCGCACGATCGGCGCCCGCATCCACACCCCGATCCTGCCCGCGGGCCGCTCGCCGCAGAGCAAGCCGTCGTGGGGCATCCCGGCGATCGGGTCGTTCCCGTACGACGGGTCGGCGATCATCTACTGGGACGGCGGCCCGGCCAAGGTCAACGTGCCGCCGCTGGCCAACACGCCCAACTCGGGGCTGCAGGACCCGCACGAGCACGTCCGCCGGACCCCGGCGGCCCGGGCGCAGAAGGCCGCGTTCCTGAAGCCCGGCGGCTCGCTGATCGACGTCTGCGGCGGGGCGGCCTGCCTCACGGCGCCCGACGTGGGGTGAGTCGGGCGGGGGCGGCCGGGGCCGTCGGCTATGTTGGCCGGATGGGCGTGCGCATCGGCTACAAGGCCTCGGCAGAGCAGTTCGACCCCCGGACGCTGCTGGAGCTGACGCGGCACGCCGAACGGGTCGGGATGGCGCTCGTCGCGACCTCCGACCACTTCCAGCCATGGCGGCACACCGGCGGCCACTCGCCCGCCGCGCTGCCGTGGCTGGGCGCGGCGACGCAGGCCACCGAGACCGCCGTCCTGGGCACGAGCGTGCTCACCCCGACGCTGCGGTACGAGCCCGCCGTCATCGCGCAGGCCTTCGCCACGCTGGGACTGCTCGCGCCCGGCCGCATCTTCCTCGGCGTCGGCACCGGCGAGGCGATGAACGAGACGCCGGTGACCGGCGGCGTGTTCCCGGGCCGCAAGGAGCGCCGGCTGCGCATGGCCGAGGCGATCGAGCTGATCCGTCGCCTCTGGCGCGAGGAGCGCGTCGACTTCGAGGGCGAGTACTACAAGACGTCGCAGGCGACCATCTACGATCGCCCCGACACCGAGGTGCCGATCTTCGTCGCGGCCTCCGGGCCGCTGGCCGCCAAGCTGGCCGGCCGCGTCGGCGACGGGTTCATCTGCACCTCGGGCAAGAAGCCCGAGCTCTACCAGGAGCTGCTGGCCAAGGTCGTCGAGGGCGCCGAGCAGGCCGGGCGCGATCCGTCGACGCTCCGGCACATGATCGAGATCAAGGTCTCCTACGACCGTGACCAGACGCTCGCCTACGACAACTGCCACTTCTGGTCGGCGCTGGCGCTGACGCCCGAGCAGAAGGAGGGCGTCGAGGACCCGATCGAGATGGAGCGCCTCGCCGACGAGAACGCCGACCAGGCGCACACGCGGTTCATCGTGTCCAACGACCCGGCCGAGGTCGTCGAGCAGATCGGCGTCTACCTCGACCTCGGCTTCGACGACCTGCTCCTGCACGCCCCCGGCCATGACCAGGCGCGGTTCCTGGATCAGTTCAGCGCCGACGTGCTGCCGCTGCTGCGCGAGCGCGCGGGGCAGTAGGCGACACCCGGCCGCGCCGGGCGCCCGGCCTCAGCGCTCGCCGCGGTCCGCCGCGTCGGCGCCGGTGCTCGTCGCGAACGCCTCGCCGGTGCTGCCGCCCAGCACGCGGCGCGTGAGGCCCGGGAACACGACGCGCGCGAGCGCCGCCATGCGGTAGGCCCGCGGCACGTACCGCTCGGCCTTGCCGCCCGGGCCCGCGTCGAGGATCGCCTCGGCGACCTTGTCGGGCGTGGAGACCATCCACCGCGTGGCGGCCTTGGCGACCAGCTCGGCCTGTGGGAACCCCTCGGTCGCGACGAAGCCCGGGTTGACCAGCCCGACGTGGACGCCGTTGCGCGCCTCCTCGAGGTGCAGGGCGTCGGTCCAGCCGATCAGCGCGAACTTCGACGCCGAGTACGCGCCCGAGCCCGCACGGGCCACGCGTCCCGCGGTGCTGGCGACGTTGACGATCGCGCTCGGCGCGCTGGCGCGCAGCAGCGGCAGCAGCGCCTCGGTGAGGCGGGCCTGGGCGAGGAGGTTGAGCTCGACCGTGCGGCGCAGGTTGGCGGCGCCGACGTCGGCGAAGGCGCCGCGCCAGCCTGCGCCCGCGTTGTTGACCAGCAGGTCCAGGCGCCCGTGGCGCTCGGTCACGGCGGCGGCGATCCGCGCCGGGGCGTCCTCGTCGGTGAGGTCGGCGGCCACCACCAGCGCGTCGCCCCCGAGCTCGCGCGCGAGCGCCTGGAGGCGGTCCTCGCGGCGCGCCACGAGCACCAGCCGGGCGCCGGGCTCGCGCGCCAGGCGGCGGGCGGTGGCCTCGCCGATCCCGCTCGACGCGCCGGTGATGAGGGCGATCATGGCGGCCATCCTATGGCGCGCCCGAGGCGCGCGGATCCGGAATCCGGCCCACCGGCCGGTCCGCGCCGGCGCGCAGCGATTCCGACCGGCGGTCCGTTGCGCACGCCGGCCCCGGCCGTCACCATCGTGGACATGCTCCGTCCACGCACCGATGCCGTCCTGCTGACCGGCGTCACGGGCTTCGTCGGCACCGCCGTCGCGCTGCGCTACCTCGAGCGCACCGACCGGCCGATCGTCGCGCTCGTGCGCGCCACCGACGCCGATGACGCCGCCGCCCGCGTCCGTGCCGCCCTGGCCGACGTCGTCGCGCCCGAGCGCGTCGACGCCTACGCCGCCCGGTGCACCGCCGTGCCCGCCGACCTGCTCGCCGACGGCCTCGGGCTGCCGCACTCCGCGCGCGTCGAGCTGGCGCACCGCTGCGACGAGATCGTCCACTGCGCGGCGTCGGTGATCTTCGACCTGCCGCTCGCCGACGCGCGCGCGGTCAACACCGCGGGCGCGGCGCGCATCGCCGAGCTGGCCCAGCAGACCGCCGAGTGCGGCGCGGGCCTGCGCCGCGTCGTGCACGTCTCGACGGCCTACGTGGCCGGGCAGCGCGACGGGACCTTCGGCGAGGACGACGTCACGCTCAACCGCCCGTTCCGCAACACCTACGAGCAGACCAAGCACGAGGCGGAGCAGCTCCTGCGGGCCTGGCGGCCCACGCTGCCGCTGCAGATCGTGCGCCCGAGCATCGTCGTCGGCGATCGTGCCACGGGCTGGACGCGCTCGTTCAACGTCCTGTACTGGCCGCTGAAGATGTTCGCGCGCGGACGCCTGCCCGTGATCCCGGCGCTGGCCGACGCGCCGGTCGACGTGGTGCCCGTCGACTACGTCGCCGACGTGGTCCTCGGCCTCGCCGGCGCGCCGGCGGGGACCTACCACGCGGTCGCCGGCGAGCACGCCAGCACGGTCCGCGAGGTGGTCGACCTGGCCGCGCGGCGCTTCGGCGCGCCGGCGCCGGCGATCGTGGCTCCCGCGCTGCTCGACGAGGCGCTCGCCGGACCGATGACCGCGGCGCAGCGGCAATCGCTGGAGCGCGCGCGGGTGTTCTTCCCCTACTTCGCGCTCGGGGTGCGCTTCGACGACCGCTGGGCCCGCGGCATCCTCAGCCCGACGGGGGTGCGAGCGGAGCGCCTCGACGGCTATTTCGACACGTTGATGGACTACGCGCACCGCGCCGCGTGGGGCGGACGCCCCGCCTTGACCGTCCCATCACGCGGTGTCACCGTGGCCGCATGACGCAGACCCTCCCGGCCCGGCGTGACGTCGCGACGCCGCCGGAGTCCAGCGAGCTGGGAGCGCTCACCGAGCTCGCCGCCGAGGGCCTCTCCGGTGCGGTGACGCGCGTGCAGGAGCTCCACGAGGCGGTCGCCCGGCGCTCGTTCGGCCCGACCGGGCCTGCGTCCAGCGTGCCGCGGGCGGCGCACGATGCGGTGGCCGGGGCCGTCTACGCCGGCCTCCGTGGCGCCGGTGACCTGCTGGTCGGCCGCCTGGCCCGCGCGGCGCACGCCGCCGGCGGCCCGCAGCTGTCAGCCCACCCGCGCGGCCGGCTGGCGCAGGGTGCGCTCAACGGCGTCTGGGGCGATCGCCTGGAGCGCGCCGGCAACGCGCTGTCGATCCCGATGGCGGTGCGCGTGGACGGGCGCGACGTGCCCGCCGACCGCGACGCGCTCGCCGCCGCGTTCCCGGACGCGACCGCCCGTCCGGTCGTCTTCGTCCACGGGCTCTGCGAGAGCGACGCGGCGTGGGGGATGCGCGCCGCCGAGCGCGACGGCACGTACGCCACGCGGGTGCTGCCCGGCGTCGGCGGCACCGCCGTGGTCCTGCGCTACAACACCGGTCTCCACATCTCCGACAACGGCCGGCGGCTGGCCGTGCTGCTGGAGGCGCTGGTCGACGCCTGGCCCGTGGCGATCGCCGACCTCACGCTCGTCGGCCACTCGATGGGCGGGCTGATCGTCCGCAGCGCCGGCCACGCCGCGCAGGAGCGCGCCGACCGCTGGCCGTCGCTGGTGCGCACGACCGTCTCGCTCGGCACGCCGCACCTCGGCGCGCCCATGGAGCAGGCGGCCGGGCTGCTCACCTGGGCGCTCGGGTCGGTGCCCGAGGGACGGCCGATCGCGGCGGTGCTCGCCGCGCGCAGCGCCGGCATCAAGGACCTGCGCCACGGCAGCCTCGTCGACGCCGAGTGGGAGACGATCGACCCCGACGCCCTGCGCGGCTTCGCCCGCGCCGACGTGCCGCTGCTGGAGCACGCGCGCCACCACGTCGTCGCCGCGACGCTGACGGAGCGGCCCGACCATCCCGTCGGCCGCCTGCTGGGCGACCTGCTGGTCCTCAGCCCCAGTGCCCACGGCCTGCAGGGACGCCGCCGCGTGATCGCCTTCGAGGCCGAGGACTGCCGGCACGTCGGCGGCCACGACCACTTCGCGCTGCTCAACAGCCCCGCGATCGATCCGCTCCTGCGCGAGTGGCTCGGCGCCCCCGGCGCGCTGCCGTAGCCAACCGCACTAGGCTTGCGCCGGTGACCGGCAGCTGGCCCGCTCCCTTCTCGATCTCGGTCGACGACCAGCCTGCCCGGACCGTGATCGCGGTCGGCGGCGAGCTGGACCTCGGGACGGCGCCCGCGCTCGAAGACGCGCTGATGGCGCGATTGAACGGCGGCGCGCACGTGCTGCTCGACCTGCGCGGCCTCGACTTCATGGACTCCACGGGCGTCCGCGTGATCGTGTCCGCCCACCGGGCCGCTCAGGAGCACGACGGGCGCTTCGCGCTGCTGCGTACGCTGCCGGACGGAGCCGTCGGCCGCGTCCTGCGGATCTCGGGTCTCGACGACGTGCTCGACATCGTCGACGATGCCTGAGTGAACGGGGAACGCGTCCGTTCCCGATTTCGCCCTTTTGTCGCGGGGAGCCGCCGCTAGGGTGAGCTTTCATGAGCTCTGAGACGCGTGCGACCTTCGACGATCCCGAGCTGCTGGAGCGGTTCGCCGAGCTGGTGATCGGCTTCGCCGCCAACGTCCAGCGGGGCCAGGTCGTCTCGATCGGATCGGAGATCGGCAAGGAGGACATGACCCGCGCGCTCGCCGCCGCGGCCTATCGACACGGCGCCAAGTTCGTCGACACCTCCTACTTCGACCTGCACGTCAAGCGTGCCCGGCTGCAGTACGCCGACGACGACACCCTGGACTTCGTGCCGCCGTGGTACGGGGAGCGCATCCTCGAGCTCGGGCGGATGCGCGCCGCGCGCGTCGGCCTCACCGGCCCGGCGCACCCGGGGCTCCTGAGCGACCTCGATCCCGCCCGCATCGGGCGCGACCAGCTGCCGGCCGTCCGCGAGACCGGCATCGTCGTCAACGAGCGCACGACCAATTGGACCGCGGTGCCGTGCCCGACGCGTCCGTGGGCCGAGCTCGTGCATCCTCGCCTCGACCCCGAGGAGGCGTGGGTGCGCCTGTGCGAGCAGATCATCCACATCTGCCGCCTGGACACCGATGACCCGATCGCCTCGTGGCGCGAGCGCGCAGAGACGCTGGTCGGCGCCGCGGGGCGCATCACCGAGCGCCGCTTCGACGCCCTGCGGTACGTCGGCCCGGGCACGGACCTGACCGTCGGCCTGCTGCCGAGCTCGAAGTTCCTGGCCGCGCGCTTCACCACCGTCGACGGCATCGTGCACCTCCCGAACCTCCCGTCGGAGGAGATCTTCACCTCGCCGGACCCGGCCCGCGCCGAGGGCGTCGTGCGGGCCACCAAGCCGCTCGTGCTGGGCGGCTCGATCATCCGGGGCCTCGAGGTCGAGTTCCGCGACGGGCGGGCCGTGCGCATCGACGCCGACGAGAACGCCGAGGTCCTGCGGTCCTACGCGGCCCGCGACGAGACGGCCGACCGCCTCGGCGAGGCCGCGCTGGTCGACGGCGACGGGCGCATCGGCGCGCTGGACACCGTCTTCTTCGACACGCTGCTCGACGAGAACGCCGCGAGCCACATCGCGCTGGGCCACGCCTACACGATGTGCGTGGACGAGGCCGACGCGCCGAAGCTCAACGACTCGACGATCCACGTCGACTTCATGATCGGCTCCTCCGACGTCAGCGTGCATGGCCTCGCGGCCGACGGGACCGAGACGCCGCTGCTGGTCGGCGGCGCCTGGCAGCTCTGACCGGCCTCCGGGGGCAGGCGAACGGTATCCTCGCCGCACGCCCTGGAGAGGTGCCGGAGCGGCTGAACGGGCACGACTGGAAATCGTGTGTGGGCTTTACGGTCCACCGAGGGTTCGAATCCCTCTCTCTCCGCTGCAGGAGTCAGAAGGTGAAGAAGGGCGCCGAGGTCGGGCGCCCTTCGTCGTTCCCAGGGCGCCGGCGGGCGTGCACCCACCGTCCTAGCCGAACGCCGTGTTGCGCGGGGGTCCGCGTTCCGGATACGGTCGCCCAGCCGGGCACCGCGATGGAGCGCGGGCCCCTGTCCCCACGAGGTCCTGTCCCGATGCCGCATGCCCGCCCGGTCCTGGGCGTCCTGATCGCTGCCGCGCTGCTCGCCGCCGGCTGCGGGTCCTCGTCCGGCAAGGGCGATGCCGCGCCTGCGACGGCCGCAGCCCAGCCCGCCTCCGCGGCGCCCGCCCCGGCCGCTGCTGCGCCGACGGGGCCGGTGCCCACCAAGGCTACGTACGTGCGCCGGGCGGACCGCGTCTGCCGCGAGGCGCGCGGCCTCAGCCAGCGGGCCAACGACGCCGTGACGAAGGCGTTCGCCGCCAAGGACTCCGCCGCAGCGGCGGACGCGATCGACCGCTACCTGCCGATCTTCACCACGCACGTGCAGTCGATCAAGGACCTGCGCCGGCCCAGAGGCGACCAGAAGGTCCTGGCCGGGCTGCTCAAGGTCATGGACGGGCAGGTCAAGGCGCTGACCGCCGAGAGCAAGGCCCTGCGCGACGGCGACAACAGCCTGCTCCAGCAGATCGGGGCGGCCCAGCAGCAGGAGCTGACGTTCGCCGAGGAGCTCGGCAAGCAGTACGGCTTCAAGGTGTGCGGCCGGACCGCCTGACCCGCATCCGTCCCGCCTGCCGTTTGGCTCTGGTGGCGGGGCTGGCCCCTCCCGTAGCTTCGCCCCGTTCAGTCAGGGACGTCGATTCACCAGGGAGCCACCGCCATGAAGTCCGCCATTCTCGTCTCGCTCGCCCTCGTCGTGGCGGCTCTGCCGGCCGCCGGATGCGGCTCGTCGAGCAGTTCCTCCGACAAGGCCGAGGCCGCGCAGGCCGTCATCAACGCGGCGGCCGCGTCCCAGGGTGCCGCGCAGGCGGCCGCCCGGGTCCCGGCCTCGGGCGCCACCCTCACCAAGGCCCAGTACATCCGCAAGGCGGACCAGATCTGCC
The DNA here is from genome assembly GCA_036009425.1 of Baekduia sp. Taxonomy (GTDB): domain Bacteria; phylum Actinomycetota; class Thermoleophilia; order Solirubrobacterales; family Solirubrobacteraceae; genus Baekduia. Next base: position 6,655 of record DASYLT010000224.1, on the reverse strand, counting down.
GGCAGATGATCAAGATCGACCGCGGCACGTTCGCGGCGTACTCGCAGGCGGCGAAGGCCGGGCAGGCCGCGGTCGCCGCCGCGATCCTCGACCGCGACACACCGGCCTACGTGGCCTGGCTCGGCAAGTGGCACGCGTTGCGCCAGCCCAAGCAGGACCAGCGGATCCTCGTCGAGATCCTCGGGACGATCGACAACCAGGCGCAGGTCACCGGCGCCCAGGCGGCGGCGCTGCGCAGCACCAGCCTCCCCGCGCTCAACCAGATCGCCGCGGCGCGCGTCGAGGCCAAGAAGCGGGTGCACAAGATCGGCAAGCAGTACGGCTTCAAGGCCTGCGACGACGCGGTGCAGTCGCCGCGCTGAGATGACCGGAGCGGTCAGCGCGCTACGGCGCGCCGGCCGGCGGCACGCCGACGGCGGCGGGCTCGAGCTGGCCGTCCTCCGGCAGCTCGGGGATCGCGATCACCACGTGGTGGCGCGAGACCGCGAGGAAGTCGTGGTGGGTTCCGGGGCCCTCGTTGCCGACGAGCTCGACGGTGACGTCGGTCAGCGGGATGAAGTCGCGCTCCGACGCGTTGAGGACGTCGGAGACGCGGCTGCGGTAGCCGTCGCGGGCCAGCGTCAGCGTTCCGGCGATCCGATGGCGCGCCGTCTCGAGGTACACGCGTTCCTGGCGGGTCTGCATCACGGCCGTCAGTATCGGTCATCGCGCCCTCGGAGTTGAGCGCGCCCTCCTGGTCCGGACACGCGTTCGCGACAATGGGGGCGTGGATCCCCATGCCGTCCTCGGTCTCGAGCCCGGCGCCTCGCCCGAGGCGGTCCAGCGCGCCTACCGCGGGCTGGCCAAGCGCTTCCATCCCGACCGGGCCGGCGAGGCGGCCGGCGAGATGATGATCTCCATCAACGCCGCCTACGACCTGCTGCGCGATCGGCTCGAGGAGGAGCACGGCGCGCGCGTGGCCACCACGGCCGCGGGCGCCGGCGCCGCTGCCGCGCCGGCCCCGGCGCCTCCCCGCATCGCGGGCGACTGGCTGGCCCCGGAGGTCCGCCGCGTCCTGGCGCGCGAGCTGCTGGCCATGCTGGAGGACGGCGAGGAGGTCGACGAGGTCGTGCTGACCTCCACGGGCGACAGCCACGACGTGCAGCTGGCGGTCACCGACCGGCGCCTGCTGTGGCTGCGCGACGACGGGATCATGGGGCGCGTGCGGTACCTGCGCCACCGCGACGTCGCGGGCGTGGAGGCCCGCAGCGGCGGGCGCCTGCGCCGCCGCGGCCACCTCCGGGTGCACACCACGGCCGGCCGGCGCCTGCGGTTCTTCGAGCTGCGGCCAGAGGTCCTGGGCCGCCTGCTGGGCGTGATCTCCGCGCGTACCGGGCCGGCAGGCGGGTAGTCCGAAAGCAACGGGGAACGTTCCCCGACCGTGGTCCCGACACGAAGGAGCCTCTCATGGGCGATGGCACGACCGATGACCTGAAGGGCCGCATCAAGGAAGCCGGCGGCGACCTGACGGGCGACAAGGACCTCAAGAACGAGGGCAAGGTGGATCGCGCCTCGGGCACCGTCAAGGACAAGGTCGGCGACGGCGCCGACAGCATCAAGGACGCCATCCGCAAGGACTGAACCCGGCCGGCCGGGCCGCACCACCCAGGTGGTGCGGCCCGGGCCGCCCGGCACGCCGTACGGCGGCTGCTCTAGGCTGCGCCCCTTGTCTGCCGTCGATCCAGGAGCAACCGCATGAACAAGACCGAGTTCGTCGAGGCCATCGCCAAGGAGAGCGGCCTCAGCAACGCCGATGCTCGCAAGGCCATCGAGGCGGTCATCACGACCGTCGAGAAGACCCTCAAGAAGGGTGACGAGGTCGCCCTCACCGGCTTCGGCAAGTTCTCGGTGTCCAAGCGCGCCGCCCGCACGGGTCGTAACCCGCAGACCGGCGAGGCCGTCAAGATCAAGGCCAGCAAGGCGCCGAAGTTCACCGCTGGAGCCGGCCTGAAGACGGCCGTCAACGGGGCGCGCAAGAAGTAGCGCACCACCACACCGAGCTTCACCGAGAGCCCCGCGCAAGCGGGGCTCTCGTCTTTCTTGCGCCAAGAGGGTTCGAACTACCGCTTTCCCGGGGTATGCCTTAGCGTTGTGGACCGGCCGTGCGCGTTCATTGGCGTGCGGCCGCCTTATCGGGGGAATCAGGGGAACCAGGGGAGATGGTCGTGGGTCGTCGATGGATCGTTGCTGTGGGCGTGTCGTGCTGCGCGCTGCTGGGGATGTCGGGCGTGGCGAGTGCCGCGCCTGTGCCGTTGTCCAACGTGGTCGCCAAGCCGATCGCCGACGGCGGGTCGTGCCCGAACGACCCGGTCAGCGCGCCGGCCGGCGGACATCGGGACTTCTGCGTCTCCTTCAGCACCGACACGGCGACGGGTCGCGACGTCAAGGACCTCGTGATCGACCTGCCGCCCGGCGTGGTCGGCGATCCCTCCGCGACGCCGAAGTGCGACCCCGCCACGTTCCAGGCGGCGACCTGTCCGTCCGACACGCAGGTGGGCGCCGTCGACTCCAACGTCAACGTGTCGCTGCTCGGCGGCGTCGCAACCGACACCGCGGTCGCCGGCGAGGTCTACAACCTCAGCCCCAACGCCACGGAGCCCGCGCGCCTGGGCATCTTGCTCAACCAGGGCCTCGGCGCGCTCAGCCCGGTAAAGCTCCAGGCCGGCGTGCGCGTCCGGGTGCCCGACGCGAGCCTGCGCTCGATCACCAACAACGTCCCCAACTCGCTGGCCACCGGCCCCCTGCACCTCAACTCGATGGCGCTCACGCTCTGGGGCACGCACGGGCTGCCCAGGCCGTTCATCAGCCTCCCGACGCGCTGCGACACCCCGGCGGTCACCACGCTCACCGTGACGTCGTACAGCGGTGAGACGAGCAGCGCGACGTCGTCCTTCACCCCCACCAACTGCGGCGCCGTGCCCTTCAGGCCGACGCTGGAGACCACGCCGAAGCAGGTGACGTTCGACGAGCCGGGCGCGGCGTCGGCGACGCTCGTGCTGCCCGGCACCGACACCACCGTCGGCGGCGAGCCGCTGCGCCAGTCCTACCTGCGCCGCGTCGCGCTGCAGCTGCCGGCCGGCCTGGCCCTCAACCCGCCGCTCGGCAACGGCCTGATCCCGTGCACCGAGGCGCAGTTCGCCCAGAACGAGGATGCGGCGCCCGGGTGCCCGGCGTCGTCGGAGATCGGCACGGTGTCCTTCACCACGCCGATCTTCGCCCAGCCGCTGTCGGGCAAGGTCTACTTCGGCGAGCCCAAGCCCGGGACGTTCCTGCGCAACTTCGTCTCGGTCGAGGATCCCCGCCTGCGGATCAAGCTCGTCGGCGACGTCACGGTCGACCCCGACACCGGCGCGATCACCAACATCTTCGACGACTCGCCGCAGGTGCCGTTCACCCGCTTCCAGTTCACCTACAACGGCGGCGACCGCGCGGTGCTCACCGGACCGACGACGTGCGCGACGAGCACGGTCATCGCCGCGATGTCGCCGTGGAGCGGGTCGCCGGTGAAGGCGCCCACCGACACGTTCGACACCGTCGGCTGCCTGCCGCCCGTGTTCGCCCCGACGCTGACGGCGAGCCTGCCCGACACGCAGGCCGGCGCCGACGCCGCGCTGGCCGTGCGCATCGCGCGGCCCGACAAGAACCTGCGCCTCTCGACAGCGAAGGTCTCGCTGCCGCCGGGCCTCACCGGTCGCCTGCCGGCCGTCCCGGCGTGCAAGGTCGCCGACGCGCGCGCCGCCGCGTGCTCCGCCGCCTCACAGGTCGGCACCGCCGGGGTGAGCGTGGGCACCGGTCCCGCGCCGCTCTCGCTGCCGGGCAAGGTGTACCTGACCGAGGGCTTCGACGGCGGCATCGCCGGGCTCGCCACGGTCGTCGACACGAAGATCCCCGCCCTCGACCTCGGCACGGTCGTGGTCATGAGCAAGCTGGTGCTGCGTCCCGACACCGGCATCGACGTCCTGACCGAGCCGCTGCCGCAGTCCCTGCAGGGGATCCCGACCGTCTACCGCTCGATCGACCTCACCATCGACAAGCCGGGCTTCATGCAGAACGCGACGTCGTGCGCGGCTCAGCCGCTGCACGGCCTCTTCACCGCGGTCGGCGGCACGACCGCGACGGCCGACGCGCCCTACCAAGCGACGGGCTGCGACAAGCTGCCCTTCGCCCCGAAGATGACCGCGAGCGTCGGGTCGCCCGGCCAGGTCGCCAAGGGCAAGCACCCGGCGCTCAAGGTGACGATCGAGCAGGCGCCCGGCCAGGCGGCGATGAGCCGGACGGTCGTCTCGCTGCCGGAGGGCGTCGGCGTCGACCTGAAGAACCTCAAGGCGATCTGCACCGACGAGCAGCTCGCGTCCACGACCTGCCCGGCCGCGTCGAAGATCGGCACGGTGACCGCCGACACGCCGCTGCTGCCCAACCAGCTCTCCGGCGGCGCCTACCTCATGCAGGGCGCGACCAAGGGCGGCCTGCCGGGCATCGCCCTCGATCTCGGCCTCGTGCGCCTCAAGGGCACGGTCGCGCTGGGCAAGCGGCTCGTGACGACGTTCGACGGCATCCCGGACGTCCCGCTGCGCCGCCTCGTCCTCAGCCTCACCGGCGGCGACAAGGCCGTGCTGGCGACGTCGAAGGGCCTGTGCACGCAGACCCCGACGGTGCTGGCCGCCTACGCCGGCCACAACGGCAAGACCGGCAACCAGACCGTCAACGCCTCGCTGGTCGGCTGCGCGGCGCTGTCGGGCACCGGCAAGCTCGCCGGCGTCGCCAAGCGGCGCCCGTCGCTGCGGCTGGTGCTGGCCGCGACCAAGGGCCTCAAGGAGCTGCGGATCAAGCTGCCCTCGGCGTTCACGGTCGCCTCGGCGCGAGGCGTCCGAAAGTCCGGCCGCTTCATCGTCGCCGGCAAGCGCTACAAGGGGTCGAGCGTGTCCTGGTCCAAGCGCCGGATCGTGTTCAAGGCGCGCAGGGGCGCGACGTCGCGCTCGCCCCAGCTCTCGCTTCCCACCGGCGTGCTGCGGCTCAAGCGCAAGGTCAAGACCGGCTCGACCCAGACGTTCACCGTCACGGGCATCAAGGCCGACGGCAAGTCGGTCAGCGCGAAGATCAAGGTGAAGGCCGCGCGCTAGGAAGCGGCGCGGCCCTCACCGGACGCGGGCGGGGCGATGCAGCCCCCGCCCGAGGCTCAGCCGATCGCGAAGGTCAGCGAGACGGTCCGCTGGATCGTGGCGGGCACGCGGCACACGTGGCGGGTGCGGAACTTGCCGTAGTGGCGCTTGCCGTTGGCGTCGACGGTCGACGTGCGCGACCGCACGTCGCCGCAGAACTTGCCGGGCCCGAACGTGCCCAGCGTGCCGTAGTAGATCGGCCCGTAGAAGCCGCTCGTCGTGCTGGTGTTGGACACCGCGACGAGCGCGCCGAGCGTGACGCCCGTCGCCGTGGCCAGCTCCCGCGCCTGGGACCGGGCGTCGGCGACGGCCATCGGCAGCGCCTTGGCGCTCGCCTTCTCGACCGCCGCCACGATCGACGCGTTGTCCTTGCGGTCGTTGGGGGTCGGCTTCACGCTGCCGGTGCCCGCGGCGACCAGCGTGTGCGGTGCCGGGGCCGCAGGGGTCGGGTCCTGGGCCTGCGCGACGGCGGCCAGGCAGCCGATGACGAAGGCGAAGAGCGCTACGAACGCGACGGTGCGAAATGCGACGGGTGTGGGCAACACGGGATCCTCTCCGGAACGGTGGTCATCGTTAAGTGGCGCGAGGGTGCCATCTTGTGACCGATGGGCGGAACTTTCCATGCAGCGCCCGCCTAGCTCAGGACGCCGAGGCGCTGCGCGCGCTGCACGGCGTCGGCGCGGTTGCGCGCGCCGAGCTTGCGGAACATGGAGCTGGCGTGCTCCTTGACGGTGTTGGGCGAGAGGCTGAGGTCGGCGGCGATCTCCGCGTTGGTCAGCCCCGCCGCGACGCGCTCGAGCACCTCGCGCTCGCGCACCGTCAGGCGCTGGGCGCCGACGGCCACGGGCGTGTCGAACACGTCGTCGCCCGTGCCGACCCGGCGGATCGCCTCGACGATCTCGGCGGCGCTGCGGTCCTTGGTCACGAACCCCGCGGCGCCGGCGGCGCGGGCGGCGGTGGCCGAGATCCGCCCGGCGCCCGACACCAGCAGCACGCGCGTCGCCGGGTGCGCGGCGCGGACGCGGCGCGCGATGTCGGTGCCGGCCTCGTCGCCGACGAACAGGTCGACGAGCGCGACGTGGGGCGCGTAGCGGCGGGCGCGATCCTCGGCCTCGGCGCCGTTGGTCGCCGGCAGGCAGCGCTCGACCCAGTCCTGCTGGACGAGCAGGAGCCGCATGCCCCAGTGGACGATGTCGTGGTCGTCGACCACGAGCACGCGCAGCTTGCGGTCGATCATGGCGCCGCCGTCGGCAGGACGAGGCGGACGTGCCAGCGGTCGGGCGGCGTGCGGCCGTAGTCGACGGCCGCGCCGTGGTGCAGCGCCTCGAACGCGGCGAGGCGCAGGCCGACGCCGGCGCCCGCAGGCGCGCCCGGGCCGACGCCGTCGTTGACGACGTCGATCGCGATCGCGTCCGGCGGCTCGGGCTCCACCGTGATCGCGATCGTGGCGGGCCGCG
>DASYLT010000223.1:0-8713 GCA_036009425.1 Baekduia sp. | reverse complement strand
TGACGTTGACGCTGCCGGTCGCCTCGAAGGTGTAGTCGGCGCCGAACCCGTCGGTCATGTCGAGGATCCGCTGGACGGCGTCCGGCCCGCCGATGAACGTGTCGGTCGCCCCGTGCGCACGCGCCTGCTCCAGGCGGCCCTGGTCGAGGTCGACGCAGATGATGCGGTCGGCGCCGGCCAGCCGCGCGCCAGCGACGGCGCCGAGGCCGACGAGGCCCGCCCCGAAGACCGCGCACGTCGAGCCCCGCTCGACCTTGGCCACGTACAGCGCGGCGCCGATCCCGGTGGTCGCGCCGCAGGCCAGCGTCGCGACGGTGTCCAGCGGGGCCTCGGGGTTGATCTTGGCCAGGGCGATCTCGGGCATCACCGTGGCCTCGGCGAACGTCGAGGTGCCCATGAAGTGCCGGACGCGCTCGGCGCCGCGATGCAGGCGCGTGGTTCCGTCGGGGAGGTAGCCGAGGTTCTGCTGCTCGCGGATCGCCAGGCAGAGGTTGGTCTTGTCGCTGCGGCAGTGCAGGCACTCGCGGCACTGCGGCGAGAAGAGCGTGACGACGTGGTCGCCGACGGCCAGCGACGACACGCCTTCGCCGATCGCCTCGACGACGCCCGCGCCCTCGTGGCCCAGGACCGCCGGTGCGTACCCGGACGGGTCGGCGCCCGAGGCGGTGTACATGTCGGTATGGCAGACGCCGCAGGCGTGGAGCCGCACGAGCACTTCGCCGGGTCCGGGGCCGTCGAGGTCGACCTCCTGGACGACGAGCGGCTGGGCGAACTCCTCCAGGACGGCGGCGCGGATCTTCATGGGGGCTGACCCTAACGGGCCGGGGCGTGGGGCTTGGGCGGAGTGACGGGCTCGTGGTTCGGCGGCGCTCCGCGCGGACGCTGTCGGGGTTGCGAGGCGCCGTCCGTCGGCAATGACGACGGGATCCTGAGGGGGCTCGCCGCGTCGCCGGTCTGCCGCGGGCGGCCCCGGGCTGGGTGGGCCCTCGCCGCCCAGCCGATCTGCCGTCGACGCCCCGGGGCGGGTGGGCCTGTCTGCGGACGGTGGGCGTCCGCAGGCAGGCCCACCCCGCCGAAATAGCCGCCGACGTCGAGGCCTGGGCCCGTCCACCGCGGCCCCACCGCGGCCAACGGGCCCACCCCGAACGACCGCGGCAGCCCCGGGGCGTCGGCGTCACGGCGAACCTCCGTCGTCATCGCCCCCGATTCACGCCTCGCGCAGATCCAAGCGATCGAGCGGAGCGCCATGACGGCCGCCGAACGTCAGCCGTGCAGCGCCGCCTGCTCCTGGGCGTTGGGGAATGCCCAGGCGGCGGTGGTGCGACCCGGCTGGCGGAAGTGGAACCGCAGCTGGCGCGGAGGACGCAGGCCCTCCGGGTGGTCGGGGCGGAACGTCGCACACGGCTCGTCGACCGACAGCGCGCAGAGCAGGTTGCAGCGGAAGTAGCACTCCTCGCAACTCGGCTTCTTGGTCTTTGCGCGCGCCTTCGACATCCGTGTTCCGATCTCCTGCTGCTGGATCCGCCCTTGCACCACGGACGGCATCGAACCACGTTGCCGCGCACCCCTGCAACGTCGCTTCCCGCAAATCGCACACATCGGTATCAGGCGGGCCCCTGCGCATCCCGCAAATGCCGACAAACGGCATGAATTCCCTGCTAAGAGCGGGAATCGGACGCCGTTTCGCGGTGTTTGCGGGGAGGATGGGCCAACCTTGCCCAGACCTACCGACGACCTGCTACCCGACCCCTACAACTCGATCGGCGATGAGCCGCGCGAGCGCCAGCGAGGAGGTCGCCGCGGGCGACGGCGCGTTGCGGACGTGCACGGCGCCGCCCGCCTCGTGGACCACGAAGTCGTCGACCAGCGCGCCGTCGCGGCCGACCGCCTGGGCGCGGATCCCGGCCGGCCCGGGCAGCACGTCGCGCGCCTCGACGGCGGGGACGTAGCGGGCGCACGCCGCGACGAACGCGCGGCGGCTGGCGGCCAGGTGCAGCTCGGTCAGGCCGGTGCGCCACCACCGGCGCATCATGCGCCACGAGCCCGGCCAGGCGAGCGTGGCGCGCAGGTCCTCGGGACGCACGCGGGTCAGCTTGTAGGCGTCGCGCGCGCCGACCAGCAGCGCCGACGGCCCGAGCAGCACCTCGCCGTCGACGCGCTTGGTCAGGTGGACGCCGAGGAACGGCAGGTCGGGATCGGGCACCGGGTAGATCAGGCCCCGCACCAGGTGTCGCGCCTCGGGTCCGAGGCGCAGGTAGCCGCCGCGAAACGGCACGATGCGCGGATCGGGATCGCCGCCGGCCGCCACCGCCACGCGGTCCGACCACGCGCCGGCGCAGGTCAGCACGCGGCGGGCGTGCAGCTCGCCGCGGGCGTGCACCACGCGCGTGCGGCTGCCGCCGTCGCGCGCGATCTCGGTCACCGGCGCCTCGGTGGCGACCGTCGCGCCGCCCGCCTCCAGCTGCGCGGCCAGCGCCCGCGCGACCGCGCCGAAGTCCACGATGCCGGTGTCGGGCGAGTGCAGCGCCGCGATGCCGGCGGCGTGGGGCTCGATCTCGGCCAGCTCCTCGGGGCCGATGCGCCGCAGGCCCGGCACGCCGTTGGCGCGGCCCCGCGCCTCCAGCTCGTCCAGCCGCGGCAGCTCTGAGGGCTCCAGCGCCACGATCACCTTCCCGCAGCGCTCGTGCGGGATCCCGTGCTCCTCGCAGAAGGCGTACAGCTCGCGCACACCCTCGACGCACAGCCGCGCCTTCAGCGATCCCGGCGCGTAGTAGATGCCGGCGTGCGCGACGCCGGAGTTCGATCCGGTCTGATGGCGGCCCACCGCCGACTCGCGCTCGAGCACCACGATCCGGGCGTCCGGATCGCGCCGCTGCAGCTCGCGGGCGGTCGCCAGGCCGACGATGCCGCCGCCGACGACGGCGACGTCGCACTCGCCCGATGGGTCTGCCGGTGTCATGTCGGGATCGTACGGGCCACGGATCGGGCAGAGTCCAGCCCTCGATGACCGTTCTCGTCACCGGAGCCAGCGGCTACGTCGGAGCCGCGCTCATCCCCCGCCTGCAGGGGGCCGGCCTGCGCGTGCGCGCGTACGCCCGCGACCCGTCGCGCGTGCTGGCCGCCGGCGTCGACGTCGACGGGCTGGAGATCGTCACCGGCGACGCCGTCGGCGGCGACGGCCTGGACGCCGCGCTGGACGGCGTCGACGTCGCGTACTTCCTCATCCACTCCATGGAGACTGCGGGCGGCGCGGGCGGCGCGGGCGACGGCTTCCGGTCGCGCGACCGCCGCGCGGCCGAGCAGTTCGCGCTGGCGTGCCGGCGGGCCGGCGTGCGCCGGGTCGTCTATCTCGGCGGCCCCGTTCCCGCCAGCGGCGTGGCCTCGCCGCACCTGGCCAGCCGCCTGGAGGTCGAGGAGACGCTGCTGGAGGCGGCGCCCGAGGCGCTGGCCCTGCGCGCGTCGATCCTCATCGCCGCCCGGTCGCGCTCGTTTCGCTTCCTCGTGCGCCTCGTCGAGCGCTTGCCGGTCATGCCGCTGCCCGCGTGGCGCGACAACCGCACGGCGCCGTTGGACGGCCGCGACATGCTGGCGTTCCTGCTGGCCGGCGGCACGTCGGACGCGGTCGACGGGCCGTTGTCGGTCGACATCGCGGGGCCCGACGTCGTGACCTACGGCGAGCTGGTGGACCGCATCCGCGACTCGCTGCTGGTCGGGCGCGCGCCGATCCGCCTGGGCTTCAACCTCACGCCGGTGGCCAGCCGCGTCGCGGCGGCGATCGCCGGTGAGGACCCGGCGCTCATCGAGCCGCTGATGGAGAGCCTGGAGAGCGACCTGCTGCCGCGCGACGACCGCGCCGCCGCGCTGCTGGGCGTGCGCCGCCACCGCCTGGACGCCGCCATCGAGCGCGCGCTGCGGGAGTGGGAGTCCGTCGAGGAGCTGCGGGCGCGCTGAGGCGCGCCCCAAGTAGGGTTGCGGCCAGTGAGCGACGTGTCCACGACCATCGACATCGACGCGCCCGTCCGTGACGTCTGGGCCATCGTCATGGACCCCGAGCGCCTCGGTGAATGGGTGACCATCCACCGCGAGCTGCTGTCGCACTCGCCCGGCGCGATGGAGCAGGTGCTGTCCCTGCGCGGCGCCAGGTTCAAGGTGAAGTGGAAGTTGACCACCAACGACGAGCCGCACCACGCACGGTGGACCGGCCGCGGCCCGGCCCGCTCACACGCCGAGACCGAGTACCGCCTGGCCGACAACGGCAAGGGCGGCACGCGCTTCGACTATCGCAACGAGTTCAAGGCGCCGCTGGGACCGCTCGGAGCGCTCGCCAGCCACGCGCTGGTCGGCGGGCTGCCGGCCAAGGAGGCCAACGCGTCGCTGCAGCGGCTCAAGACGCTGGCCGAGCGCACGGGCTGACGCCCGCTGCCGCGCCAAGGCGTTTGGCAATAGTCGCTTCAGTGGTCGGCGTGCTGGACGCAAGCCGGCGCGTGCCCGTGCACGTCAGCGTGCGGTGCATTGACTCACATCATCGCGCATGTGACACTCACTGCCAGTAACAGTAACTCTGAAGAAGGCAGGCGATGGCAGACTTTCTGGACGAGAAGCGCCGCGAGATGCAGGAGCGGCTCAAGGAGCTGCGCCCGCTCGTCGACGAGTTCCATCGCCTCGAGGCGGCCATCGCGGCGCTGGACGGCGTGAACACCACCAGCAGCCCGGCGCCGGCGCGCCGTCGTTCCGGTGGCTCGGGCTCGGGCGGCGCCTCCGCCGCCGGCGACGGCCGCCGCGGCCGCCCACGCGGCTCCGGCACGCGCGGCAAGCAGGCGCTGGACGCGGTCCGCGCCAAGCCCGGCATCACGATCCCCGAGATCGCCGAGCAGATGGGCATCCAGCAGAACTACCTCTACCGGGTGCTCCCCGGCCTCCAGAAGGACGGCCTCATCCGCAAGGAGGGCCGCGGCTGGCACCCGATGGAGGCCGCCTGAGGCGAGGGGCGTCGACCGGCGTGGCGGGTTTCGCCCTCTGGGCGAACACCCGCAATGGAATCGCTCGGTCGACGCCTGCGCCCTAGCCGGCGCTCATCAACCGACGAGACCGAGCGATTTCACCGCGTCGCGCTCGCCCTTGAGCTCGTCGACGGTGATGTCGATCTTGGACTGGGCGAAGTCGCCGACGTCGAGGCCTTCGACGATCTCGTAGCTGCCGCCGCTGGTGCGGACGGGGAAGCTGGAGATCAGCCCCTCCTCGACGCCGTACTGGCCGCCGGAGGGGACCGCCATCGAGACCAGGCCGTCGGCGCCGAGCACCCAGTCATGGACGTGGTCGATGGCCGCGTTCGCGGCGCTGGCGGCGCTGGACGCGCCGCGCGCCTCGATGATCGCGGCGCCGCGCTTGCCGACGTTGGGCAGGTACTCGTTCTCGTACCAGGCCATGTCGTCGACGGCCTCGACGGCCGGCCGGCCCTTGACCTTGGCGTTGAAGAGGTCGGGGAACATCGTCGGGGAGTGGTTGCCCCAGATGACGAGGTCCTCGATGTCGGTCAGCGGGATGCCGAGCTTGCTGGCGAGCTGGCCGTAGGCGCGGTTCTGGTCCAGGCGCGTCATCGCGGTGAAGCGCTCGTTCGGAACGTCGGGCGCGTTGCTCATGGCGATCAACGCATTGGTGTTGGCCGGGTTGCCGACCACGAGGATCTTGATGTCGTCGGCAGCGTGGCGGTTGATGGCCTGGCCCTGCGGCTTGAAGATGGCGCCGTTGGCCTCCAGCAGGTCGGCGCGCTCCATGCCCTTGGTGCGCGGGCGGGCGCCGACCAGCAGGCCGACGTTGGCGCCGTCGAAGGCCTCGTCGGGATCGGAGGTGATGTCGATGGCCTCCAGCAGCGGGAAGGCGCAGTCGACGAGCTCCATGGCGGTGCCTTCGGCGGCCTTCAGCGCCGGCTCGATCTCCAGGAGGCGCAGACGGACCTGCTCGTCGGGGCCGAGCAGCTGGCCGGACGCGATGCGGAACAGGAGGGCGTATCCGATGGCGCCGGCCGCGCCGGTCACCGTGACAGTCTTGGGCATGCCCGGAAAACTATCGGTGCCGGCGCGACCGCGGCCTCCAGATGGGTCTCAGCCGATCGAGGCCAGCACCTCGTCGAGCGTCGCGCTCGGGCGCATGGCCGCCGCGACGCGCTCCGGGTCCGGCCGGTAGTAGCCGCCGACGTCCACCGGCTCGCCCTGGGCGCCGTTGAGCTCTCCGACGATCGTCGCCTCGGCGTCGGCCAGACGCTGCGCCAGCGGCGCGAAGCGCGCGGCGAGCTCGGCGTCCTCGGTCTGGGCGGCCAGTTCCCGCGCCCAGTACAGCGCGAGGTAGAAGTGGCTGCCGCGGTTGTCGAGCTCGCCCACCTTGCGCGACGGCGAGCGGCCCTCCTCCAGCACGCTGCCGGTCGCGCGATCGAGCGTGCCGGCCAGCAGCCTGGCGCCCGCGTTGCCGGTCTTCTCGGCGAGCATCTCGAGCGAGACCGACAGCGCCAGGAACTCGCCGAGCGAGTCCCAGCGCAGGTGGTTCTCCTTCAGGAACTGCTGGACGTGCTTGGGCGCCGACCCGCCCGCGCCGGTCTCGAACAGGCCGCCGCCGTTCATGAGCGGGACGATCGAGAGCATCTTCGCGCTGGTGCCCAGCTCGAGGATCGGGAACAGGTCGGTGAGGTAGTCGCGCAGGACGTTGCCGGTGACCGAGATGGTGTCCTCGCCGCGGCGGGCACGCTCGAGCGTGAAACGGGCCGCCTCGTCCACGGGGAGGATCTCGATGTCGAGCCCCGCGGTGTCGAGCGCGTCGAGCGCCGGGCGGACCTTGGCGAGCAGCTCGGCGTCGTGCGGGCGCGTCTCGTCGAGCCAGAACACGGCGGGGGCGCCGGTCGCGCGCGCACGGGTGACCGCGAGGCCGACCCAGTCCTGGATCGCCGGGTCCTTGGTCTGGCACATGCGCCAGATGTCACCGGTGTCGACGTCGTGCTCGAGCAGCGTCGCGCCGGCGGCGTCGACGACGCGCACGACGCCCGGCGCGGCGATCTCGAACGTCTTGTCGTGCGACCCGTACTCCTCGGCCTTCTGCGCCATGAGGCCGACGTTCGGCGTCGTGCCCATCGTCGCCGGATCGAAGGCGCCGTGCTCCTTGCAGTGCGCGATCGTCTCGGCGTACAGCGCGGCGTAGCTCGAGTCGGGGATCACGCACTTGGTGTCCTGCTGGGCGCCCGCGGCGTTCCAGCCCTGCCCGGAGGCGCGGATCAGCGCGGGCATCGAGGCGTCGACGATCACGTCGCTGGGGACGTGCAGGTTGGTGATCCCGCGGTCGGAGTCGACCATGAACAAGTCGGGTCCGCCGGCGAGCGCGCGGTCGACGGCGTCCTGGGCCTCGGGGTGGGCGCTCAGGAGGCTCGCGAGGCCGTCGTTGGGCCGCACGTCGCCGAGACCGGCGAAGACCTCGTCGCCGACGAACGCGCGGACCGCATGGCCGAAGATGATGGGGTCGGAGACCTTCATCATGGTGGCCTTGAGGTGCACGGAGAAGAGGACGCCCTGCTCCTGGGCCTCGGCGATCTGCTCCTTGAAGAAGGTCTGCAGCGCGGCGCGGCGCATCACCGACGCGTCGATGACCTCGCCGGCCAGCAGCGGCGTCGACTCCTTCAGCACCGTGACCGTGCCGTCGGCGGCGACGTGCTCGATGCGCACGTCGGTCGGCTCGGCGACCGTGGTCGAGCGCTCGGTCGACCGGAAGTCGCCGTCGGCCATCGTCGAGACGTGGGTCTTGGAATCCGGCGACCAGGCGCCCATCGAGTGCGGGTGCTTGCGCGCGAACGCCTTGACCGGCGCGGGCGCGCGGCGGTCGGAGTTGCCCTCGCGCAGCACCGGGTTGACCGCGCTGCCCTTCACCGCGTCGTAGCGGGCGCGGATGTCGCGCTCCTCGTCGGTGGCAGGATCCTCGGGGTAGTCGGGGATGTCGTAGCCCTGCTCCTGCAGCTCCTTGACCGCGGCCTTCAGCTGGGGCACCGAGGCGCTGACGTTGGGCAGCTTGATGATGTTGGCCTCGGGCGTCTTGGCCAGCTCGCCCAGCTCGGCGAGCGCGTCGGCGACCTGCTGCCCGGCCGCGAGGCGGTCGGGGAAATGGGCCAGGATCCGGCCGGCGAGCGAGATGTCGCGCAGCTCGAGCTCGACGCCGACCGTGCCGGCGAACGCCTCGACGATCGGCAGCAGCGACTTCGTCGCGAGCGCCGGGGCCTCGTCGGTGTGGGTGTAGATGATCTTCATGTGATCCTGTTCGCGGGCAGAGGGCGGCCGAACGCTATCGACCGCGGGCCTGCCGGGCGGCCCTGGGAGGATCCCGGGTATGCACACCCCCCGGCGGCGCAACGCCTCCCCAGCGCGCTGGTCGTCTCCGTCGCGGCGCGACGGCGTCAAGCGGCGCGCCGCGCACTGCTCGGCGATCCGGGCGACTGCTCGCCGGGTTCGCGTGCCGCGCCCGGTCGCCGCCGACCCGGGGGCGGCGGTGGGCCCGAACGCCGCGGCCCGACCGCGCTCAACAGGCCCACCGCGACGCACGCCCCGGCTCCCAGCCGGGTGGGCCCGAACGCCGCGGCCCGACCGCGCTCAACAGGCCCACCCCGCGCCCGCGCGCCGGCGGACGACCGGCAGCGGCCCGCGCGACCGACCCCGCCCGCTCTCGTCAATGCCGCCGATCCACG
>DASYLT010000222.1:0-18672 GCA_036009425.1 Baekduia sp. | reverse complement strand
CGGAACCCGACGAAGACGTCGATGAACTGCTGCCCCAGCGCGCCGCCCTGCTCGCGCAGCGCGGGCAGCAACGAGGGGTCGCCGCTCGGAAGGGCACGATCGTCCATCTGCCCGGGTCGTCGGCCGCCACCCGGACGGGTTGAGGACCCTTGTCCCCGTACGCCCATCGCGCCACACTCCGTGCAGACGCTCCTCGTCACTCACCGGTCCGGAGGGACCTCATGTCGCAGCTGCTCGCGGTGATCGTCCTCGTCGGCCTCGTGGCCTTCACGATCTTCTCGGTCGTGACCGGCACGTGGTACGGAACGTGGTGCGCGTCGGGCAAGCCCGACCGGGGACCGCAGTTCCCGGGCGGCCCGCGCAGCGACCGGTGACGCAGGCGGCCTGGAAACGCGGAAAGCGCCCGTTTCCAGGCGCTTCCAAAGGCTGCGGGACTAGGACTCGAACCTAGAATACCTCGTCCAGAGCGAGGCGTGTTGCCGATTACACCATCCCGCAACGGGGGTGCTGCGGCGCAGGAGTATAGAGGCCCGAAGGGGCCTACGCCGCGCCGCGAGTGCCCGAGGCGAACTGCTCGGTGATCGCGTCTTCCAGGCCGGGGTCGAGGACGAGCAGGACCTCGTCGCCGGGCTCGATGACCGTGTCGGCCTTGGGCACGAAGCCCCGGCCGCCGCGCAGCAGCGAGATGATCAGCGCGCCCTCTGGGAGGTTCATGTCCTGGACGGCGGTGTTGGCCGCCCGCGAGTCCGGGCCGACCTCGACCTCGATGATCTCCAGCTGCTCGTCGCGCAGGTCGAGCAGGTGGACGAGGCCGTAGCTGGGGACCTCGTGCTCGATCAGGCGCAGGATCAGGTCGGTCGCGCTGACCGCCGGCTGGATCCCGAGCAGCTCGAACCACGCGCGGTTGCGCGGGTTGTTGACGCGGGCGATGATCCGCTCGCAGAGGTACTTCTCCTTGGCCATCTGGCAGACCAGGAGATTGTCCTCGTCGTCGCCGGTGACCGCGATCGTCAGGTCGGCGCGCTGGATGCCGGCGCGCTCCAGGACCCACAGCTCGGTGGCGTCGCCGTACTGGATGGCGTGCTCGAGCTCCTGCTCGATCGTGAGGTACCGCATGCGGCGGTTCTCGATGAGCGTGACCTCGTTGCCCTTGGCGATGAGCTCGCGGGCCAGGTTCCAGCCCACCTTGCCCCCGCCGGCGATGATGACGTACACGTTCAGGCTCCTCCGAAGTCTCGCTTAGGCGATCTGGCCGAGCGCGGACTGGAACATCTCGATCGCGTGCTGGGTGGGACAGATCGTGTGCAACCCCTGCTCGCGGTACCACGCGGCGCGCGCCGGATCCATCACGCGCACGATCACCTTCTCGACCTCGTAGTGCTTCTGGGCGATCTGCGAGATCGTGAGGTTGGTGTTGTCGCCGTCGGTCGAGGCGATGAACACGTCGGCCTCGAGGATGCCGGCCTCGGTCAGCGCGTCGACCTCCATGCCGTGGCCCACGGTGAAGCGGCCGCCGGCCTCCTCCCAGGTGGTGTTCAGCCCCACCTCGAGGCGCTCGTGGCTGAGCGGATCCTCGTCGAGGACGGAGACGGTGTGCCCCGCGGCGAGCGCGGAGCGTGCGACGGATGAGCCGACGCGACCCGCGCCGACGATCAGGATGAACACGCTTGAGCACAATACCCGTGGAGCGCTCGCCCAAGCGGCGACCGCGGTGCTCAGTTCTCGCGCAGCGGCGGTGCGGCGCTGATCGACTGGTCCGGCGGCTCGGGCTCCGGGCTCGGCGGCGCGGCGGGCTGGCGGGCGGGCGCCACCGGCTCGTCGCTGGCGCGCGGCGCGGTCAGGATGACCTCGCACGGCGCCTTGGAGACGACGTACTTCGTCGCGTCCCCCACGAAGTTGTCGCGCGCGCCGCCGAGGCCGCCCATGAGCGCGCCGCCGCGGATGCGCGTCGGCTCCTCGGCCGCGAGGACGATCGCCTGCACGCCGCGGCGCCGTGCCTCCTCCACGATCGCCGCACCGGCCCGCCGCGCGCGCACGGTGGCCGTGGCAACCTCCACCCCGTCGTACTCCTCCCCCACGGCCTTGGCGCGCCGCAGCGAGGCGCGGGCGTGCTCGAGCTGGGCGTCGGGCAGCCGTGCGTCGATCGGCAGCGCCATCGGGACCTCGAAGATCCACAGCGCCTCGATCGTCGACTCCGGGCGCTCCAGGCCGGGGTCGGTCTCCACGCCCGCCAGGCGGCCCGCCGTCTGGATCATGTCGTCGTCGAGCGGCGTGCCGGTCAGCGGGACGAGGATCGAGCCGAACTCGGCCTCCTCGTGCTCCATCTTCAGCGCGGCCTCGGGCACCTGCACGCGCTTGAGCAGGGACTTGCCCTGGGTGCGCCGGTAGCCGACGTAGGTCACCAGCCCGAAGGCCATCCAGCCGAAGCCGACGTAGCGCGCCCCGGAGTGCGTGACGACGACGCTGACCCACGCCAGCGCCGACAGCACGGCGCCGAGCACCGCAGGCAGCGGCAGGCTGCCGCCGCGGAAGGGCACCGACAGCGGCACGCTGTAGAAGCGCTCGCGCTCGGGCTCGCGGTAGCGCAGCGAGATGATCGACAGGTGGGCGATCGTCAGGCCGAGCAGCGCGCCGAACGCGTAGATGCCGACGAGGAAGTCGAGGTCCTCGGGCACGACGAGCGCCCCGGCGATCACCGCCGCGATCCCGATCAGGACGAACGGCGTGGAGCGCGTCGGGTGCAGGCGGCCCAGGGCGCTCGGGATCTGGCGGTTGCGCGACAGCGAGTAGGCCAGCCGCGACAGGCCGAGCATCGCCGAGTTGGCGGCGGCCACCAGCGTGGCGGTCGCCGCGACCGCCACCGTGTACTTGAAGAAGTCCGAGAGCCACTTGGTGTCGAACGCCTCGGCGATGCCCAGCACCGGCGCCTCGAGGTAGTGCCGGCTCAGCCCCGTGGCGTTGCCGGCCACCGGGAACGCCGTCAGCGCCACGAGGCCGATCCCGACGTAGACGACCAGCACGACGGCCGTCGCGCTCATGATCAGCCGCTTGAGCTGGCCGCGCGTCGCGGTGACCTCGCCCGACAGGCCGGCCGCCGACTCCAGGCCCGTGAACACCACGGTGGCCACGCCGAGGGCGAAGATCGTGTCGTCCCAGCCCGGGTTGGTGCCCAGCTGGATGGGATCCAGCAGCACGTCGGGGTTGAAGAAGACCCCGAGGCCGACGACGATCAGCAGCAGCTGCAGCCCGATGTCTGCGATGACCAGCGCGCTGATGCGGTTGACGCGCGTCTTGGAGAACCCGCGGATGTTCCGCGCCGCGACGTAGACGATGATCCCCAGCGCGAGGATGAGCTCCGTGTTGCCGTGGCCCAGGCGGCCCCAGAAGGCCGCCAGGTAGTTCGTGGCCGAGAAGGCCGTGACGGCGACCAGGATGATGTAGTCGAGCAGGATCGCCCAGCCGGCGATGAAGCTCACCAGCTCGTTGAACCCGTAGCGCGCGAAGACCGTCGAGCCGGCCCGTTCGGGATGCAGCGCCGCGCCCTCGACGTAGGTCATCGCCGCCAGCGCGAAGAACAGCGCGGCGACCAGGAAGACCAGCGGCGTGAGGCCGAGCGCGTGGTCGGCCACGACCCCCAGCGAGAAGTAGATCGAGCTGGCGACCGAGATGTAGACGATCGCGAAGAGGGCGGGCTGGCCGAGGCCGCGGCCGAGCACTACGACTTCTCCCGGCTGCGGCCGGGTCGCAGCGCCAGGTAGATGCGGCCGGCGCCGGCCGCGATGAACAGCACCCCGAGCAGCAGCCCGATGGCCAGCCCGCTCGCCCCCGCGACCACGGTCCGCACGATCATCGCCACACCGAGCAGGACCATGACCGACGAGAACAGCAGCGTGGTCTGGCGGTGCACGTCGCGGGGCTTGGCCATCTCGCGCACAGGCTACGCCGCTACCCGGCCACGCCGGCCGGGGCGCGCCGGGAGGAGGGCGGTTTGGCCGGATCGGACTGGATGATCACGCGGCAAGGGCGCTCGGCCAGCACGGTCTCCAGCGTCTTGCCGAACAGCGAGCTGCCGGTGCGCGGCGGCAGCGGTGCGACGATCGCGCGGGCGTCGAGCTCGCGCGCCTCCTGCACGATCAGGCGGCCCGCCTGGCCCGGGCGGACCTTCTCGACGTGTCCGGTGACGCGCCGGCCGCCCTGAAGGCGGGCCTGCTCGATGATCGACTCGGCCGCCTGCTCGGCCTCGGGCAGGTCGGCGTCGATCGGCGCCGACTGCGGCACGGCGATGTAGACCAGCACGTGGATGCCGCGCCGGCGCCGCGCCGCGACCTTCGCGGCCGTGGCGATCGCGCCCTTCGGGTAGGGCTGGCCCGCGTCGAGGGCGACGAGGACCGACTCGTACTCGGCCTCGTGCTCGACGACGGGGCGCTGCACGGCGACCTTGGTGGTCGTCGTGAGGTCCAGCCCCTGGCGCTTGCGGTAGATCGGGTAGATCAGGCACCCCAGCGCCAGCCACGTGATGCCGGCCAGCGCGACGTCGACGTGCAGCGCGGTGACCACGACGAAGGCCAGGCCGGTGCCGATGCCGCCGAAGACCGCGAACAGCGGGATGGAGCGCCCACCCCGCAGCTCGATGTTGCCGGGCCCGCGCCAGGGCCGGCGCGCGTCGGGTTGGGCGAGGCGCAACCGGATCACCGCCAGGTGGGCGATCGTGAACGACAGCATCGCGCCGAAGGCGTACATGTTGCCGAGGAAGGCCGCCTTGCCCGGGATGACCGCCAGGCAGGCGATCACCCCGAAGATCATGATGCCGATGTAGGGCGTGCCGTACTTGGGGTGCAGCTGGCGCAGCCGGTCGGGCACCTGGCGGTGGATACCCATCGAGTACACCAGCCGCGACACGCCGATGATCCCCGCGTTGGACGCGATCAGCAGGATCGTCGCGGCCAGGACGCCGACGTACAGCTCGGCCGGGCCCTGCATGAAGCCGAGGTCGAAGTGCTTGACGACGCCGAGCACGGGATCGCCGGCGAAGCCGCCCTGGTCCTC
Source organism: Baekduia sp. (assembly GCA_036009425.1). Lineage (GTDB taxonomy): Bacteria > Actinomycetota > Thermoleophilia > Solirubrobacterales > Solirubrobacteraceae > Baekduia. The sequence goes on along the minus strand of DASYLT010000222.1, from coordinate 13,626 downwards.
GGGCAACCCGAGCTGGGTGGTGTACTTGCCGTCGGGGCCCTGCGTGACCGGCAGCGCCGACAGGGCGACCATCGGCAGCAGCGAGTAGATCGCGAACACCGCGATCACCACGCGGTTGATCGCCGCGGGGATCGTCTTCTCCTCGTCCTTGGCCTCCTCGGCCATGTTCGAGATCGTCTCGATGCCCGTGTAGGCGATCATCCCGACCGGGATCGCGATGAAGAAGTCCTTCCACGTCGGCGCGATGCCCCACTGCACGTTGTCGATCAGCACGTTCGGCGAGAAGACCAGCAGGAAGCCGACGGCGACCAGCAGCAGTTGCGTGAAGAAGTCCACGAGCGCGAGGCCGACGTTGACGCCCGCCGACTCCTTGACGCCGCGGACGTTGACGAGCGAGAGCAGCCCGATGAGCCCGATGGCGAAGACGACGTCGCCGGGGCCGTGGCGCAGCCCGTCCCAGAACAGCCCGCCGAGGTAGTGCGGCACGAAGAACGCCGAGATGGCGATCGTGATCGTGTAGTTGAGCATCTGGGCCCACGCCGCGAAGAAGGACCAGAACTCGTTGAACGCGTGCCGGGCGAACGACGACGAGCCGCCCGCCTCCGGGTACATCGCCGTGGCCTCGGCGTAGGTGGCGGCCGTCAGGTAGAAGATGAAGCCGGTGATGACGAACACCACCGGGGTCAGGCCCAGCGCGAAGCTCGCGACCAGGCCCAGGGCGTAGTAGATCGACGAGCCCACGTTTCCGTAGGCGGTCGAGAAGAGCGCGTTCACCCCGAGAACGCGCTGCAGGCCATGGAGGCGACGTTCGGCCATTGAGCGCTGCGCAGTGTAGGCAGCGCGACGGTCGGGAGGCGGCACCCATCGCCGCCTCCCTCCCGCGGCGGTGCTAGGTGATGATCGGGATGATCAGGATCGCCACGATGTTGGCCACCTTGATCATGGGGTTGATGGCCGGGCCCGACGTGTCCTTGAACGGGTCGCCGACCGTGTCGCCGGTCACCGACGCGGCGTGGGCCTCGGAGCCCTTGCCGCCGAACGCGCCGTCCTCGATGAGCTTCTTGGCGTTGTCCCAGGCGCCGCCGCCGGCGGTCATCAGGACGGCGAAGAAGAACCCGACGACGATCACGCCGATGAGCAGGCCGCCCAAGGCCTGGACGTCGATGATCCCGACGATGAACGTCATCGCGATCGGCAGCAGCGCCGGCAGGATCATCTCCCGCTGGGCCGCCTTGGTGACCAGGTCGACGCACCGGGCGTAGTCGGGCTGGTCGGTGCCCTCCATGATCCCGGGCTTCTCGCGGAACTGGCGGCGGACCTCCTCGACGACCTCGCCACCGGCGCGGCCGACGGCCTCCATCGACATCGCCGCGAACAGGCAGACCATGAGCCCGCCGAGCAGCAGGCCGATCAGGACGGCCGGGTTGCCGACGTCGAAGATCAGCGTCTGCGCGCTCACGCCCGCGTCGCGCAGCTCGAAGCGGAAGCCGGCGAAGAGCACGACGGCCGCCAGCACCGCGGAGCCGATCGCGTAGCCCTTGGTGACCGCCTTGGTCGTGTTGCCGACCGCGTCGAGCTTGTCGGTGATGGTGCGGACCTCCTCGGGGAGCTCCGCCATCTCGGCGATGCCGCCGGCGTTGTCCGTGATCGGCCCGAACGCGTCGAGCGCGACGATGAGGCCGGTCAGCGAGAGCTGGCCCATGACCGCGACGCCGATGCCGTAGATGCCCACGGTCCCGCCGCCGGCCAGCTTCCACGCGCCGAGGATGCCCAGGCAGAGCACGAGCGCCGGCAGCGCCGTGGCCTGGAAGCCCTGGGCGAGGCCCGAGATGATGTTGGTCGCGTGGCCCGTCTGCGACGCCGCGGCCGTCTTCTTGACCGGCCCGAAGCGCGTCGAGGTGTAGTAGTCGGTGATGACGAACAGCAGCGCCGTCACGCCGATGCCGATGAGCGCGCAGAGGTAGAGCTTGCCGACGCCCGGGGTGTCGATGCCGCCCTTGTACTGCACGCCGTCCATCAGCCACTTCGTGACCGGGTAGAACAGGATCGCCGCGATCACGCCGGACGCGATGAGGCCCTTGTAGAGCGCGCCCTCGACGTTGTCGGTGCTCGTGCGGACGAAAAACGTCCCGATGATCGACGCCACGATCGCGACGGCGCCCAGAACCAGCGGGAACAGGGCCGCGGCCGTGGCGTCGGTCGCCGTGAACGTCAGGACGCCGAGCAGCATGACCGCGACGGCGGTGACCGCGTAGGTCTCGAACAGGTCCGCGGCCATGCCGGCGCAGTCGCCGACGTTGTCGCCCACGTTGTCGGCGATCGTCGCCGGGTTGCGCGGGTCGTCCTCGGGGATGCCGGCCTCGACCTTGCCCACGAGGTCGGCGCCGACGTCGGCGGCCTTGGTGAAGATGCCGCCGCCGAGCCGGGCGAAGACCGAGATCAGCGAACCGCCGAAGCTGAGGCCGATGAGCGCGTCCACGGCCTCCTTCTGCGTGCGGTCGAAGACGGTCGTCAGCAGGCCGTAGTAGCCCGCGACGCCCAGCAGGGCCAGCCCGACGACCAGCATGCCGGTGATCGCGCCGCCGCGGAAGGCGACGGCGAGGCCGGGCGAGACGCCGCCGCGGGCCGCCTCGGCGACGCGCGTGTTGGCGCGAACCGACACGTTCATGCCGATGTAGCCCGTCGCCCCGGACAGGACCCCGCCGATGACGAAGCCTGCGGCGACGTAGCCGTCCTGGATGAAGATCAGGGCGATCGCCAGCACGACTCCGGCGATGCCGATCGTCGTGTACTGGCGGTTGAGGTAGGCCTGGGCCCCCTCTTGGACGGCGCCCGAGATGCGCTGCATCTCGGCGTTGCCGGGTGACAACGCCAGCAGCTGCCGGGTGGTCACCAGCCCGTAGGCCACCGCCAGCGCGGCGCATACCAGCGCCACGATCACCCCGTGGTCGGTCAAAAAGTCGCTCAACGCAGTTCCTCCAAGGTCTGGTTGGGACGCCGCCGACTCACTGACCAGCGAGCAGCGGCGTTCGGGCCTGTGAGGCGCTACGACGACGCCGGCCCTGAGACAGCGGCGCCATCCTATTGAGCAGACCAGCCGGAACCGGCCGTCACCTTGCGGCCGACCTACGGATCAGGCGGTGCGGGCTACTGGCCCGGGACCCACAGCCGGCTGGCCGGCTGGCCGGAGCCGGGGCCCTGCGGAGGCGCCTGGCCACCGCCGGGGGTGCCGCCCGGCCCGCCGTCGCCGCCCTCGGGCGCGCCGCCCGACAGCTGTGCGTAGGCGAGCTGGAGCTGGGAGAGCGCGTCGCGGATCGCTGCGCCGTCGGGACCGAGCTCGGACTCGATGAGGCCGAGGAGCGCGCGTGCGCCCTCGATCGCGAGCCGCAGCTGCTGCGGGTCGCGCTCGTCCTCGGTGCCCGGCGCCAGGCCGGCGCGGCGGCCGCCGAGGTTCACCAGGGTCACGATCGTCTGGACGATGACGTCCTCGACGCGGAGGCTGCGCAGCTGCTCCTCGAGCCGCTGCTCGTAGGCCGCGCGCATCTCCTCCTCGGACATCTGCGGCTGCTCAGACTGCTGAGGCTGCTGAGGCTGGTCGGTCATGTCGCTGGAACCTCCTGGGCGTAGGTCTGCCGGGTGTCCTGCACGGAGGCCGCGTAGACCTCCTCCATCGGTGCGCCGGACGCGATCGCCCGGCGCTGGCGCTGCGCGCCGTTGAGGGCGGGCAGCACGGGCTCGATCCCGAGCTCTGAGCGCATCGGTGCCGTCCAGCTAAGCAGACCCGCGACCGCGGCCGACGCCGGCTGTTCGGTCATCGTGGCGAAGTCGATGAGCTTGCCGTCCATCCCGTAGCGGATAGCCCGCCACAGGTTCTCTTCAAGCACCCGGCCCGGGAGATCGGGTGCCGGGCGGCCCTCGTCGTGGTCGCGGGCGGCCTGTGCGACGGTGGCGACGATGAGCTGGCCGAGCGCGTCGCTCTCGCTCGCGGTGCCCTGGGCGTCGGCGATGCGGACCTCGACCGTGCCGAAGGAGAAGTGCGGCCGCACCGACCACCAGACCTGCGTGTACTCGACGATCGACTGCGTCCGCGTCAGGAAGTCGATGTACTGCGCGTAGGTGGCCCAGTCGCCGAAGGCGTCGGGGATCCCGCAGCGCGGGAACGACTTGGTGAACGACTGCGTGCGGGCCGAGTGCAGCCCGGAGTCCCGCGCGTCGAGGTAGGGCGAGTTGGCGCTGACCGCCAGCAGGGTCGGCAGCACGGGGCGCAGCCGGTCGCAGACCGCGATCGCGCGCCCGGCGTCCCGGACGCCGACGTGGACGTGCAGCGAGAACGTGTTGTTGCGGCGCGCGACGTACTGGAGGCCCTCGACGACGCGGCGGTAGTGCTCGGTGTCGATGTTGGGCTGCTCGCGGTAGTCGGCCCACGGATGGGTGCCCGTCGCGCCGAGCGCGACGCCGCGGCTGGAGGCGAGGTCGAAGAGACGGCGGCGCAGGTCGCGCTGGCGCGCCTGCGCGTCGTGGATGTCCTCCCCGCGCCCGGACCGGATCTCGATCTCGCTGGAGATCAGCTCGCCGGCGATCGACGCCGACAGCGCCGGGTCGGTGGCCGCGGCGGCGTCGCGGAGATCCTCGAAGTGCGGGACGAGGTCCAGCGTCTCGGGATCGAGGATCGCGAACTCCTCCTCCAGGCCGACCGTCCAGTCGGTCGACGCCGCGAAGGCCTCCGCGGCACGATCGGTGTCGAGGCTCATCTCGTGCGCGCCTAGGTGAGGTAGAAGTAGAGCGCGTACAGCAGGTCGACCGCCGGGCTGGAGGTGTGGACCGTCACCTCGGGCGGGACCCGCACGAGCGCCTCGGAGTAGTTGAAGATGATCTTCACGCCGGCACCGACCAGCAGCTCGGCCAGTCCCTGGGCCGCGGCGCTGGGGACGGCGAGGACGCCGACGACGATGTCCTCGTCCTCGATGACCTGCTTGAGGTTGGCGGCGTCGCGGATCTCCAGCGCGCCGACCTTGGTCCCGATCTTGTCGGGATCGGTGTCGAAGATCGCCACCACGCGGAAGCCGTGGTCGGCGAACACGTCGGACGACGCGATCGCGCGGCCGAGGTGGCCGGCGCCGAAGAGCGCGATGTTGTGCTGGCCGGCGGTGCGCAGGATCTTGCGGATCTGCGAGACGAGGCCGTCGACGTTGTAGCCCACCCCGCGCTTGCCGAACTTGCCGAAACCCGACAGGTCGCGGCGGATCTGCGTGGAGTTCACCTGGGTGAAGGCGGAGAGCTCCTGCGAGGAGATCGTCTCCTTGCCCTCCTTCTTGGCCTTCGTGAGCACCTGCAGGTAGCGGGCCAGGCGCGCGGCGACGCCCAGTGAGAGCCGCTCCGGCATGCCCGGCTCGGGCGCGGCCCCGTCGGGGCGCTCCGTGCCGCGGTGGTTGGCCAGATCGCTGACGCTCATCCGCCGCCAACTGTATCGAGGCGCTCCCGCAGAACCCGCTCGTCCACGAAGAAGTCGAACAGCTCCTCACCATCGAGGACGATGACCGGGATGCGCTCCAGGTAGCGGCGGTGCAGGTCGTCGTCGGCTTCGATGTCGTGCTCGACGAGGTCGAAGCCCAGCTCAGCGCGCAGCGCCAGCAGCTGCGCGCGGGCGTCGTCGCAGAGATGGCAGCCGGGGCGGCCGTAGAGCGTCAGCGTCGCCACGGCGCTCATGATGCAGGGCGCGGGCGGCCGGTGCCGCGCCGGCCACCAAGGCGACGCGCGGGGCGCCGGTCAGAGCGCCCGCTGGCCGGTGGCGTGGACTTCGAGGCCGAGGTAGTCCGGGAAGGCGACGGGCGTGACCCAGCGGGCGGCGCTGGCGATCATCGCGGCGTTGTCGGTGCAGAGCTCGCGCGGCGGGATCTTCACGGTCGGCGCGAGGGCCCCGAGGCGGTCGCGCAGCGGGCCGTTGGCGGCCACGCCGCCACCGATCGCCAGCTGCTCCAGGCCCGTCTGGTCCAGCGCGCGCTCCACCCGGCGGGCGATCTGCTCGACGATCGCGTGCTGGTAGGCCGCCGCGAGGTCGGCGCGGCGCTCGGCCGCCGCCGCCTCCCCCAGGTCACGGACCTTGTAGAGCAGCGCCGTCTTCAGGCCGGCGAAGGAGAAGTCCAGGCCGGCGACGTTCTTGGAGACCGGGAAGGCGAAGGCCGACGGGTCGCCGGTCGCCGCGAGACGCTCGAGGTGCGGGCCGCCGGGGAACGGCAGCCCGAGCAGGCGGGCGCCCTTGTCGATGGCCTCGCCCGCGGCGTCGTCGAGCGTGGCGCCGAGGACGGTGAAGCCCTCGTGGTCGTCGACGCGCGCCAGGAACGTGTGACCGCCGCTGGCGATCAGGCACACGAACGGCGGCTCCAGCGGCGCGCCGCCGTCGGGATGGCGCAGGAAGTTGGCGGCGACGTGGCCCTGGAGGTGGTCGACGGCCGCCAGCGGCAGGCCGCGGGCGGCGGCGATGCCCTTGGCGGTCGCGACGCCGACCAGGAGCGCGCCCACCAGGCCGGGTCCGGCCGTGACCGCGACGAGGTCGACGTCGTCCAGCGTGGCGCCGGCGCGGGCCAGGGCGTCGTCGACGACGGGCGTGGCGAGCTCCAGGTGGTGGCGCGAGGCAACCTCGGGCACGACGCCGCCGTAGCGGTCGTGGATGCCCTGGGAGGAGATGACGTTGGCGCGGATCTCGCCGTCGTGCGTCACGACGGCCGCGCACGTGTCGTCGCAGGAGGTCTCGACGGCGAGGATGAGGCCCATGGCTAGACGACCCGCCGCAGCGGGTCGACGGCGTTGGGGATGTCGTCGAGGCTGCCGCGCAGCGTGGCGGGCGTACGCCACATGATCACGGCGTCCTCCCCGTTGTCCTGGTAGTACCGGCGGCGCAGCCCGGCGCCGCGGAAGCCGTGGCGCTCGTACAGCGCGATGGCGCCGGCGTTGGACGTGCGGACCTCGAGCGTGAAGCGGGGCTCGGCGTCGCCGACGCGCGTGAACAGCTCGGTCAGCAGCCTGGTGGCGATGCCCTCGCGGCGACGGTCGGGGTCGACCGACACGTTCATGATGTGCCAGATCGTGTCGTAGCGCGAGCAGATGCAGTAGCCGAGGATGCCGTCGGGGCCCTCGGCGGCCAGGCAGACGCCCGAGGGCTTGGAGAGCTCCAGCACGAACATCGCCAGCGACCACGGCGTCGGGAACGCCCGGCGCTCGATCGCGATGACCTGCGGGAGGTCGGCGTAGGTGAGGCGGCGGATGTGGAGGGTCGGAGTCACGTCCGGGGGACGGCGAGTCGCAGAGCGGTCGATGGAGAAGCGAACGTCGTGATCAAGTCCGGGGGACGGCGTCGGGGGCGCGGACGTACTCCGGGACGAGGGCGTCGCGATCCACGGGCGGGGCCTCGGCGGTGAGCCGGCACAGGGGTCCGGCGCTCACCCGGTGCAGGTCTGCGTCGTCTGCCGGCACCGCGACGCCCGCCGCCTCGAGCTCCGCGCGAAAGCGTAGCGCCCCGTCCCCGACGGCCCGCCACGCTCCGGGGGCCAGATCGACCGCATCGGCCAGGCGCTCGGGCCCCCATGCGGCGGGAGCCAGCAGCTCGGTGCCGTCGGGCCCGTAGGCGGCGACGTACGCCTCGCCGCGGCGCGCGTCGAGGGCGGCGAGGACGGGGCCGGTCCCGTCGAGCGCGCCGAGGGCCAGCGCGCGCAGGGTCGGGAGCGCCACCGTCTCGACGCCGAGCCCCTGCGCGAGTGCCCGGGCGGTGGCGACGCCGATCCGCAGGCCGGTGAACGTGCCCGGCCCGACGCCGGCGCCGAGGCGCGTGATCGCGCTCCACTCCACGCCCGCCTCGGTCAGCGCCGCGTGCGCGAGCGCCAGCAGCTGCGGGCCGTGGCCGGGTCGCTCGCCCAGTCGGGGGTCGTGGCGCCGCTCCGCGACCAGCGTGCCATCGGGGCGCGCGACGCCCACGACCGTGGACGGCGTCGCGGTGTCGAAGGCGAGGATCACGTGCCTGATGATGACGCGACCGCGATCGTGCGCCGGTCGCCGCCCGCGTGCTCGAGCCGGACGCGGGCGCGGATGCGGCCCAGCAGCTCGGGCTCGGCGATCGCCGGCCATTCGACGAAGGCGATCGCGTCGGGCGTCAGGTAGTCGTCGAGCAGGGCCGGATCCTCGTCGGCCAGGCCGGCGAGGCGATGCAGGTCGAGGTGCGCGATCGCGACGCGGCCCGGGCGGGTGGGCTCGTACCGGCGCCCGATCGTGAAGGTCGGGCTCGTGACCGGCCCGTCGAAGCCCAGCGCGCGGGCCGCGCCGCGGACGAACGTCGTCTTCCCGGCGCCCATCTCGCCCTCGATCAGGACGATGTCGCCGGGCCGCAGCTCCGCCGCCAGCGCGGCGCCGGCGGCCTCGGTCTCGGCCGCCGTGGTCGTCGTACGGGTGGCGCTAGAACCGCTCAGGAGCGGAGCGCAGGCGCAGGCCCAGGCCGACGAGCAGGAGCACGGCTCCGGCCAGCAGCAGAAGGCGGGTGTCGAGGCCGGTGTTCGGCAGGCTGCCGGTCGCCTGCGGCGCGGTGCTCGGCGTGGCGGCCGCGGTGCCCGAGCCCGACGTCCCGGCGCTGCCCGAGCCCGGCGAGGATCCGCTCGAACCGGAGCCCGAGGTCTGCGGGCTGGGCGAGAGCGGCTGGATGCTGCCGCTCGGCGTGGTCTGGGTCTTCGAGCCGCTGGACCCGCTGGACCCCGAGGAGCCCGACCCCGAGGACCCCGAGCCGGAGCCCCCGAACGGGTCCTGGTACTGCTGATCCCCCGCGCCTTGGGCAAGGGCGGCGGTGACGGGCGCGAAGGCACCCAGGGCGAGGACAGCGAACAGCGCTGCGATCCGGCGGCAAGCGGATGGCACGGATGCGCATTGTAAGGATGTGCCGGACGATCCTCCCTCTGGCGGAAGAGATAGCCTCGCGCCCCTCGTGCCCCACGCCGAGCATTCGTCCTGCACCCCGCGGCACATCCTGCTGCTCACCGACCGCGACTGGACCCATCCCCAGGGCGGCGGCACCGGCACGAACCTGTACGGCCAGGTGTCGCGCTGGGTCGCCTGGGGCCACACGGTCACGGTCATCGCCGGCTCCTATCCAGGGGCGGCCAAGGTCGAGCGCCCGCACGAACGGCTGACCATCCATCGCATGGGCAGCCGCATGACGGTCTTCGGCCGTGCGGCGCTGGCCTCGTGGCGCGGCATCGGGCGCGACGCCGACGTCGTGCTGGAGGTCGTCAACGGCATCGCGTTCTTCACGCCGCTGTGGTGGTGGCTGCGCGGCGTCCCGCGCGTGACGCTCGTCCACCACGTCCACCAGGACCACTACGTCGCCGAGATGGGCGCTGCGGGCCGCGTCGCCGCCCTGGTCGCCGAGCGCCTGCCGCTGCAGACGCTGTACCGGCACCATCCCTTCCTGACGATCTCCGACTCCGCCCGGCGCGACATGGTCGCGCTCGGCATCCCCGCGTCGCAGATCCATGTGGCCTACCTCGGCGTCGAGCCCGACTCGTTCACCGAGACGCGCCGCGACGAGACCCCGACGCTGCTCTACCTCGGCCGCATCAAGCAGTACAAGCGGCTGGAGATCCTGCTCGACGTGCTCGAGGGCATCCCCGGTGCGATCCTGGAGGTCGCCGGCGATGGCGACCACCGCCCGGTGCTGGAGGCGGAGATCGACCGCCGCGGCCTGCACGACCGCGTCGTGCTGCACGGCTTCGTCAGCGAGGACGAGAAGCGCGAGCTGTACGCGCGCTCCTGGGTCAACCTGACCGCGTCCTCGGCCGAGGGCTGGTGCCTGACGGTGATGGAGGCCGCCGCCGCCGGCACGCCGAGCGCCGCGATGGCCGTCGGCGGCCTGCCCGAGTCGATCGTCGACGAGCAGACCGGCCTGCTGGCCGACACGCCCGAGGAGCTGGCGACCAAGGTCGCCGGGCTCGTGGCGGACCCGGCCCGGCGCGACGAGCTGGGCGACGCCGCCAAGGCGCGCGCCCGTGGCTTCACGTGGGACGCGACGGCCGAGTCCAACCTCGTGGTGCTGGACCGGATCGCCGAGGAGGAGCGCCCGCGCCTCCGCGACGCCCTGCGGCGCTCGGAGACCGGTGCGGCCGCCGGCCTGGCCGGCGCGACGCTGCTCAACAACGCCATCCAGCTCGTCTTCGTGGTGCTGTTCACGCGTCTGCTGGGCGCCGACGGGTACGGCGCGCTGGCGGCGATCATCTCCGGCTTCCTGATCCTCATGGTCGGCGGCCAGTCGATCCAGGTCGCCGCCGCGCGCGAGGCGACGCTCGGCCACCTGGGGACCGACGGGCGCCTGCGCGCCACGTTGCGCACGTGGACGCGCCAGCTCGTGATCGCGACCGGCGTCCTGGCGGTGGCCGGCGTCCTGCTGCGCGTGCCGCTGGCCGCGGTGCTCGGCACCCAGGAGCACCCGTGGGCGGTGGCAGGCCTGTTGCCGACCGGCTCGCTGTGGTTGCTGCTGTCGCTGCAGCGCGGCGTCCTGCAGGGGCTGGGGATGTACGCGCCGGTCGGGATGTCGATCGTCGGCGAGGCGATCGGCCGGATCGTCTGCGCGCTGGTGCTCTGGGGCGTCGGGCTCGGCGTCGCCGGCGCCTACCTCGGCAACCCGCTGGCCTTCGTGCTGATGGCGCTGTGGCTGAGCCGCGTGCTGGCGCGGCGACTGGGGCCGGCGCTGCAGGACGGCGCGGGCGCGGCCGCCGAGGATGCCGCGGGCGCGGCGGTTGCCCCGGAGGGTGGCGCGGCGCGGCCGCTGCTGGGGCTGGTCGGCGACAACTGGCTGCCGATCATCGGCCTGCTGCTGCTGGCGGCGCTGCAGAATGTGGACGTCATCGTCGGCCGGCATCAGTTCGACGGCGACGGCGCGGGGTCCTACGCCGCCGCCGCGGTCGCGGCGAAATCGGTGGTCTGGGTCGCGATCGGCGTCGGCCTGCAACTGCTGCCCGAGGCGACGCGCCGCGCCGCCGCCGGGCTCGACCCCCGCCCCGCGCTGCTACGCGCGCTCGCCGTGCTGGCCGCGGTCGCCACACCGGCGCTGCTGATCTTCGCGCTGGTCCCCGAACAGCTGATGCGGGTCGCGTTCGGACCCGACCTGACCCAGGCCTCCAGCGCCCTGCCGGTGCTCGGCGTCGCGATGACCCTCCTGGCCGTGGCCTACCTGACCGTGCAGTACATGGTGGCCTTGGGCGAGCTGAAGTTCGTGTGGGTGCTCGGCATCGTGGCCATCGTCGAGCCGTTCCTGCTGAGCGCCGGGAACCTCACGCTGCTGTCCTACGCGACGGTGGTGCTCGGGCTGCAGCTCGTGGCCGCCTCGGCGGTGCTGGCGCTGGGGCTCAGGGCGCGGCGGCCGGCGGGGGCTGCGGAGGCGGCGGCGGTCTGAGTCGCGCGGGCGGCGCCCGCGTTGGCGGTGGGGGCGTTCGCGGCGCCCGGGATCGCGGCGCCGGCGTTCGCGGCGCGCCGCTCGGGCGCTCGTGGTGCCGCGGCGCGTGGTTCGTCGGCCATAAGCGAGTGCGTTCGGGGTGCGTCGACGCCTCGTGTCCTCCGCGGGCGTTCGCGGTGCCCGGGCTGGCGTCGAAACGCAGGTGGACGTTGCATCTCAACGTCCAGGTGCGGTTCGACCCACGGGCGCACGATTCGTCCCCGAACGACCCGCCCCCAGGCGCCCGCGGAGGACCGAGGGCGCCGGCGCCTCCGGTCACGCACTCGTCATTGCCGACGCACCACGCCCGCAGCACGACCAGGCCCGAGCGGCGCGCCATCGCCCGCCAGAAGCCAGACCTACCCCGACTCCCGCACCCCGCCCACCTCGAACTCCCGCAACACCGCCGCAAGCTCCCCGATCAGCGCCTCCTCCACCGGCGCCTCGATCGGGTCGAGCTCCACCGTGTGGTGGTACTGCGGGAAATCCCGCTGGCCCCAGCCGCGCAGCTCGCTGTCGAGGCGACGGAACGTCCCGTCGACCGCGAGCACGAGGCCGGGCGTGTAGCGGCGTGGCTTGATGTCGTCGTCACGGTCGACGGGGCGCACGACCCAGCCGCGCACCTTCGGTATGCGGCGCAGGGTCGATCGGCTCGCCACGGGCGTCTCGATCGCGCCGGGGTCTCCGGCTGCGTGCATCACCGCCAGGAAGTTCGCGGTCGCCTCAGCGCAGCGTTCCGGCAGCGGGCGGGCGGGAGCGCCGCCGGGCGGAGTGGCGCCGAGGGGCTCGTCGGCCTCCCACTGCGCCCGCGTCGGCAGCTGCGTGACCGCCGCCAGGTTGCGGCCACAGGCGGCGCAGAACATCCCGGCCCCGGGTGGCTGGCCGCAGAAGGGGCAGACGCGCGCGCTGCTGTCCATCAGCGCATCGTGCCACGCCCGACCGGCCGTGACGCCCGGGGCGACGGCGACTCGTCGCGCACTGGCGCGCTACTCGCTGGTCGGACTCTCCTCGATCCCCTCGCTGAAGCGTCGCTCCACGTCCTTGTCCGGCGAGTGCTTGGGCTCCTGCTCGATGCCCTCGCTGAACCGTCCCTGCTCCTCGAGGTCGGACTCGGGACCGGTGCGCTCGCCCCGGGCGAAGTCGGGCTCGGCCTGCTCTTCGGGCGAGTCCGGATACCGCTTCTCGCCTTCGGCGAAGCCGGCCTCGGGACCCTGCGGCTCGGCCGGGTGCTTGTGCTCCACCCGCTCGGCTGCCGCGTCCTCTGCTTCGTCGATCGGATCGGGATCCTCTGGGCGTTCCATGCGGGAACCTCCGTGTCAGCGGTGTTCAGGTGACCTACCCGTCGCCGATGCCGGCGACGCGCTCCTGCGGATCCTGTGCCGGGCCGCCGCCGAGCAGCGGCGCGACGGCGGCACGAACGGCGGCGACGTCGTCGAGCGCCAGCGCCCGCCGCGCGACCTCGCGGGCGTCCGACAGCGCGACGGCGCGCAGCGTCTCCTTGACGTCGGGGACGAGCGCCGCGGCGACGCTCAGCTCGTCGACGCCGAGACCGGCCAGCAGCACGGCCCCGGCCGGATCGCCGGCGAGCTCGCCGCACACGCCGACCCAGCGATCATGCGCCTTGGCGCCCTCCACGACCTGCGCGACCAGCCCGAGCACGGGCGGCAGCGGGCCGCTGAGCAGCGCGGCCAGCTGCGCGTTGCCGCGGTCGGCCGCCATCGCGTACTGCGTGAGGTCGTTCGTGCCGATCGAGAAGAAGTCCACCTCGCGGGCGAAGCGCTCGGCGGCGACCGCGACGGCCGGGACCTCGACCATGATGCCCACCGGGATCGGCGGAGCGCCCAGCTCGGCGCGCGCGGCCTCCAACACGCCACGTGCCGCGCGGTACTCGGCCAGCGTCGCGACCATCGGGAACATCACGCGGACGTCCGCCTCGGCGGCGAGCCCGAGGATCGCGCGCAGCTGCGTCTCCAGCAGCTCGGGACGCGCGAGGCCGAAGCGGATCCCGCGAACCCCGAGGACCGGGTTCTCCTCGGGCGCGAACTGCATCGCCTGCAGCGCGAGGGCGGGCACCTCGACCATCACGCCGACCTCGAGCGCGGGGGTCAGCCCGAGGCCGGAGGCGGCCTCCTCCAGGATCGCACGGGCCGCCCGGACCTCCT
>DASYLT010000221.1:0-4083 GCA_036009425.1 Baekduia sp. | reverse complement strand
GAGATCGCCGCGGTCACCGTCGAGGGCTTCGTCGCCGCCCAGGCGGCGGCTGCCGGCGAGGTCGAGCGCCGTCGCCAGCACCTCGTCGCGACGCTGATCGCCGAGACGCCGCCCGACCGGGCGACGCTGGAGCGCGCGGCGCTCGACGCCGGCTGGACGCTGCCGCGCGCGGTTGCGCTCGTCGCGATCGCCCCCGACCACGGCGGCCTGCGCGACCGCCGCCTGCCGGGCGGCGTGCTGGTCGGCGTCACCGGCGGCGCGGGCTGCCTGGTGCTGCCCGATCCCGACGGGCCCGGCAGGCGCCGGCAGCTGACGCTGGCCCTGAGCGGCCTGCCCGCAGCGCTCGGGCCGGCGGTCGAGGTCGACCACGGCGCCCGCAGCTGGGCCCGCGCCCTGAGCCTCTGGCGCCTGATCGCTTCGGGCCGCATCGGGCCGGCCGACGCGGCGCCCGGCCAGTTGCACGCGGCCGAGGACCATCTGCTGGAGCTGCTGCTCGCCGAGGACCCGACGCTGGTCGAGGACCTCGCCCGGCTGCGCCTGGCGCCGATCGCGGCGCTCCCGTCGGGGTCCCAGGAGCGGCTGGAGTCGACGCTGCTCGCCTACCTGCGCCACCGCGGCAACGGCCCGCGCATGGCCGCCGACCTCTGCGTGCACCAGCAGACCGTCCGCTACCGCCTCGCCCGCCTGCGCGAGCACTTCGGCGACGCGCTCGACGATCCCGAGGCGCGCTTCGAGCTGGAGGTCGTGCTGCGCGCCCGCAGCGCAGCACGACCCTGAGCTCAGCCGGCTAGCCGATGACGGAGCGAACGAGCGGCTCGTAGCCCGACTTGTGCCCCGTGCGGTTGGGGTGGTAGCTGTCGCCGACGGGGTTGGACAGCCCGTTCAGCCACTCCGTGCTCGAGCACACCGCATGCCCGATGAACGGCGGGATGGCGTCCTTGAACGTGAACCCGTAGGCCGCGGCGCGGGCCGAGATCACGTTCTTCATCATGTCGGCGGTCGCGTTGAGCTTCGTCATCTCGTCCGAGCTGAAGAAGGTCCCCCCGTTGCAGTCGACGTTCATGAACAGGCGCGGGTAGCCGAGGACGACGACCCGGGCGCTGGGCGCGCGCGACTTGATCTGCGAGTACACGCCGTTGAGCGCGCCCGCCAGCGAGTTGTTGATGTAGCTCTGCGCCGTGGTGATGTTGCTGTTGCAGCTCACCAGCGGGAGCGCGCACTGCGTGATGACGCTGGAGAACCCGGCGTCGTTGCCACCGATCGTGATCGTCACGATGTTGGTGGAGGCGCTGAGCGACTGCACCTGGTTGGCGAGCACGTCACCGGTCTTGGCTCCCGAGCACGCTACGAACGTCAGGTTCGTGTTCGGCCGGTCCGCCTTGATGAGCGCGGGGTACGCGTAGGGCCCGCGCTGGCACCCCGAGTTCAGCGAGTAGTCGCGGGTACCCGTGCCCGACGAGTAGCTGTCGCCGAGGGCGACGTAGTTGTCGGCGAACGCTGCTGCGGTGACCCCACCGCTGAGCGCACACACGACGGTGACGACTCCGATGAGCCGTCGCGTGATGGACTGCACCTCTCCTCCTCCTGTCGACCGCACTGGACACGGTCGAACCTACGCCGGGAGGGTCGCCTCGAACTTGGCGTCGCAGAGGAGAACCCGGCGCACGAACTTGTCGCCGGGAGCACAAGGTTTCAGGCTATGAGCGCTGCGGGACCTCTTCGAGCTGCACGTCCAGGCGCGGGACGTCGCCCCACAGCTGCTCGAGCCGGTAGAACTCGCGCACCTCGGGGACGAACACGTGGACGACGATGTCGAAGTAGTCCATGAGGATCCACCGCGACTCGCCGACGCCCTCGACGCGGCGCGGGAGCAGGCCGTGGTCCTTCTTGAGGCCCTCGTGCACCGCGTCGTGGATCGCCTTGGTCTGGCGATCGGTGTTGCCGGAGCAGACGACGAAGAAGTCGGTGTAGCTCGACACCCCGCGCAGATCCAGCACGGAGAGGTCGATCGCCTTCTTGTCGGCCGCATATGACGCAGCGAGCTGCGCGATGCGCTCGGGGCTCAACTCGGGAACCTGCTGACGCTGTGGGACGGTCTGGGTGGGCAAAGCCGACGCTTCCTCCGTGGTCATGCTGATGATGGGGCTCCGACCGGGCTGCGATACAGCCCGTGCTGTGCGATGTACTCGGCGACCGGGTCGGCCACCAGGTACCGGATGGGATGGCCCGTGGCGACCCGCCGCCGGACCAGCGAGGACGAGATGTCCATGCGCGGGAGATCGAAGAAGTCGACCCGGCCGGCGGCACCGGGAATCGTCGCCAGACGCTCCAGGATATCGGCCTGGCGCGCGCCCTCGCGCTCGGCGACGGCCAGGCGAGCCAACCTCAGCACTTCCGCGGGCTCCTGCCACGTCGGAAGGCTGAAGGCCATGTCGCCTCCGACGATGAAGCTCAGTTCGTCCCCCGGGAACGTCGCATGCAGTGTCCTCAGGGTATCGGCCGTGTAGGACGCGCCTCCACGGCGCACTTCGAGGTCGGACACCGCGAAGCGGTCGTCGGCGCCGACCGCCAGGCGGCAGAGCTCCAGCCGGACGTCGCCGCCCGGGTCGCCGGGGGCGTCCTTGTGGGGCGGCACGGCGACGGGGACGATCAGCACCTGGTCGAGGCCGTGCTGGTCGTAGGCCTCCTGCGCGGCGAGCAGGTGGGCGACGTGCGGCGGGTTGAACGTCCCGCCGAGGATGCCGATCCGGCGGCCACGGCCGGAGTCCGCGCCGTCAGCGGCGCGGCGGTCAGGCGCGGACGTGCCCGTCTCCCCGCACGACGTACTTGAACGAGCACAGCTCGCGCAGCCCGATGGGCCCGCGCGCGTGGAGCTTCTGCGTCGAGTTGCCGATCTCGGCGCCGAAGCCGAACTCGCCACCGTCGGTGAAGCGCGTCGAGGCGTTGACGTAGACGCAGGCGGCGTCGACGCCGAGCTCGAAGGCGCGGGCGGCCGCGTAGGCGCCGGTGACGATCGCCTCGGAGTGGCCCGAGCCGTGCTCGTTGACGTGGTCGATCGCGTCGTCCACGGAGTCCACGACGCGCACCGCCAGCACGAGCGCCAGGTACTCGGTGTCCCAGTCCTCGTCGGTGGCCGCGACCACATCGCCGTCCAGCGCGCGGACGTGCTCGTCGCCGCGCAGCTCGACGCCCGCGTCGCGCAGGGCTGCCAGCGCGCCGGGCAGGAACGCGCCGGCCACGTCGCGGTGCACGAGCAGCGTCTCGGCGGCGTTGCAGACGCCGGGGCGCTGGGTCTTGGCGTTGAGGATGATGTCGCGCGCGACGTCCAGGTCGGCGCCGGCGTCGACGTAGACGTGGCAGTTGCCCGACGCGGCGAAGATCATCGGGACGGTGGCGACCGCGGTCAGCGCCTTCTTCAACCCCTCGCCCCCGCGCGGGATGATCAGGTCGACCAGCTCGTCCTGCGTCGCGAGGTCGGCCAGCTCCTCGCGCCCGCCGCCGGCGACGAGGCCGACCGCGCCCGCGGGCGCCTCGGCGGCGGCGATCGAGGCGAGTACCGCGTTGGAGTGCGCGGCGCTGGAGGAGCCGCGCAGGACGATCGCGTTGCCCGACTTCAGGCAGAGGGCGGCGGCGTCGATCGTGACGTTGGGACGCGCCTCGTAGACGACCGCGACGACGCCGAGCGGCGTGCGGGTCTTGGCGACGTCGAGCCCGTTGGGCAGCCGGAAGCCGTCGAGCACCTCGCCGACCGGATCGGGCAGCGCGGCGATGTCGCGCACCTGCGCGGCGATCGCGGCGATCCGCTCCGGGTTGAGCAGCAGCCGGTCCAGCAGCGCGGCCGACAGGCCGTTCTCGCGGCCGGCCTCAAGGTCGCGGGCGTTGGCCTCCAGGATCTCGGGCGTGCGCGCGAGCAGCGCGTCGGCGATCCGGTGCAGCGCCGCGTCCTTGTCGGCCGTCGACAGCGTGGCCAGGCGCCGGGAGGCGACCTTGGCGGCGCGACAGACGTCGGCGACGGATGTGGCGGTGACGGCCATGGCGGAAGGGTACCGGCGTGTGCGGCCCTCCACATGCGGCGTGGGGGGG
>DASYLT010000220.1:0-37541 GCA_036009425.1 Baekduia sp. | reverse complement strand
CGTCCTCGTCCCAGCGCGCATCGGTGACTTCGGTGTTGAAGCGGATGCGGTCATAGATCCCGAACTTCTCGGCGGTCGCGCGGAGGTAGTCGCGCAGCTCGGGCTGCTTGGGGTAGGTGCGCGACCAGTTCGGGTTCGGCGCGAACGAGAACGAGTAGAGGTGCGAGGGGATGTCGCATTGGCAGCCGGGATAGGTGTTGGCCCACCACGTGCCGCCCACGTCGGCGGCCCGCTCGAAGACGAGGAAGTCGTCGTCGCCCTGCTGGCTGAGGCGGATGGCGGTGCCCAGCCCGCCGAAGCCCGCACCGATGATGCCGACGCGGACGTGACGGGGCGCGGTGCCGTTGACGTGCTGGGACGTGGGGGTCATCGGGGCCGCTCCGGAGTCGCTCGTAGGAACACTGCTGTCTCGATGGTACAGTATCGTCTCCATGAGCGCGCACGGCCAAACCCCGGCGCTCCGCGTGCTCCCGCGCGGACGGCACGCCGCACCGCGGGAGGTCGTCGCCGAGTCCCAGCGCGAGCGGATGCTCGTGGCCATGGCCGACGCGACGGCGGGCAAGGGCTACGCCAACGTGGCGGTCGCCGACGTCATCGAGCGCGCGGGCGTCTCCCGCCGCAGCTTCTACGAGCACTTCGCCAACAAGGAGGAGTGCTTCCTGGCCGCCTACGACGCCGGCGTCGCCGGCCTGCTGGAGGAGATCGCCGAGGCCGAGGCGCACGCGGGACCCGGCCTTCTGGCCGGGGCGCGGGCGGGCACCGAGGCCTACCTGCAGATCCTCGCCGACAACCCCGCCTTCGCGCGGACCTTCCTGATCGAGGTCCTGGGAGCGGGGCCCGCCGCGCTCGAGCGCCGGGCCGCCGTGCACGAGCGCTTCGCGCAGCGGCTCGTCGAGAGCTACCGCGCCATCGGCGGCGATGTGCCCGAGCCGCCCGCCTACATCTTTCGCGCCGCCGTCGGGGCCATCCACGAGCTGGTCATCGACCGCCTCCTGAAGGAGGGCGCCGCGTCCCTGCCGGCGCTGCTCGGGCCGATCGTCGAGATCGAGCTGCGGCTGCTCAGGGTCCCGGGGGCGCCGCCGGAGCGGTGAGCAGGGCGGCCCAGAGGTCACCCGTCACGCCGGCCAGCCCGGTGACCGCCGCCACCGGGCCCGTCTCGATCGCCTGCATGACGATCTCGTTGACGCCACCCACCGCGCCGAGGACCAGGCCCGGCGTCAGCGTCCGCAGGTCGGAGTTGCCGGCGCGCAGGCGTGCCGCGACGTCACCCATGAGCACCACGTAGCGATCGAGCACGTCGCGGCGCATGGTCAGTGCCGCAGGGCCCGCCGTCTGGACCTCGATCAGCAGCGAGCGCGTCAGCTCGCCGCCGGCCGCCAGCGACTCGAGGTAGGCGCGGTTGACCGCCGCGACGTGCGCGCGCCACGGCAGGCCCTGCGCCGCCGCGGCTTCGTCGGCGGCCCGCATGGCATCGAGCACGTTGTCGACGGCCGCCGAGTAGAGCGCGATGTAGCAGGCCTCCTTGTCGGCGAAGTGCCCGTAGAAGGTGGACTTCGAGACCCGCGCCTCGCGCACGACGTCGGCGATGGTCGTCGCGCCGTAGCCCTTCTCCGACACGCAGCGCGCCATGCCCTGCAGCAGCTGCCGGCGGTGCCGGTGGTCCTGCTCGGTTCGCTGTGCGCTGGTGAGGGTAGGACGGGCCATGGGGTGGTGCGCAACGGTACTTGCCGGTTGCGGCCGGCGGAGGGTCGCTGATACTGTCCGATCCTAGTACCGTCAGGTACCGAGAACCTTGGAGGAGGGGTCTCATTGGGAGAGCTGGGCTCGACAGGGGTCGAGGGCGGCACGATGACCGCTGCGCTGCAAGTGGACAGCGTGTCGGTGCGTTTTGGCGGGCTCACCGCGCTGGACGACGTGTCGTTCGACGCGCGGTCCGGCGAGGTCGTGGGCGTCATCGGGCCCAACGGCGCCGGCAAGACGACGCTCTTCAACTGCATCTGCGGCTTCGTGGCGCCCGACGCCGGGCACATCCGCTGGCAGAGCGAGCCGCTCGACGGCGTGCGTCCGCAGCAGCTCTCAGGCCGGGGTATCGCGCGCACGCTGCAGGGCCTCGGCCTCTTCGCCGGGCTCAGCGCGGTCGAGAACGTGATGGCCGGCGCCCAGCGCCACGCGCGCGCCGGCATCGCCAGCGCGCTGCTGGGCCTGCCGCGCTCCGACCGCGACGAGCGCGCGCTGCGCGCCCGCGCCCTCGAAGCGCTGGACGACCTCGGCGTCGCCGACGTCGCTGACCGCCGCCCGGAGTCGCTGCCCTACCCGGTGCGCAAGCGCGTCGCGCTGGCCCGCGCGCTCGTCGCCCGGCCCGAGCTGCTACTGCTCGACGAGCCGGCCGGGGGCCTCGGACCCGAGGACCTCGACGACCTCGCGGCGCTCATCCGGCGCCTGCGCGGCGATATGGCTGTCGTGCTCGTCGAGCACCACATGGACCTGGTGATGAGCGTCTGCGACCGCGTGGTCGTGCTCGACTTCGGCCGGCGCATCGCGGTCGGCTCGCCGGCCGAGGTCCAGGCGGACCCGGCCGTGCTCGACGCCTACCTCGGGGTGGCGGCCGATGCTTGAGGTGACCGACCTGGAGACCGCCTACGGCCCCGTCCGCGCGCTGCGCGGCGTGTCGTTCACCGTGCCGGAGGCGACGATCACCGCGGTGCTGGGCGCCAACGGGGCCGGCAAGACATCGCTGTTGCGGACGCTCTCGGGGCTCGTGCGCGCCCGCTCGGGGCAGATCACGCTCGACGGCGAGAACATCGGACGCGCCCCCGTGGAGCAGCTCGTGCGGCGCGGGATGGCCCACGTTCCGGAGGGGCGCGGGGTGATCGCCGAGCTCAGCGTCGAGGAGAACCTGCGCCTCGGCGGCCTGTGGCGCGGCGACGGCGGCCGCGACGGCCTCGAGGACGTCTACGAGCTGTTCGCCCCGCTGCGGGAGCGGCGCGCGCTGGAGGCGCACACCCTCTCGGGCGGCGAGCGCCAGATGCTGGCGATCGGCCGCGCGCTGATGGCCAAGCCGCGGCTCCTGCTGCTCGACGAGCCGTCCCTGGGACTGGCGCCGCGCGTCGCCGCGCAGATCCTGCGCCTGCTGGCGCGGCTGCGCGACGAGACCGGCCTCACCGTGCTGCTGGTCGAGCAGAACGCCAAGGGCGCGCTCTCGGTCGCCGACCGCGGGATCGTGCTCAGCCTCGGGCGCGTCGTCGCGGCCGATGCGCCCGCGGCGCTGGCCGCCGACGATGCCCTCCGCCACGCCTACCTGGGGTTCTGAGCCTCCGTGACGCGCTTCATCGACCTCACGCTCAACGGCATTGCCAACGGCGCCATCTACGCGGCCGTCGCGCTCTCGCTCGTGCTGATCTGGCGGGCGACCAGGATCCTCAACTTCGCCCAGGCGGGCATGTTGATGTTCACGACCTTCATCGCCTGGTCGATCATCGACCACGGCGCCTCCTACTGGGTGGGCTTCCTGGCCGCGCTGCTGTCGGGCCTCGTGCTCGGTGCCGTGATCGAGCGCGTGGTCATCCGCCCGGTCGAGGGCGCGCCGCCGCTGAACGCGGTGATCGTGACCCTCGGCCTGCTCGTGCTGCTGCAGGCGGCGGCCGGGATGATCTGGGGCGGCAACCCGCACTCGTTCCCGCCCGCGTTCTCGATCAAGGGCTACCGGATCGCCGACCACACGGTGCTGTTCTCGCCGTCGGACCTCTTCGGCGTGATCGTGGTGGCGGTCGTCCTCGGCGGGCTGCTGCTGCTCTTCCGGCGCACGTCGCTGGGGCTCCGGATGCGCGCCTCGGCGTTCGAGCCCGAGGTCGCGAGGTTGCTCGGAGTCCGGGTCGGCCACATGTTCACGATCGGCTGGGCACTGGCCTCGATGGCCGGGTCGCTGGCCGGTGTCCTCGTCGCGCCGAGCGTCTTCGTGGGCCCCAACGCCTTCGACTCGGTCCTCGTCTTCGGCTTCACCGCGGCGGTGCTCGGCGGGCTGGAGAGCCCACCGGGGGCGGTGGTCGGCGGCATCACCGTCGGGCTCGCGTTGAGCTACGTCTCGGGCTACGCCGGGGCGAGCGTCGTGACGCTCGGCGCCCTGGCGATCCTCGTCGCGGTCCTGATGGTGCGGCCCAGCGGCCTGTTCGCTCCGGCCGCGGCGCGGAGGGTCTAGACGATGGCGACGACCCCCGCCACCGCCGCCGTGCCGGCGCGCCGCCCGATGATGCAGCGGGCGCGCAGCGCGACCCTCGTGCGCCACCTCGGGATCGCGTTGATCGCCGGGTTGGTCCTGTACGTCGTCAGCAACGGGCTCAGCGCGTTCGACAACCTGCAGCTCGCCACCATGGCCTATTACTTCACCGCAGTCGCGGGGCTGACCGTGCTGACCGGCGTCAACGGCCAGGTCTCGCTTGGCCACGGTGCGTTCATGGCCGTCGGCGCCTACACGACGGCCAAGCTGCTGGGGGACGGCACCGACCACCTGCCGCTCGCGCTGGTCCTGCTGCTGGCCGCGGTGATCTCGGGCGTGGCAGGCGTCATCGCGGGGGCTGCGGCCGCCCGGCTGCGCGGGCCCTACCTGGCGGGGGCGACGCTCGCGCTCGCGGTCGGCCTGCCGTCGATCGCCGACCGCTTCCCCGGCTTCCTCGGTGCGTCCAACGGCCTGACGGTGATCCCTTCGACGCCGCCCGCGTCGCTGGGCGCCACGTTCCCGCTCGAGCGCTGGCAGGCGTGGATCACCTGCCTGGGGGCACTGGTCGTCTACGTGCTGCTGGCCAACCTGATGCGCAGCCGCTTCGGCCGGGCGTTCCGCGCCGTGCGCGACGACGAGATCGCCGCCGAGCTCGCCGGCCTGCACGTGGCGCGCACGCAGGTGCTCGCGTTCGTCGTCAGCGCCGCGTGCGCCGGTCTCGGCGGCGGCCTGTTCGTCGTGGTGACGCAGCTGGCGGCCCCGGGCGCGTTCCAGCTGTCGCTGTCGGTCGCGCTGCTGGCCGGCGTGGTGCTCGGCGGCCTGGGATCGCTCTGGGGCGCGGCGCTGGGCGCTGCGGCACTCGTGCTCATCCCGCAATGGTCTGACAGCCTGAGCAAGAGTCTCTCGCTGAGCGACAACGTGCAGGCCAATCTCGCGCTCGCGGTCTACGGGCTGCTGCTGATCGGGGTCATCCTGCTCGCGCCGCGCGGCCTCGCCGGCGCCTTCGATCGGGCCGGCGGCCTGATCCGCAGCTTCTGGGTCCACAACCGAACGCGCCGCGCGACGCCGCGGCGAGGGGAGGAGCAGGCATGAGCAACCACTGGAGGCCGCTGGGAGCGGCCTGTGCCGCGGCGGTGCTCGCCGTCGGGCTGGCGGCGTGCGGGTCGTCGGACAGCAGCAGCGGAGGCGGCGGCGGGGCGTCGGCCCCGGGCGTCACCAAGACCTCGATCACCGTCGGCGGCCACTTCCCGCTGACGGGGCCGGCGGCCCCGGGCTACAGCGAGATCCCGCAGGCGATCAACGCCTACTTCCAGCACGTCAACGCCCACGGCGGCATCAACGGGCGCAAGCTGAAGTACATCGCCCGCGACGACGGCTACAACCCCACCAACACGGTCAAGGTGACCAAGCAGCTCGTGCTGCAGGACAAGGTCTTCGCGGTCCTCGGTGGCCTGGGGACGCCGACGCACACCAAGGTGGTGGACTTCCTCAACGCCTCGCGGGTCCCGGACCTGTTCGTCTCCTCCGGCTGCCTGTGCTGGGACGACCCCGGCAAGCACCCGTGGACGTTCGGTTGGCAGACCGACTACACGGTCGAGGGCAAGCTGCTGGGCAAGTACATCGCCGACAACTTCAAGGGCAAGAAGGTGGCCTACTTCCTGCAGAACGACGACTTCGGCACCGACGGCGCCAAGGGGCTGGATCAGTTCATCCCCAAGAGTCAGGTCGTCTCGCGCCAGACCTACGAGCCCGGCAACACCGACATCGGGCCGCAGATGGCCAAGATCAAGGCCTCGGGGGCCGAGGTGCTCGCGTCGTTCTCGATCCCCGCCTACACGGCGCTCGTGACGCTGGCCGGCGTCAAGCTCGACTACCACCCACAGCTGGTCGTCAGCAACGTCGGCGCCGACCCCACGACGCTCGGCGGCCTGCTGAAGGCGTTCTCGAAGGGCAAGGCGGGCAGCTCGCTGATCGAGGGGATGCGCTCGGCGTACTACATGCCGTCCGGCGACGACACCTCCAACGCCTGGATCGAGCAGTTCAAGACCATCCACGACAAGTACATCCCGAAGATCCCGTGGGACGGCAACGTCCTCTACGGCGAGGCGCTGGCCTACACCTTCGCCGAGGCGCTCGTGCAGGCGGGCGACAACCCGAGCCGGCAGGGGGTCGTCGACGCGATCGAGTCCGGGAAGCTGAAGGGCCCGGGTCTGGTGCCGTTCCGGTTCTCGAAGGACTCGCACGCCGGGTTCACCGGCGAGTCGCTGGCGGTGATCAAGGGCGGCAAGCTGGTCGAAGAGGGCAAGCCGCTGACCACCGACGACGGCAGCGGTCAGATCAGCGAGACGAGCTTCTCGCCCGGCGACCCACCGGCGAACCTCATCCCGACGGCCGGCACCTGAGCCAACGCGTGCGCCGCGATGGCTCTGCTAGACATCGCGGCGCCGCAGCCGCCAACGACGACCCCGAGCAGGAGAGAGCATGACCACCGACGCCGCCCAGGACCGGACGCCGGTCCCGCGTGACCGCGCCGACGACTACACCCGCGACGCCGCCCGGCTGCGCCAGGAGTTCCTGACCGAGCAGACCGGCGCCTCGCTGCCGCACGTCGGCCACTACTCGGTGGACCCCGCGACGCTGCCGGGCAACATCGAGCACTTCACGGGCGTGGCGCAGGTCCCGATCGGCGTCGCCGGGCCCCTGCTCGTCAACGGCGAGCACGCCCAGGGGCAGTTCTACGTGCCGCTGGCCACCGCGGAGGGCACGCTGGTCGCCAGCTACAACCGCGGCATGAAGCTGCTGCACGAGGCCGGGGGCGTCACGACGACGATCCTCGAGGACCACATGCAGCGCGCGCCGTCGTTCATCTTTCCCAGCGCCCGCGAGGCGCGGGCGTTCGGCGCGTGGCTGGTGGAGCACTTCGACGACATCAAGGCCGTCGCGGAGGCGACGACGTCGACCGGCCGGCTGCAGGAGATCGAGCAGTACTCCGCCAGCCGGATCCTCTACACGCGCTTCAACTACACGACCGGCGACGCCGCCGGCCAGAACCTCACCGGCAAGGCGACCCAGGCCGCCTGCACCTGGATCGTCGCGCAGTACCCGGAGATCGAGCAGTACTTCCTGGAGTCGAACTTCGCGACCGACAAGAAGAGCTCGCAGGTCAACATGTTGCACACGCGCGGCAAGCGCGTGGTGGCCGAGGCGACGATCCCCGACGCGCTCATGCGCTCGGTCATGAACTCCAGCAGCGAGCTGATGTTCCGCGCGCGCCAGGTCTCCAACCTCGGCGGCTTCATGTCGGGCGTCAACAACAACGGCGCGCACTCGGCCAACGGCATCACCGCGATGTTCATCGCCACGGGCCAGGACGTGGCCAACGTGGCGGAGTCCTCGGCGGCGTTCGTGCACGCCGAGCTGCGGCCCAACGGCGACTACTACTACTCGATCACGATCCCGTCGCTGATCGTCGCGACCTACGGCGGCGGCACCGGCCTGGCGACCCAGCGCGAGTGCCTCGAGCTGCTCGGCTGCTACGGGACGGGCAAGGTCCGCAAGCTCACCGAGATCATCGCGGCGACGGTGCTGTGCGGCGAGCTGTCGCTCGGGTCGGCGATCGTGGCGGAGGAGTGGGTCACCGCGCACGACGCCTACGGGCGCAACCGGCCCTAGTCATGGCGGACATCATCCCTTCAGCCCCGGCGCCACGCGCCGATCACTGAGGCATCATGCGTCACATCTGCAACCGCTGCCTGCGCCTGTGGCATCCCCGGCGCGACGAGCAGCGCTCATCCTGTCCCCGCTGCGGCGGGGCCTTGCGCCCGCACTAGCGGCGCCTACCCCTGAGGCGTCGCGCTGGCCAGCGCGACTCGGGCGCGGTCCAGCGCCTCGGGGCTCGCCGCCGCGAGCGGCATGCGCACGTCCGGGGTCGGGATCCGGCCCGCAGCGTGCAGCAGCGCCTTGACCACCGCCGGGTTGGGCTCGGCGAAGATGGCCTCGACCAGCGGCAGCAGCGCCTCGGCGTGCGCGCGGCCGGCGTCGACGCGCCCGGCGGCGCCGTCGGCGAGCATGGCGACGAAGCGCTCGGTGGCGACGTGGGCACCGGCGGCGATGGCGCCGGCACCGCCCATCAGCACCGTGGGGAACAGGAACGCGTCGTCGCCGCCCAGCAGGGCGAAGCCGCCGGGGGCGCCGGCGAGGACGGCGAGCGTGTCGCCGTCCAGCGCCCCGACCGCCTGCTTGAGCCCGGCGATGCCGTCGGTGGCGGCGAGCTCCAGCAGCGCGGCGGCGCCGAGCCCGCGGCCGGTGCGGTAGGGGATGTTGTAGATGATCAACGGGACCGGCGACTGCTCCGCGACGACCTGGAAGTGCGCGACGATCGCGGCCTCGGTCGGGCGCACGTAGTACGGCACCACCGCCAGCGACGCGCGCACGCCCGGCACGTCGGCCAGCGCCGCGTGGCGCTCGATGGTCGTCCGCGTGTCGTTGGTGCCCGCCCCGACGACGAGATCGGCGCCGCGGTCGGCGCAGACGGCGGCCAGCGTCGCCACGGTCGCGTCACGCTCGGCGCCGTCCAGCGCCGACGGCTCTGCGGTCGTCGAGAGCGCGACGATGCCGGTCGCTCCGGCGTCCAGGAGCTCGCCGGCGAGCCGCTCGAGCGCCTCGGGATCGACCGCGCCGCGGGCGTCGAAGGGCGTGACGACGGGCACCAGCAGCCCGCTCGGACGGTAGGCGGCGGTCATGCGCCCATCCCAGGAGCCTCCTAGGAGTCGCTCGGAGCCGACTGCTTGGCGGCCCGCGGCTTGGCGCGGCGGCGCTCGTTCTTGAGCAGAGACGCCGCGGTCTCCCGGCCCACGTACGGGAGCAGGACCGAGAAGAGCAGGTCGGGCAGGAGCGAAGGAAGCTCGTCGCCGCGGCCCTGGAGCACGCGTGAGTAGACGACCTCGTAGATGCCGCCGACGAGGGTCTCGGCCGTCAGCGAGGGCGGCAGCTTGGACTTCGGCAGCTCGGCGGCGGCCGCCTGCTCGATCATCTCCGCGAACGCGGTCATCGTGCGGTTGCGGCGCTCGACGGCCTTGGGCCCGGCGGCCATGACCTCGACGATGCACATGTCGGCGAAGGTGGGCTCGTCGGCGATGAAGTCCAGGAACGTCGCCAGGGCGGCGCGCGTCTTGGCGACGAGGCCATCGGCCTCCTCGAACGCCGTGCCGACGCGCTCCAAGAGCTGCCCGGTCACCGCGTCGAACGCGGCGAGGTAGACGTCCTCCTTGCCGCGGAAGTTGTCATAGAAGGTCCGTCGGGAGACACCGGACGTGACGACGATGTCCTCGACGCTCATCGCGACGTAGCCGGCGCTGCTGCAGACGTCGGCCACCGCGGCGAGGATCCGCTCCCGCTGGTTGGACACGACGAACTGCCGGGACAGGCCGTGGCGTCCCGCAGGCAGCTGGTAGGGCTCGCGCTGGCGCTTCTTCGGTGACTCAGGCAAGACGGACGGAAACATACATGTCTCGTCGGCACTTCGACGGATCAGCTTGCCGACACGCCACGGACATCCGCGGTGAGGGTGACGCGCTGGTACTCGGCCGCCGCGATGTCGGGTCCGACGAAGGGCAGGAGCGTGCTGTGCAGCAGGGACGGCAGGAGCGTCGGGAGCTCCTGCGTGCGCTGCGTCGTCACGCGTGAATACACGACCTCGTAGATGCCGCCGACCATCGCCTCGATGGCCACCGGCGGCGCCGTCGAGGTCGCGAGCGCGTCCCCGACGGGGGGCATCAGGAGGTCCTGGAAGGCCCGCATCGCCCGCGTGCGCCGCTCGAGCGCGCGCGGTCCGGCCGCCAGCGCCTCGACGACGCAGACCTGGGCGAGCATCGGCTCGGCCGCCAGCAGGTTCAGGAAGGCGGCGAGCCCGCGGCGCACGCGCGACGTCCACGTGTCGCCGGAGGCGAACGCGGTCGAGACGCCCGTGAGCAGCTGCTCCAGGACCAGGTCGTAGGACGCGAGGAACGCGTCCTCCTTGTTGGCGAAGTGGTCGTAGAAGGTGCGCCGCGAGACGCCCGCGATCGCGATGACGTCCTCGATCCGCATCGCGGCGTAGCCGCCGCGGCTGGCGGCCTGCAGGACCGCGTCGAGGATGCGCTCGCGCTGATTGCTGATCACGAACGCGCGCGGCAGGCCGTGCCGGCCCGCGGGGAGCTGGTGGGGTCCGCGATTGTGGGTCGACCGGTGCTCCACGGGTCAAAACATACTGCTGTTTCTCACCTTGCGCCAGTCCTCCGCTCAACGCGCGGGTTGCGGTATGGCTGCGTACCGGAGAGGATTCCTGCGTCACAACCGTCCCGCTCATGACTCTAGACGTTACGTGTGGGTCGATCCGGCGGCCTGCAGGACCGCCGGCAACCGAATTTGGGGGGTCAGATGAGGATGCTGAGCGACGTCCTGGCCGGGGCACGGACGTGCCCGACGGATTGCGCGATCTGTGGTCGGCTGCGGCAGTCCGCGGCCGCTGCGGTGCTGATGGCCGACGGCGGCCCGGTCACGATGCTGGAGCTCGCTGCCGCGGCGGGCGTTCCGGCCTCCAAGGCGGAGGGGCACTGCGCCGAGGGAGCCGCACGGGTGGTGGCCGACGCCTACCGCCGCGCCGCCGGAGAGCTGTTCGGGGAGTACGCGGCATCGCTGCGCCTCGTGGAATCGTGGCCGGAGAAGCTCACGACGGCGTTGCAGCGCCTGCTGCGCCGGCTCGCGTCCGAGCCCGCGATGGCGCACCTCTGCTTCGTCGCGCCCATGAGCGGCGATCCGGAGCTGCGGGAGATCCGCGAGGCGTTCCGCGCGCGCTACGTCGCGCTGCTGCAGGAGGAGCAGCGCCGGGACGGGAGCCTCGAGATCGACGC
Source organism: Baekduia sp. (assembly GCA_036009425.1). Classification (GTDB taxonomy): domain Bacteria; phylum Actinomycetota; class Thermoleophilia; order Solirubrobacterales; family Solirubrobacteraceae; genus Baekduia. The sequence goes on along the minus strand of DASYLT010000220.1, from coordinate 26,438 downwards.
GCGGCTGCCCAACCTGCAGGTCGAGCTGATGGTCGGCGGGGTGTTCAGAACGATCGCCGGGCTGGTCGGCGACGGTCGCGCCCCCGAGCTGCCCTCGCTCCTGGAGGACGTGGCAGGAGCGGCGCAGGTCTTCGAGCCGCGGGTGCCCGTCACGGCGTGATGGTCCCGCCCGCCTCGCGTCGCTCGGCCGCCAGGAGGGTGCAGATGGCCGGGGCGAGTCGCGGAAGCGACGCGTGCCGGCCGTCGATGAGGCGCCGCTGGACGATGCGGTGGACCGCTCCGAGGACGGCGTGCGCGACGTCGTCGGAGCGCAGCATCCCCGGTGCGGGGCGCTCGGCGGGGTCTTGGTAGCGCACGATCTCGGCGGCGAGCTGGGCCATCGTGGCCTCGTGGCGCGCGAGCCCGGCCGGTCCGGCGGCGAGGATGTCGACGCAGAGCACGCGGGCGTGTGCGGGCCACTGGGCGAAGTAGCGCAGGAGCGCGGCCAGCGCCGGCTGCAGCCCGGGCTCTGCCTCGCCGACGAGCTGCATCGCGTCGTCGCAGATCGCGTCGTAGCTGGCCAGCAGGCACTCCTCGCGGTTGGCGAAGTGCTCGTAGAAGGTCCGGCGCGACGCGCGGGCGGCGACGATCACGTCGTCGACCGTCACGTCGAGGAAGCCGCTGATGGCGGCACGCTGCGCCATCGCGGCGAGCAGGCGGCTCCGGGCGCACGGCGGCCAGCTGATGGGGACGGGAGCGGCGCCCTCGCGGAGGACGACCGGCCGGGTGAGCTCACTGATGTTGGGCACGACCGACCTTCCCTGATCGTCATGGCGCCTGGTGCCCCGAGGACCCCGACTGCCGGGTCCCCGGGGAGCGCGGCGTCCGGCCCGCGGCCGGACGCGTGTGCGGTGCGCCTACTTGCAGGCGACCGTTCCGTCGTACTTGGAGGTGATGCCCGTGCTCAGCGAAGTCGTCACGCTGAACGGCCACTTCTTGGTGGCCGGGCACGACGTCGTGGCGAGCCAGTCCTTGGCGTAGGCCTTGCCGCCGGAGTCGATCGTCAGGTCGCGCAGGGCGATCGGGACGCCGGCGACGAGCTGCAGTGCCGCGGGGACGGTCAGGTGCAGCTTGTAGGCCCACTTGCCCGACTGCTTGGTGATCGTGCCCGGAACAGCCTTCTGGACGCGCGCGGGATTGGTCAGGATCGTCCAGAGGAACACCTTGTTGGCACCGCCGTTGACGACCGTGATGTCCGGGTGCGTGATCACCGTGTCGGCGAACGCGTCACCCGTGCCGTGGCCCATGACCGACTTCGGGGGACACGCGGCGAGGCCGCCGTTGTTGAGCTTGGCCTCGGTGCACTTCGGATACTTCGCCCCGTTGTACAACGACCCCTTGGGGAAGAACACGTCGCTGGATCGGATGACCGGCTTCTCCAGGTCGCCGGGCGTCTCCCAATGCAGCTTGAACGTCAGCTTGACGCCCTGTGGCTTCTTCTTGGTGCCCGCCTTGCTGGGCGACACCGTCGGCGTGACGGTCAGCGTCGTCTGGGGGCTGTCTTGAGCGACCGTGGGGGCCACCTCGACGGCCACGAGCGCCAGGACGGCGATCGCCGGGATCAGGAACTTGCGCATCTTTGCTCTCCTCGTTGGAACCGCGACTCGGGGCACCGTAACGCCTGGCGCGGTCGGCCGCAAACAGCCATGTCTTCAATCTCGACCCGGCGGGCAGCAGAACGGAGCGGTGGCGGGACCCGTCCAGGACGGCGGCCATAACGCCAGCCCAACACATGCACGTTGCCCCCGAAAACGAGCACGTGTACATTCCCGCCATCTCCTCCGCGGCCCGCCATCCGTCCCGGGCGCCGCGCCGGCTCGCCTTCGCCGCATTGGTCCTTGTCGCGGCGGCGCTGGCGTGGGTGCTGCTTCGCGACCACCCGCACCAGTACCGGGTGGTGTTCCAGAACGCCGGCCAGCTCGTCAAGGGCGACGTGGTCCGCATCGGCGGCACGGGCGTTGGAACGGTCAAGACGGTGAACCTCAGCGACGACGACCAGGCGCAGGTCGACATCTCGGTCTCCGACGCCTACGGGCCCCTGCACGAGGGGACGACCGCCACGATCCGGGCCGAGGGCCTGACCGGCGTGGCGAGTCGCTACGTCGACCTGAGCCCGGCGTCCCAGACACGGCCGGCCCTCGACGACCACGCGACGATCCGCGGCGACAAGACCACGTCGATCGTCGAGATCGACCAGCTCTTCAACACGCTGGAGCCCAAGACGCGCCAGGGCCTGCGCGAGTTCATCAAGGGGTCGGCCAGTTGGTACGACGGGCGCGAGGCCGCCGCCAACCGCTCGGCGCAGGAGGTCCCCAAGACACTCGCCACGCTCAGCTCGCTCGCCGGGGAGATCACGAGCGACAGCGCGACCTTCGAGCAGTTCCTCACCGAGACCGGCGACGCGATGGGGGCGATCGCCGACCATCGCGACCAGCTCACGCAGCTCGTCAGCAACACGCGGCAGACCACCGCCGCGCTGGGCGCCGACACGGCCTCGCTGACCAACGCGCTCGACAGCGTGCCCGGCGCGCTGGACCGCGGCAGCGACACGTTCGCCGCGCTGCGCCCCGCGATCGTCGACCTGCAGCACCTCACCGACACGACGCGCCCGGCGACGAAGGACCTCGAGGGCTTCCTGCGCCACCTGACGCCGGTCCTGCAGGAGGCGACGCCGACCATCGGCCAGCTGCGCCGGATGTTCGCCAGGCCCGGCGGAGCGAACGACCTGCTCGACGCGCTGCGCGAGCTGCCGGCGCTCGGCAGGCTGACCGACAAGGCGTTCCCCAGCGGCGAGAAGGCGCTCGAGGACTCCACGCCGATCTTCTCGTTCGTGCGGCCCTACGTCCCCGACCTCGTCTCGTGGGTCAAGAGCTTCGGCGGGGCGTCGGCGACCTACGACGCCAACGGGCACTACATCCGCTCGGTCCCCGTGTTCAACGCCTTCACCTACGGCAACGACGGCGGCGGCCCGCAGCTGACGCCGCGGCCGGTCGGGGAGCGCGGGACGAACCCGGCGCTGACCAATGGCAACCTGCGTCGCTGCCCGGGCGCGTCGACGCCGGCCCCCGCCGATGGCTCGGCGCCGTTCGTCGACGACGGCGAGCTGGCCAAGGCCGACTGCGATCCCAGCCAGCGCGTGAAGGCGACCGGATGAGGCGCGCGCGCTTCGCCGCCGCCAGCGCGGCGATCTTCGCCGCCGCCGCCGTGCTCGGCGCGGTCGGTGCCGGCAACGGCGACGACCCGGCCGGCGGCAAGTACCTCGTGCGCGCGGAGTTCGACAACGCGAGCTTCATCACCACGGGCGAGAACGTGAAGGTCTCCGGCGTCGTGGTCGGAGCCGTGCAGGCGCTCGACGTCACGCCCGAGCACAAGGCCGTCCTGGTCCTGCGCATCGACGACCCGGCGTTCCGGCCCTTCCGCCGCGACGCCCACTGCCGCATCGCCCTGCAATCGCTCATCGGCGAGCAGTTCGTCGAGTGCTCCCCGACCGAGCAGCGCGGCGGCGATCGCGCGCCTGCGCCCGTGCTGCCGCGCATCGACGGCGGCCGCGGCCGGGGCCAGTACCTGCTGCCCGTCAAGCAGAACTCCTCGCCGGTCGGCGCCGACCTCCTCAACGACATCATGCGCGTGCCCGAGCAGCAGCGCCTGCCGCTGATCCTCAACGAGTTCGGCGCGGGCCTGTCGGGCAACGGCGAGACGCTCCGCGCGGCGATCAAGCGCGCGAGCCCGGCACTGCAGCAGGCCGACAAGCTCGTGGCGGTGCTGGCCGCCCAGGACCGGACGCTGAGCCGGCTGGTCGCCGAGTCCGACCAGGTGCTCGGCCCGCTGGCCGCCCATCGCCGCGACCTCACCGGGTTCATCGAGCACGCCGGCCAGACCGCGACGGCGACCGCCCAGGAGGGCGACGCCCTCGAGGCCAACTTCGCGAAGTTCCCGGCGTTCCTCCGTGAGCTCGGGCCGGCCGCCGACCGCCTCGGCCAGCTGGCCGACCAGATGTCGCCGACGATCCAGGCGCTCGCCGCCCAGGCCCCCGCCGTCAACGAGGCCACCGCACGCCTCGGTCCGCTGACCAAGCAGTCGACGCCGGCGCTCAAGACGCTGGGCAACGTCGCCGACCGCGGCCGCAAGACCTTCCCGCAGCTCGACGCGCTGGTGAGCCGGCTCGACGAGCTCGGCACCCCGCTGCAGCCGCTGGCCAAGAACCTCGCGGACCTGTCGTCGAGCTTCGACAAGACCGGCGGCATCGAGAGCCTGATGCGGTTCATCTACTTCTACACGGGCACGGTCAACGGGGAGGACGCCTCTGGGCACTACACCCGCGCCGGGCTGGGTCCGAACGGCTGCATCGATCGGGCGTCGGATCCCAACGGCAGCTGCGCGGCGAAGTACTTCAACAGCGCCGACGCCAGCGCAGCCTCGGCGAAGGCCGCGAGGAACAGCACGGCGACGCCGAGCGCCACGGCCGCCACATCCAGCGGCACCACCGACCTCCTCGACTACCTGCTCGGCCCATGAACCGCCGGCGCAACGTCTCCCTCGCCGCCAACCCGATGCTCATCGGCGGCGTCACCGTGCTCGTCGTGATCGTCGCCGTGTTCCTGTCCTACAACGCCAACCACGGCCTGCCGTTCGTGCCGACCTACGAGGTCGATGTCGTGCTGCCCAACGCCGCCGGCCTGGTGAAGGGCAACGAGGTGCGCCTCGGCGGCAACCGCGTCGGCGTCGTGCGTGACATCCAGGCCTTCGCGCGACCCGACGGCTCGACCAGCGCCCGCCTCAGCCTGGCGCTGAGCGACACCAAGCGCCGCCTGCCGATCGACAGCAGGGTCCGCGTGCGGCCGAAGTCGGCGCTGGGCCTGAAGTACGTGGAGATCACGTCCGGATCGTCGCCGCGGACGATCCCGCAGGCGGGCACGCTGACGGTCCCGCGGGGCTCGGGCCGGCCGGTCGAGATCGACGACTTCTTCAACATGTTCGACACGCCCACGCGTGAGGGCTCCACCGACAACCTCTTCGCGTTCGGCACCGGCTTCGCCGGGCGCGGGGGAGACCTCAACACGGCGTTCCGGACGCTCGAGCCGCTCGTGACGCACCTCGAGCCGGCCGCCCGGAACCTCACTGCGCCGGCGACGAAGTTCGACCGGCTGTTCCCGGCGTTCGAGCAGGCCGCGGCCGAGGTGGCGCCCGTCGGGCAGACCCAGGGCCAGCTGTTCGCCGACCTCGACGGCACCTTCTCCGCGCTGGCCGGCAGCGCCGATGCCCTGAAGGCGACGATCCGTGGCGGCCCGCACGCGCTCGACGTCGCCACGCGCGAGCTGCCCGCCCAGGCCGCCTTCGAGCGGGCGAGCACGGAGCTCTTCCGCCGCTTCCGCGCCCCGTTCACCTCGCTGGCCGCCGCGTCGCCCCATCTGGCCTCCGCGTTCAGGGCCGGGGAGCCCGCGCTGAAGGTCTCGCCCAAGCTCAACGCCCGGGTCGTTGCGACGCTCAAGGCGCTGGAGACCTTCGCCGGGGATCCGCGGGTCATCCCGGCGCTGCAGCGGATGACCCGCACGGCGAACCTCCTGGAGCCGACGATCGCCTTCGCCACCCCGGCGCAGACGACGTGCAACGCCCTGACGCTCCTTTTCCGCAACGTCGGCAGCGCGCTGTCTGAAAGCGACGCCGTGGGGTCGTTCCTGCGGTTCTCCGTCGTGGCTCCCGTGCAGACACCCGGCAGCGAGGTCGGTCCGTCCGCCACACCCGCCAACGGCCCAAGCGACATCGGCCAGCTCAAGCAGGACAGCCTGCTCCACAGCAACCCCTACCCGAACACCGCCGCCCCTGGGCAGACGCGCGAGTGCGAGGCCGGCAACGAGGTCTATGGCACCGGCCGCCAGGTGATCGGCAACGTCCCGGGTAACCAGGGCACGTACGTCGACAAGACCAAGCGGGTGCTCAAGTGAGGCGCAACCACAGCCTTGGCATGCCGCCGCTGCGCGCCGGGCTGCTGGCGATCGCGCTCATCGCGGTCGCGGCGTACTTCGGCTTCACCAAGGCGATCCCGTTCCGCCATCACTACGAGATCCAGGCCGTCGTCCGCAGCTCCAACCTGCTCAAGCCGAACTCGCCCGTGCGCATCGCCGGCGTCAACGTGGGCAAGGTGGTCCAGGTCGGCCGCTACAAGAACACCAACCTGGCCGTGGTCACGCTCCGCATCGACGACCGTGGCCGGCCGGTCCACCGCGACGCGACCGCCAAGATCCGGCCGCGGCTCTTCCTGGAGGGCAACTTCTACGTCGACCTCAAGCCGGGGACGCCAGAGGCCGGCGATCTCGCCGACCGCGGGCTGCTGCCCATCACCCAGACCTCGACACCGGTGCAGCTGGACCAGGTGCTGACCGCGCTGCAGAGCGACACGCGCGGCTCGCTGCAGAAGGCGGTCCAGGGCTTCGGCCAGGCGCTGGACGAGAAGCCGAGCGCCGCCGAAGACGCCCGGCAGGACCCGGCCGTGCGCGGGCTGAGCGGCGCCCAGGCCCTCAACAAGACGCTGGCCACCAGCCCCGCCTCGCTGCGCGACACCGCGCGCGTCACCGGCGCGTTGCTGGGACCCAGGCCGCACGACCTGTCGCGCACCATCCACGGCCTGGCCCGCACGATGACCGCGCTGGCCGATCACCAGGGCGACCTCGCCGACCTGATCCAGGACTTCAACACGACGATGGCGACCACGGCGTCGCATGCCGCGGACCTGCGCGCCTCAGTCGCCGAGCTGGGCCCGACCGCCCAGCACGCGCAGGCGGCGTTCACCGAGCTAGACGCGTCGCTGCCGGCGACGCGCCGGTTCGCCCGCGACCTCAGTGCCAGCCTGCCGGCGCTGCCCGCGTCGATCGCCGCCGCGGGACCATGGCTCGCCCAGGCCCAGCAGCTTTTGAGCCCCAGCGAGCTGGGCGGCCTGCTGAATCAGCTGGAGCCGGCCACCACGGACCTCGCGGCGCTCGGCCACGCGACGCGCGCGTGGCTGCCGAAGATCGACGCGTTCAACCGCTGCATCACCAAGGTGATCATCCCGACCGGCAACATCAAGGTCGACGACGGCGCGCTCTCGGCCAACGTCGAGAACTACAAGGAGTTCTGGTACGCCATGGTCGGCCAGGCCGGCGAGGGCCAGGGCTTCGACGGCAACGGGCCCTATCTGCGACTGCAGACCACCGGTGGCCCCAGCATCATCAAGAGCGGCAAGACGAACTACTCGCAGGAGGGCTTTTTCTCCAAGCCGACGTTGCCGCCGCTCACCACGCGTCCCGCCTACGGCAACAAGCTGCCGCCGTTGGCCCGTTCCGTGCCGTGCGCGAGCAGCCCGGTGCCCGACGTCAATGGGCCGGCTTCGACCGGCCCGGCGGACGGCTCCATGCCCGATGCCGCGCCGCCTAGCGCCGCGGCCGTCGACAGCGGGGGCGGGAACTGATGCGTGGCGTGCGCAAGCAGCTGGCGAACGGGATCTGGGTCGTGGCGATGATGGTCATCGGCCTGGCCGTCGGTGGCTACATCCTCGGTCACCAGCGCCTGGCGTGGCCGAGCTGGACGCCGGTCGTCGGCAAGCAGTCGTTCTACCTCAACGCCCGCTTCTCGGCGGCGCCGGGCGTCCTGCCGGGACAGGGCAACGCGGTGACGATCTCCGGCGTGAAGGTCGGCGAGATCGCGGGGGAGTCGCTGAAGGACGGCCAGGCCGTGTTGCGGCTGCGCATCGCCGAGCGCTTCGGCCACGTGCGCCCCGACGCGACGCTGCTGCTGCGCCCCAAGACCGCGTTGAAGGACATGGTCGTCGAGCTCGATCCGGGCTCGCCCAAGGGCGGGGCCGAGCTGCGCTCCGGCGCGACGCTCGGCGTGGCCGCCACCCAGCCCGACGTCAACCTCGACGAGATCCTGACCGGCCTCGACGCCGACACGCGCGCGGCCCTCGTCGCGCTGCTCGGCAACGCCGGCACGGCGCTGGGCGACGGCAACGGCCGCCAGCTGGCCAGCACGCTGCGCCGCTTCGAGCCGCTGTCGCGGCATGCGGCCCAGGCCACCAGGCTGGTCGCGCACCGGCGCGTGCAGCTACGACGGCTGATGGGCAACCTCTCCAAGCTCGCGCAGGAGCTCGGCTCCCGCGACCGCGACCTCGGCCAGTTCGTCAACAGCAGCGCCGCGGTGTTCCGCCACTTCTCGGCGCAGAACGATCACCTCGGCCAGACGCTGGCGCTGCTGCCGGGCGCGCTGAAGTCCAGCGATCGCGCGCTGGTCAAGCTCGACGACCTCGGCTCGACGCTGCGCACCGGCCTGAAGGCGCTGCAGCCGACGGCTGCGTCGCTGGGGCCGACGCTGAAGCAGACCACGCCCTTCTTCAAGCAGACCACCCCGGTCCTCCGCGACTCGCTGCGGCCGTTCGCCCGCGAGGCGCAGCCGACCGCGCGCAAGCTCGTTCCCGCGGCGCGGGCGCTCGCCAAGGCGACGCCCAACCTCGACACGCTGACCTCCACGCTGAACGCGCTCCTGGATGAGCTGGCGCACGACCCGGCCGGCAACGGCGTTCACGGCCAGAGCTACCTGTTCAACGTGCCGTGGGCCAACCACAACACGAACTCGGTCATGGCCTCCCAGGACGGCGTCGGTCCGCTGCGCCACACCTTGGTCATGTACAGCTGCGGCGGCCTGCAGAGCCTGGACCTGTTCGCCGACCCCGAGAAGAACCCGACGCTGTCGACCTTGCGGGGTCTGCTGGACGCGCCCCTACACGACTCGCTCTGCGCGAAGGCCCGATGATCAAGACCGTCCCCACCCCCGGCCGCATCGCCGTCATGGCGCTCTTCGCGCTGTCGAGCTTCGGCGCGTGCCTGTACCTCTGGATGGCCTTCGGCGGCTCGTCGCCGATGCGGCCCAAGGGCTACCGCGTGCAGGTCGCGTTCCCGGAGGCCACGGCGCTGGCCGACCAGTCCGACGTGCGGATCTCGGGCGTCTCGGTCGGCAAGGTCGTCAAGCTCGGCCGCGCGCCGGGCAACCGGACGCTGGCGACGATCCAGCTGCAGCCCAAGTTCGCGCCGATCCCGCGGGACACCAAAGCCATCCTGCGCGTCAAGTCGCTGCTGGGGGAGACGTTCGTCGAGCTGTCGCCCGGCAACCGGCGCGGCCCGACCGTGCCCGACAACGGCTCGCTGGCCAACGCCTCGGTGTCGCCGACCGTCGAGCTCGACGAGATCATGTCGACGTTCGACGCCAAGACCCGGACGGCGTTCCGGACGTGGATGCAGTCCCAGGCCGCCGCAGTGCAGGGCCGGGGCCAGGACATCAACGCGTTCTTCGGCCAGCTCCCGGGGTTCACCGAGAAGTTCGAGCGGCTCTTCACGACGCTCGACGCGCAGCAGGCCGCCACCAGCAAGGCGATCTCCACCACCGGCGAGGTCTTCGACGCCATCAGCCGGCGCGAGGGCGAGCTGCGCGGCCTGGTCACCGACTCCCAGCGCCTCTTCGCCACGACCCACGCCCGCAACCGCCAGCTGGCCCAGATCTTCGAGAAGCTGCCGCGGTTCGAGCGCGAGAGCGCTGCGACGCTGCCCAAGCTGACCGCGTTCGGCGAGAAGGCGCAGCCGGTCGTCGAGCAGTTGCAGCCCGCCGCGACGCAGATGAAACCCGCGTTCGCGGCGCTCGAGGACCTGGCCCCGCAGTTCGACGGGTTCTTCGGCCAGCTGCAGGACGTCGTGAAGGCCTCGGAGGCCGGCCTGCCCGCCTTCGACCGGATCCTCGGCAACCTCCCGCCGCTGCTCGACGCCTTCCAACCGTTCCTGCGCAACGCCAACCCGATGGTCGACTACATCGGCAAGAACAAGCGCGAGGTCACGTCGTTCTTCGCCAACACCGCGGCCGCTGCCCAGGCGCGCGATCTCGGCGACGTGCTCGAGGGGACCAACGACGCCGTGCACTACCTCCGCACGTCGCAGGCGCTCACGCCCGAGTCGCTGACCTTCTACCCGCAACCGCTCGGCTCGACCCGGCTGAACCCGTACCCCAAGCCCGGATCGCTCGACGAGCTCGCCTCCGGGCTGTCGATCCTGGGCACCGGCACGTGCGCCGGCCCCGAGGTCACGCCGCCCTCGGACGCCATCCCGCAGGATCTCGCGCCGCTCGTCGCCCAGTTCGCCTTCCGCAGCGACGGCGGCACCGTGGCACGCCCGGCGTGCAAGCCGCAGGGCAACTACCCGGGCACCTCCACGGTGTTCCCGCAGCTGCGCGCTGAACGCTGAGCCCGCGAGCGCAAGATCGGTTGACATCGATCGCCGCGTGTGGTGGTATTGCCAGTGAGAGACGGCTTCGTGTCTGGACCGGCGCGAGCTTCTCCTCTCGGTGTCCTCCCGCGGGGTACGGCCATCACAACGGCGCGTGGGGCGCCCTTCGGCCGAGCATGCGGGAGGGGGACATCACCGGGGAGCCTGCCCACCCCCGAGGGCAGGCTCCCCAGTGTCCCGTCGCGCCCTGCCAATCGGCCCACGCAAGCCGTTTGGCAGCTCGCCGCGCCGCGATGCCGGAGCGGTGTACGGTGCTAAGTCCGCACACAGCGCTGAGTCCCTGTTACATTTCGCTGGTGAGTGACTCGCTGCTGGACGACGCCATCGATGCCGCACGAGATGCGGCGAACGCGGCGTTCGCCGCCGCCGTGGCCGAGGCCGAAGGGGACGAGCCCCCCGAGATCCGCCTCATGCTCTGTGCGACGGCAGGGGACCCGTCGACCGGCTACTCCCGCAGCGAGGTCCGGTTCGCCGCGCCCGGCGGCGTGGCGATCAGCCACCACGACAAGGTCGCCATGGCGTTGTCGAGTATGAAGGCCGTCTCGCCGGACCTCTACGCGACCATGGTCGCCGGCCTCGAGCGGGGTCGTCGCACCGTGTTCGCCGGTATGTGGGCACGCCTGCGCTCCGCCTCGCGCTGAGCGGGCGTCCGGCGGTCGGGCTCGCGCCCGCGCCGCTCGGCCTACCGATCGTCCGCGGTGGCGGCGATCCGCTCGAGCACGTCGGCGACCTGTCGCCAGCCGGAGTAGTGCGACGCGTACACGCGCCGGTAGATGTTGGGAGCGTTGACCGACCGCTCCTGGCGGACCATGTCGAGCAGCCCGGCGCGGGTGAGCGCCTTGATGGCGTGGTTGACGCGATGGAACGGCTCGCCGAGATCCTCGGCCAGCTCTGAGGGACTGCGCGGGCGTTCCTCGAGCGCCAGCAGCACGGGCAGGCGCACGGGGTGGGCCAGCTCACCGAGCAGGAGGGTCACCGTGTCGGGGACCGGTTCCACGCGGCGCCTCCTAGCCCTCGCTCGGGCGGACGCGGAACGCCCAGAGCGCGACGCGCAGCCACGGGCCGCCGGGCCGGCCGCGGGCAGCCGCCCTCACGTCATGCTCCAATCCGTCGGCATCGGATGCCTAGGGCGTTGAACGGTCAACCTGTGACACGACGTTGGGGGATCGTTCCGGAGAGGACTGCGCACCTTGGGCAACCATTTTCTGGGTCGCACAGCGTTGTGCGAGGATGGCGACGGATGGAACGAGGTCCCCGCGGGCGCGGGCGAGGTCGGTCGAGGTCAGGATTCGTCCGCGCACGCAGCGATCCCGCCACCTTCTCCGAGGTCTACGTCGAGTATCACGGGCAGGTGCTGCGGTTCTTCGCTCGCAGAACGCTGGATCCCGAGACGGCGTTCGACCTCATGGCGGAGACCTTCGCCGAGCTGTTCGCCGGCATCGGCGGATTCCGTGGCGAGACCGAGGAGCAGGGCCGAGCGTGGATGTGGACGATCGCCCGCCACCAGCTCTATCGGTGGCGCGAGCGTGGCGAGGTCGAACGACGGAGCCTGCTGCGCCTCGGCGTGCCGGTGCCCTCGCTCGGACCCGTCGAGTACGAGCGCATCGAGGACCTCGCCGACCTCCAGCGCCTCCGCCCGCAGCTCGAGCGCGCGCTCTCCGAGCTCGTTCCCGATCAGCGGGACGCGTTGCGCCAGCGAGTGATCGAGCATCGCGAGTACGAGGAGATCGCCCGGCGATCTGGGGTGACCGCGCAGGTCGTCCGTGCTCGGGTCTCGCGTGCCCTGCGGCAGCTGGCGACCTCGCTGGACGATCCGCACGACCCGGCATCGGAGGAGCCGTCCGAACTTCGCTGAGCCATCCGTGTCGGGGTGTTGCGATGGATCGCTGCAGCAGCCTGCGGTGCCTGCGGTGAGCTTCGGGGGAGAGTGCCCGAACGGCCTGTTGAGCCGGGTAGGGCACGGCATTCGTAATGCCTGACCGGCCGTGGCCTCGCCCTCAGCGTGGCGGGCTAAAACGCCTTGTTGCGGTCGATCCTGGCCTCCGGACGTTCCGAACGGTCGGGCGAGCACTGGCCACCATGGCTTGCTCGGTGTACCACGGCCTCCATCGCTCGAGCACGATGGCCGTTTCAGAGCCAGCGCCGGCGGACGGGTCAGCGGTAGCTGCGCCGAGCCGGCGCAGCTACCGCGAGGTACTCAGAGACGGTCCCTCAGTCCCCGTAGATCACCTCCCAACCAAAGCCATAGGCGTAGTTGCCGCCACCTTGAGCGCAGATGATTCCCCGGCGGACGATGTGGGCGTAGACGTGCGACGTGTTGATGGCGCACGCGGCGTTGCCTGCCCACGTGCCGTCTTGATTTTGTGCGTTGACGCAGATATTGCGGTAGTCGAGGCTGTGAGCATCGACGTAGTGGACAGGCCACCAGCCGTACGCGAAAGTCCCAGCGGAGTCGTACGTGTGATATCCACCGCCGACCGGGATGTCCAACCGGACGTCTGTCGCAGCGTGCGCGGTCAGGTGGTCCGCAGGCTGTGAATCGCCGGCCTTGTTCCAACCTTGCTTGTCGAAGACGAGCGGCGCCTTGTGGCGGCGCACGAGCAAGACCTTCTCAACCCCAGTGCTGCTCGGGATGCGGTACAGCCCATCGGCCGTGAGGTCGCCGCCAGTGATCTTCCCCGAGCTGAGCACTGCGGTTGTGGACGTCACCGCGTCAGGAGCCAGTCCCGCTTTTGTCTCGCGGGTACTCGTCTGCCGAGTGCTGCCGGCGACTGGTGGCGGAAGGAACGAGATATTGAGCTTGCCGGCCGTTGCATCGGCGGTCGACCCGCACGTGCCAGCCTGTTCGGTCTCGACGAACAAGCACATGCCCCCGGCCCCCGGCAGAATGTCCCAATAGGTGCCATCGGGTGCCGTCACACGTCTCGTCTGCGCAAGATCAGCCCCGTACTCAGTCGCCAGTTTGCTGTCTGCGAACTGGTGGACGACGTCAGGCACCTGAGACGCCGGCGTGGCCGCCGCCCGCAACGCACGAAACGCTGACGCCTGTGCCGCGGGAACGCCGGACAGCTGGCCTTCGGCCCTGTTCGATGCTGCGCCAGCGGTCGGAACAACCGTCAGCAAGCCCAGCGTCAAGCCCGCGGCACCAGCCGCTGCCATTCGAAACGCGTTCTTCATCGCTCCTCCATCTCTGCGAGCGACTCGTCGCCCGCCTCGTTGAGGTTCATCGTGCAGGGCGACTAAACCACGCAGTAGTTCTGAGCGACGATTTGCACAACTTTGATGATGTTTTCTGCCCAAATACTGCCGGGCTTAGGAAGCCTCAGTGTTCTGTATCGAACTCCGGCGGATGCGATTCGCCTACCATGCCCGTTCGCATAAGATCCATCGATGTTTCTGGCTGTCGCCTCCGTTGCTCGCCGCTGCACGCAGATTCTCGGTGGCACGGGCGCCATCAGCGTGCTGTCCGCCCCGCCCGCCGGCGCCCGCATCACATCAATCACGTTGGCGACCAGGAGCGTGACCGCGGATCGGTTAGACCAACCGGACTACGTCCAGACCCACGGCTTACCGGCGTTCACCAAGGGGTCGATGACGTTCGTCGCGCGCACCTCGCGGACGCGTCGCCGGGCGGCTCCGTGCAACCGTGGTGGCGCGTCGGCCCTTCGTCGCATGGATCGCGATCCAGGCACTGCGACGCGCACGACAATCCACTCGCGACCGTCGCGGATCGTTCTCGACTTCAACGGAGGGACGGTCTCCAAGATGCGAAGATGCACAAGGCATCAACGTCGCCCGTGTCGGAGGCGTGCTCGACAGCGAGTCCCAGGGCAGTACGTGGAGGGGCATTGGACCTATTGCGTTGATGCCTCGGCCATCGACCTTCAGGAGACCGAGCGGCCCCACGCAGTCGCTCGGGACGCGGCGACGGGGGACCGTCGCATGCCGTCGCCCGCGGCTGACTCGCGCCCGGCGGGACGGTCGCGCCTTTCACATCCACCGGTCCGGACAGATATGCTCGCGTGTCCAAAGGAGGAGGTAGGTGTCCGAGGCGACGCGATACGCGGTACTGGGCTTGGTCGCTCGTCGGCCGACGCACGGCTATGCTCTGGTCGAGCAGATCCGTCGCTGGCCGTTGGACCCGGCGCTCGTGCCGACCGGTTCGTCGATCTACAAGGCACTGCGCTGGCTGAGCCGTGAGGCGCTGATCGAGCCGTTGGACGCCACGCTCGACCGCGAGACGGAACGACTGGGGCGCATGACCTACGGGGCGACGGCCGCCGGCGAGGCGCGCTTCGAGGCGTGGCTGCGCCGACCGCCGACCACGTATGAGGATCTCTGCCTGCGCGTGGGAGCGGCCCGGCCGGAGGATCTGCCGACGCTGATCGCGTTCGTGGCGAGCGCGGAGCGCGCCTGCCTGGCGCGTCTGCAGGGCCTCCGCATGCCCGAGGTCGAGTCCGTGATGGCCCGTGGCGCATCGTGGGGCGTCGTCGCGACCGTGCTGCTCGGCAGGACCGAAGCCGCCGAGGTGGCGGGGCGCTCGAAGGTCCTGCGCGACCTGCGGCGCACGCTCGAGGCGCTCCAGGCCCATCGTCCGCCCGCGGTGGGTGCGCCATGACGCCGCTCCTGACCCTCGAGTCTGTGAGTCTCCGCTACTGGCGGGGACGCCGCCCGGTCCAGGTGCTCAAGGAGGTGTCGCTCGATCTCGAAGCCGGGGAGTTCGGCGGCATCTGGGGCGATCGCAGCGCGGGCAAGACCACCATCGCCAAGATCGCCGCCGGCGTCCTGTCGCCCGACGAAGGCCGCGTGACGTTCGACGGGCAGCGGCTCGCGGATGCCGGTCGCCAGGAGCAGCGTGGGGCGCTGCATGCGCAGATCGGGCTGGCGACGCGTCGGGGGCCGGAGATGGACGGCCTGTCGGTCGAAGCGTGGATCGCCGCGACGATGCTCAACAGCCATTCCTGGCGCGCGGCGTTGCGGCGCGCCCATATTGCGCTGGAGCGCGTCGGCGCCGCCGACGTCGGCGCCGACTCGTGGGAGAACCTCGCGGACGGGGAGCGCATGCTCGTCGCCATCGCCCAGGCCATCGTCCGAGGACCCAAGCTGCTGATCGTGGACGACCCCGTCGCGGGCTTGGGCGCGTCGAGACGGGCGGAGATCATGGACCTCTTGCACGCCATCCGCGGTGCCGGCGTAGCGGTGCTGATGACGGCCGCCGAGCTGGTCGAACTCCAGGGCGCCGACCGGATCTGGTCGCTGGCCGACATGTGCCTGGATGGACCGCCCGCCCGCCCGATCGGCACCGTCGTGCCACTGCGGGGCACCGGCGGTGCGCACCATGGCTGAGGCGGTCTTGTCCGAGACGACCCCGCGCAGCGGCTCGCCGCTGCTCGAGTTCCGCGACGTCCACAAGCACTACCGCAGCGGCAGCGAGGTCGTGCGCGCCGTCGACGGCGTCTCGTTCACGGTCGGTGCCGGCGAGCTGGTCGCCCTCTACGGGCCGTCGGGGTCGGGCAAGAGCACACTTCTGAGGATCGCCGCGGGCATCGACGCTCCCGACAGCGGCGGCGTGTTCGTCAACGGCCGCGACATCACCGTCCTGTCGGACAGGGACGCTGCGCAGTACCGCATGTACGTGCTCGGGTGGATCAACCAGGCGTCCGATCTCCTCGACGGTGCCAGTGCCCTCGACAACGCTGCCGTCAAGCAGCTGGTCGCGGTGCGAAGCCTGCGGCGAGCCCGCCGCAACGTCGCGCCGCTGCTGGAGGAGCTCGGCCTCGGTCAGCGTCTGAAGCATCGCGCGGACACGCTGTCGATGGGGGAGCGCCAGCGCGTGATGATCGCCCGTGCCCTGTCGGTGGACCCGCGCGTCGTGCTCGCCGACGAGCCGACCGGCAGCCTGGACACGCGCCGCAGCCACGAGGTTCTCGCGCTGTTGCGGGACGCGACCCACACCCGGCAGATGGCCACGCTGCTGGTCACGCACGACGAGCACGCGATCGCGTACGCCGACCGGGTCTACACGCTGCAGGACGGCGTGCTGCACGGCTCCGGCCCCGACGCCGTGCCGACGCCGTGAGCCTGACCGCCTGGGGGTTGGGGACGACAAAACCCGGGCGGCTGCGGCTGTCGAGCGCGCTGGCGTTGTATGGCGTGCGGTTGCGCAAGCGGTGGGTGCAGGAACTGCTGGCGGTGCTGGGCATCGCGGCGGGCGTCGCGCTGCTCTACGCGACGCAGGTCGCGTCGACATCGCTCTCGGGTCCTGTCCAGAGCATCAACCAGGGGCTCGTCGGCAACAGCCAGCTGCAGTTGCTGTCGCGAGGCTCTGCGGCGTTCCCGGAGCAGACGTACGAGCTGGTGATGGCCCTGCCGGGTGTTCGCCGCGCAGCCCCTGCGCTACAGGTGCCGGGCAATCTCGTCGGGCGGCATGGTGAGCGCGGCGTGACGTTCTTCGGCGCCGATCCACGCATCGTGAAGCTGCGCGGAACACTGCTGCAGGGTTTCAGCAGCAGCGACGCGGCGCAGCAGGAGACGCTGGTCCTCCCGTCTCCAATGGCCCGAGCGATCGGTGCGAAGGTCGGTGACGACGTCGGCGTCGAGCTTGCCGGCCGCTCGGTCACGGTCCCGGTGGTCGTGGCCGGTCGTGACCAGATCGGATCGCTGGTCGACACGTCCATCGCCCTGGTTCCGCTGGCCTACTTGCAGCGGCTGGCCGGCATCGGTCAGGGCGTCACGCGGATCCTCGTCGAGGCGCGCCCAGGTGAGGTCTCCAACGTGCGCCGCGGCCTCCAACGCATCGCCGCGGGGCACGCGGACGTCCGGCCTGCCGACTACGAGTCGCGGCTGTTCGACGAGTCCGCCAAGCCGACCAGCCAGGCCTCGACGATCTTCAGCGTGCTCAGCGCGCTGGTCGGCTGGCTGTTCGCCGTCTGCGCGTTGCTCGTGACCGCCACCGAGCGCCGCAAGCTGGCGGTCCAGCAGCACGATCAGGGCTACCCGCCGTCGGCGACGCTCATGACGCTGCTGGTCGATGCGGCCGTGATCGCGATCGTCGGCGTCGCGGCGGGGTTGGCGGCCGGCGAGCTGCTGTCCCGCCGCGGCTTCGAGTCCGACATCAGCTTCCTGTCCGGAGCGTTCCCGATCGGTGATCTGCGGATCGTGACCTGGCAGAGCATCGCGATCGCGGGAGTCGGCGGGCTCCTGGCCACGGTCGTGGGAGTACTCGCTCCGGTGCGTGGGGTCGTCGTCGCGAGCCTTCCTCGGCAGCTGCGGCCAGCCCTGTCTCGCACAACCGGGGCCGAGGGCGCCCCGCCGCGGCCAGCGGGTCGGGGAGCGCTTCCGGCGCTTGGAGCTGCATGTCTCGCAGCGGCCGTCGCGATCACGATTGCCGCCCCGGGCACCGCGGTGGTCGGTCTCGTGCTGCTCGCCATCGCGCTGGTGACGCTGCTGCCGGCGATCTTGGCGGGCGCCGTCACGGTCTTGGAGTGGATCAACCGCCGCGGGAAGCGCTCACTCGTTGCGGTCGAGCTGGCCCTCCAGCAGTTACGCGCGCGGCAGTGGCGCACCCGGGCCTTGGCCATCGCCGCGACCGGCGCGATCGCCGTCTTCGGCGCGACCGCCCTCGAAGGCGCACGGGCCAACCTGCAGACGGGGCTGGAGGACGTCGTCCGCGGCCTCGATGCCGCTGCCGCCGTATGGGCTACGCCGGCGGGCGCCGGCAGCGTCTACGGGACCGCCACGTTCCCGCCGTCCGCGACCCAGGCCCTCGCACGGTTGCCCGCCATCCGGAGCGTGGGGCTGTACCGGGCGGGGCTGATCGACATCGACAATCGGCGCGCCTGGGTCGTCGGGACACCGCGCGATGCCGAGCAGGCGATCCCGCGGCATCAGATCCTCGAGGGCGACATGGAACGTGCCACGTCGCGCATCCGCGCGGGTGGCTGGGCCACGGTCTCGCGCGCGCTCGCCGACGACCTCGGCCTGCACATCGGCCAGCGCTTCACGTTGCCGGCGCGGACGCCGACCGTTCTGCGCGTCGCCGCGATTACGACCAACCTGGGCTGGTCAGCCGGCGCCATCCTCATGAACGCCACGGACTTCGCCCGCAGTTGGGCGGACGATGCCGTTGCCGCCTACCACCTACGGGTAGCCCCGGGGACGAGCGCGGCCGAAGCACGCCAGCAGGTCGCCGACGCGCTGGGACCGCGGTCGCCGCTGCGGGTCGAGACCGCCGCGCAGCGCGGAGACCGGCAGCTCACCTCCGCGCTGAAGGGGTTGTCGCGGCTGCGCCAGATCGCCGGGCTGACGTTGCTGGCGGCGATCCTCGCCATGACCGCGGCGATGACCGGCCTGCTCTGGCAGCACCGGCCCATCGTGGCCGGCCTCAAGCTCCACGGGCTCCGCGCCGGACTGATGTGGCGTTCGCTCGTCATCGAGACAGGCGTGCTCTTCAGCACGGGCGCCCTGGCCGGCGGCATGTTCGGGCTGCTCGGTCAGGTGCTCTGCACGCGCGGCGTGCAGGTCGTCACGGGATTTCCGGTCGTCGAAGGACTGCGTCTCGACGTCGCCTCTGCGACCGTCGGACTCGTCGTCGGCGCGTCGCTGCTGGCGGTGATCGTGCCGGGCTACATGGTCGCGCGTGTCCGGCCTTCCTGACGCGACCAGCGCCCTGCCATGGGCCGCACTCACGGGGGTGACGGCCGGGCACGATCCGGCGCCCCTCTCGGTGCACCAGATCTGCGCGCTTGGAGCCAGCGCCGGGCGTGAACTGGGGTGGGGGCTGCGTGCCGTCAGCTCCGAGCTGGCCGGGTGGCGCATGCACGCGTTGTCGATCCCCGATTCGACCATCCGCCACGACGCCCTTCAAGCGCTGAGCGACGGGCGGGCACTGGTCGACGGGGCCGCCCTGTTCTGGATCCTTCCGTCACGCCGCCACCCTGAGCTGCTGCGCCTGCTCGTGGCGTTGCAGACGCTCCTGAACTTCCTCGATCTCGCGCTCGAGCGCGGCGCCCGTGAACGGGGTGATCCCGGACGCTGGATGAGCCTCGCGCTCGACGCGCTGGACCTCGACCGTCCGTTGCCAGGCATCGACGGCGACCTTCCGCTCGTCGACGACGCCGGCTACCTGCGCGCGCTGACTCTCGCGTGTAGAGCCGGCTGCGCGACGCTGCCGCAGTACCGACAGGCTCACGGACTGCTGGTGCGCGAGGCCCGCCGGTCTCGCGCATTCGAGATCGAACATGAGCTCGATCCGCGGCGAAGAGTGGCAGCGATGCAGCAGTTCGCCGCCCATGAGTTCAGCGCCACGACCGACGCCACATGGTGGGAGGTCACGGGCGGGGCGAGCTCGCTCCTGCCCGCCATGGCCGTGTTGGCGCTCGCCGCTGACGACGAGACGATCGCGGACGACCTTCGTCACGCCGCCAGCGCCTATATGTGGGTGGCCAACGCCGGCGCGTTGCTCGACAGCTACGGCGATCAGCTCGACGACGCGGTCACCGGCGCGCACAACTGGCTCGCCTACTACCCGGCGAAGAACCTCGCCCTGCAGCGCACCGCCGCCGTCATCGACCGGGCGCTGCGCGAAGCCGCGGCGCTGCGCAACGGCGACCGTCACCTGGTCATCGTGACGTCGATGGTCGCGTTGATGCTCTCGGGCGACAACGCCCGCAGCCGGTCCCTGCGATCCAGCACCCACGCGCTTGCTGCGGCCGGTGGCTCGCTCACGCGGCTGCTGATCCCGATCCTTCGGGCCTGGCGCATCGCCTACCGTCACCGCGACGGCTGACCGGGGCCGGTGGCACCGGCATGCACTAGTGCCGTCGGCACTACTTCCTCTGGCACTAGTTTGTCCGGCCGGCGCGCCGTACCGTGCGTCCGGCCGACCGCTGCGGCGTGCTCGTGCGCACCGCAACAGCGTCGAGTAATGACGGTACGTCAGCGTGCGGGTGATGACGCGAGGCGGCGATCGAGGCTGAAGTCCCGCAACCCGCGATGGGAGATGTCCAGCGAATGCCAAGTGCCAAAGAGGAACGGAAGCTGACGACGAAGCGACAGGCGGAGCGCCGGGCCGCGCTGCGACCGCACCCGGCGCGCGATCAGATCATCGACGTGATGCGCAGCTACGGGCAGCCGATCAGCCCGACGCGACTGGCGAAGGTCACCGGCGCGACGCTGGGCTCGATCGCCTATCACGTGCGAACGCTCGTGGCGGCCGGCGTGTTGGTGCTGGCCGACGAGGGGCGCGTCCGCGGCGCCGTCGAGCACTTCTACGCACTCGCACCCGGCGAGGACGAGATCCAGCTGACCGATCCGGTGGGGACGTTGCTCAGCCTGTCGGGGGCGTTGACGCTGGCGTCGTCCGACGGCGACTACCCGCGCCCGGCGGTGCTGGACGACGAGGCGCGCGCGGAGTTGAACGACGTCCTGACGAAGCTCCGAGACCACGTGCCGGACATCGTCGCTCGGGCCGACCGCCGCGCGTCCGGACAGTAAGGGGGCGCCGCGGTCGGCCACCGACGAGCTAGGACGCGATGGGCCTCGCGTGCGGTGCCTCGGCCGGCTCCCGCGCGGTGACGGTCGTCAGCGGCAGGCCGAGGTGCGCCACGCGGTGAGGGAGGTCGACATGCAGCCAGATGGAGACACTGCGCGGAAGCGTCGACAGGATGATCTCGTGGAAGTCACCGTCGAACAGCGCCTCTTCGATGGCATCCATGGGATCGTGTCGCGGCGACACCCACCCGTCCACCCAGCCGCCGGCGGCATCCTGGATCAGCGGCAGCGCGAGCGCGAGAACCTGCTCACCCTCGGTGACGTTCGGGTGCTTGACGTCGGACGGACGCCAACCGCCGAGGTGGGGGTTCGGGACCAGGAGGTGGAACCGCGCCGGCCCGCGTTCGGCACGCTGGCGAACCGCATCCAGAAGCGCCGGGGTCGCGGCCGTCTTGTAGGCGACCACGAGGACGTTGGGAACGGTCGAGCTCTTCATCACGACTCCCTTCTGGCGGTGGGACAGATGATCCCACCAGCCTCGCTGCGCGTCCATTCAGGTTTGCCGACCGTGACTCGTGGCGGCGGCCTCATCACAGGCGCAGGCCGTACTCGGCGCAGACCTCCACCAGGATCGCCAGGTCGGTCGTCAGCGCGAGCGGTGGCTGGCCCGTGGCGACGATCAGCCGGCCGCGCGCCTCGAAGACCGCGATGCACGGGCGGTCGTCGAGGTTGGAGCCGAAGCGGACCCCGGCGGCGCCGTCCTCGTAGAGCGCCCGGCCGATGCGCTGCGTGACGGTGCGGGTGCGGCTGCGCACTTCCGAGATGTCGAGATGAGCCATCCCGTGCTGCGCCAGCAGCGCCGCGTGGGTGCGCTCGAGCGCGATGCGGACCTTCGGATCGTCGACGTCGACGAGGGCGCCGTCGAGGACGAGGGTGGCGGGAGCCAGCACGCGCTGCGTTCGCCACTGCTCGGTCACCGCGCCGGCGGCCTCGGACAGCGCGGCATCCGGGCCGAACAGCTCCTCCAGCTCGGCCAGCATCTCGGTGTTGGGCCGCAGGTCGGCGAGCACCTCGCGCAGGCAGGTGATCGCGTCCTGAGCGCAGTAGAGCGTGCGATAGGCGCGCCGCGGATCGTCCCAGCGATGCTGCCAGCCGCAGAGTTCCAGGGGGATGAAGTCCAGCGGCGCATTGCGGTGCCCGAGACGCCAGACCCGGTCGGGCGGCGCCGTGGCGCCCCTCAGGCCGGGCCCCCGGCGAAGGCGCGTGCCGCGGGCACCACGAAGCGCATGGCGTCGGGGTCGCCGGCGCGGCGCACCACGGCGGCCGGCGCCTGGTCGTCGAGCCGCGTGTTGGAGCCGACCCACCAGGCCTTGGCCGTGGTCGAGTCGAAGGCCTCGCTGATCATCCTGGTGGCCTTGAACGCGTCGCGCAGGCGCATCTCGCGCTCGTCGCGCGGGCGCGCGCGGCCGGCGGCCCAGCGGCCGACCATCTTGGGGTCGGTGACGCCGGCGAGGTAGGCCGTGAGCTTCTGCCCGAGCTGCTGCTGCAGGTAGCCGGCGATCTCGTCGATGCCGAGGCGGGTCGCCTCATCGCTCACCTTCAGGGGGTCCAGCACCGCCATGACGACTCCTCTTCGATCGGTCACCCGGGAAGTCTACCGGGAAAGCAACCCGTACTTCAACCCCCGGCGTCCAGCGCTCAACCCTGCACGATCACGTTGGTGGCCTTGATGACCGCCGTCGCGGTCATGCCCGGCCGCAGGTCGAGGTCGTCGACCGCCTCGCGCGACATGAGCGACACGACCCGGTAGGGCCCGCAGGCCAGGTCGACCTGTGCCATCACGCCGTCGCGCTTGATCGCCACGACCACGCCGGACATGCGGTTGCGGGCGCTGGTCTGGTCGTGGGTGGAGCGCTCCCGCAGGAGCGTCGCCAGGTCTGCCGCGCGCAGGTAGCGCTGGCCGCCGTGGCGCTCGAACGGGATGCGCCCGTCGCGCTCCCAGCGGCGCAGCGTGTCGACGCTCACCCCGAGGGCCGAGGCGGCGGCGCCGATGCGGACGAGGTTCTCCATCCGACGCAGCCTACTGCCGGACCGGTGAGAGTCGCAACACATACGGGAAGTCGCCGAAACTGACGTCGACCAGGTAGCGGCCGTGCAGCGTCACCGTCTTGTGGCCCGTGGCGCGCGCCGCGCGGAACAGCCGGACGGCGGGCCGGCCGGCGCTGCGCTCCAGCGTCGCGACGAACGTCGTCTGACCGGAGAAGTCCATCCGTGGATCCTCGGGGGCGTACTGCTGGAAGCGCACGGTGTAGCGCCCGTCGAGCTCGATCGGGCCGTGGGTGCGCGGGGATGCCTCGCCGCGGAGCACGACCTCGCCGGGAGCGCGCGATCCCCGGGCCAGGCTCGGCTCGGCCTGCGCCGTGCCGGCCGCCTGCGGGCGGTTGCGGTCCTGGGTGCCGCCGCAGCCGGCGAGGCCGAGGAGCAGCGCGCAGAGGATGACGGGGAGTCGCATCTCGTCTAGCATCCTGCCACGTGGGCGTACCTATGCAATACCTAGGTTCCGGTCGATGCTGACCCGCGGCGGGTTCCTGCGCGCCGGAGCCGTCGCCGGTGCAGCCGGCGTCGGTGGTCTGCTGCCGGTCACCGCCGCCCGGGCCCGGCTGCCGGCGCCCACGCCGGTCGCCGACGACGCCGCCTTCCTGCAGTTCACCGTGATCGCCGAGCGCGGCTCGCTGGCCTACTACCGGCGCATCGGCTCCAAGGCCGCCGCTCGGCAGAAGGCCGAGCACGTGCGGCGGCTGACCGCGGCGCTGGGTGCCGACGCGCCCGCCACGGACGACTTCGCGATCGCGCTGCCCGCCCGGGCGTTCGCGACGCCGACCGCCACGATCGCGCTCGGCATGCGGCTCGAGGCACTGCTCGT
This sequence comes from Baekduia sp., assembly GCA_036009425.1. GTDB lineage: Bacteria > Actinomycetota > Thermoleophilia > Solirubrobacterales > Solirubrobacteraceae > Baekduia. The sequence continues at coordinate 2,687 of DASYLT010000220.1, read as the reverse complement.
CGGCGTGCTGCTCTCGGGGGTGACCTCGACCGTCGACGGCGCCACGCGCCTGCTGCTGGGCCGGCTGCTGGCCAACGACGCCCAGCATCTGGCCGACCTGCGCCATGCCGCCGGACAGCCGGCCGCCCAGGGGCTCGCCGTGCCGCTGGAGCTCGAGGCAGCGGGCACCGAGCTCGACCGGCTCCTCAAGACAACCAACTACCCGACTGCCTGACATGCGCCGCCTCATCCCGCTGCTCGCCACGCTCGCGGTGGTCGCCGCCGTCCCCGCCGCCGCGCACGCTGGACCGACCGTCTATGCCGCCGCCTCGCTGCGCGACGCGTTCCCGGCCCTGGACGGGTCGGCGACCTACAGCTTCGCGGGCTCCAACACGCTGCAGACCCAGATCGAGCGCGGCGCGCCGGCCGACGTCTTCGCCTCCGCCAGCCCGGCCGAGGCCCAGGCGCTCTTCCACGAGGGCCGCTGCTCCCGCCCGGTCACGTTCGCCACCAACATCCTGGTCGTGCTCGTGCCCCGCGACAACCCCGGCGGCATCCGGTCGGTGTACTCGCTGCGCGGCGGCGGCAAGCGCCTGGCGATCGGCACCGCCGGCGTTCCGATCGGCAACTACACGCGGTTGCTCCTGCGGCGCCTGGGGCTCTCCTCGGTGTTGACCTCCAACATCGTCAGCCAGGAGAAGGACGTGGCCAGTGTGTCGGCCAAGGTCGCGCTCGGCTCCGCCGACGCCGGGTTCGTCTACCACACCGACGCACTGGCCACCCGCGGGCGCACGCGAGAGATCCGGGTGCCGAAGTGGGCACAGCCCGCGGTCCGCTACCAGCTGTGCGCGGTCAAGCGCGACGGCGCCGACACCAGCGCGGCGCAGGCGTTCATCCGCAAGGTGACGAGCACGGCGGGGCGCCGGGTGCTGGCCCGCAGCGGCTTCGGCCTGCCGCCCCGCGGGTGATCCGCCGGGGCGGCTTCGACGCGCTGCTCATCGGCTGCGCGGCGCTGGCCCTGACGTTCCTGGCCCTGCCGCTGGTCGCCCTCTTCACCGAGGTGCCGCTGGTCGACGTGCCGGGGCTCCTGCGCCAGCCCGTCGTCCGCGACGCGCTGGAGGTCACGCTGCGCACCAACGCGATCGCCGACGCGCTCATCATCGTGCTGGGAACGCCCACCGCGTTCCTGCTCGCCCGGCGCCGCTTTCGCGGGCGCGCGCTGCTGATCACGCTCGTCGAGCTGCCGCTGGTCCTGCCGCCGGCGGTGGCCGGTATCGGCCTGCTCGCCGCGTTCGGCCGCGGCGGGCTGCTCGGCGGCGCGCTGGCCGACCACGGGATCGTGCTGCCGTTCACCGAGTGGGCGGTGGTCCTGGCGGTCACGTTCGTCGCCGCGCCGTTCTACGTGCGCCAGGCGATCGCCGCGTTCGAGGCCGTCGACCCGCAGCTGCCGGCCGCCGCGCGGACGCTGGGCGCCTCCCCGGCGCGGACGTTCCTGCGCATCGACCTGCCGCTGGCCGCCGGCGGCCTGGCGGCGGGCTGGGTCCTGGCGTTCGCCCGCGGCGTGGGCGAGTTCGGGGCGACGATCGTCTTCGCCGGCAGCGTGCGGGGCCAGACCCAGACGCTGACGCTCGGGATCTACGACCAGCTCGAGTCGAACTTCGACGCGGCGCTGGCCATCGGCATCCTGCTGGTGGCGCTGAGCGCCGGAGTGCTCCTCTCGTCCAAGATGCTGGTCTCGTGGCGCAGCTCGAGCTCGACATCCGCGTCGCCCTTCGCTCGTACGCGCTCGGCGTCGGCCTGACCGTCGACGCGGAGACCGTCGCGCTCGTCGGCCCCTCCGGTGCCGGCAAGACGACCGTCCTGCGCGCGATCGCCGGGCTGCTGCGTCCCGACGCCGGGCGCGTCGCGCTGGACGGCGAACCCTGGTTCGACGGCGCGCGGGGCGTGCACCTCGCCCCCGAGCGGCGCTCGGTCGGGCTCGTCTTCCAGGACTACGCGTTGTTCCCGCACCTGACGGTGGCGCAGAACGTGGCGTTCGGCGGCGGTGCGCGGACGGGGGAGCTGCTGGAGCGACTCCGGATCTCCGACCTGGCCGATGCCAAGCCGGGCACGCTGAGCGGGGGAGAGCGCCAGCGCGTGGCGCTGGCCCGGGCGCTGGCGCGCGACCCGGCGGTGCTGCTGCTCGACGAGCCGCTGGCGGCGCTCGACGCGCACACTCGGGCGGTCGTCCGCGACGAGCTCGCCGACCTGCTGGCCGAGCTCACGCTCCCGGCGATCCTGGTCACCCACGACCCGCGCGACGCCACCGCGCTGGCCGATCGCGTCGGCGTGATCGTCGACGGCGAGCTGCGCCAGCTCGGCGCGCCGCAGGAGCTGCTGGACGCGCCTGCCGATCCGTTCGTCGCGGCGTTCACCGGCGCCAACGTGCTGCACGGCCTGGCGCCCCGCGCGGCGGTGGCGGTGCAGCCCTGGGCCGTGCGGATCGTGGTCGACGAGCCGGCCGGCGACGACGGCGCCTGGGTGGTCGCCGGCGTGATCGAGGGCGTCGACCGCCAGGGGCCGCGCGCGCGGGTGCGCCTGGGCGCGGTGACCGCCGACATGCCCGTCGGCGAGGTCGCCGGGCTCGAGCGGGGGCGCAACGCGTGGGCGACGTTCGCCGCGGCCGACGCGCATGTCCTGCCGCTGCGCTGAGCAGCGGACGGGAAGGA
>DASYLT010000219.1:0-8181 GCA_036009425.1 Baekduia sp. | reverse complement strand
GATCGCGTCCGCTCCGCGCTCCCGCGCGTCGCCCAGGTCCCGCTCGGCGGAACCGCCACGGGCACCGGCCTCAACACCCATCCCGACTTCGCCGCAGGCGTGCGAGCCCGGATGGCGGAGGCCACGGGCGTGCAGGCCGAGCCGCCCGCCGACCCGTTCGAGGCGCAGGGCAGCCGCGACTCTCTCGTCGAGCTCTCTGGCGAGCTGAAGGTCGTGGCCGTCTCGCTCACGAAGATCGCCCAGGACATCGCGCTCATGGGCTCGGGCCCGCGCGCCGGCATCGGCGAGCTCTTCCTGCCCGAGTTGCAGAAGGGCTCGTCGATCATGCCGGGCAAGGTCAACCCGGTCCTGCCCGAGGTCGTCCTGCAGGTCGCCGCGCAGGTCATCGGCAACGACACCGCCATCACCATCGGCGGCATGCAGGGCCAGTTCGAGCTCAACGTGCGCATCCCGCTGATCGCCCGCAACCTGCTGCAGTCGATCCACCTGCTGTCGACGACGTCGGTCGCCTTCGCGGAGAAGTGCATCGACGGCATCGAGGTCAACAAGGCCGGCACGAAGGCCTCGGCCGGCGGGACGCTCGCGGTCGCCACCGCGCTCAACGGCGCCATCGGCTACGACGCCGCGGCCGCAATCGTCAAGAAGGCCTCGGACTCCGGGCGCCCGCTGCGCGAGGTGGCGCTGGAAGAGGGCGTCGACGCCAAGCTGTATGACGACACCATCGACCTGCGACGGATCGCGGCGGGGAACCAGGCGTAGGGGGCGGTCGCAGCCCCTCCGAGGGGATCCGTGTCGTTTTCGACGTCGTTATGACGCTCGAAACGACACGGATCAGCCGAGGAGCCGGCGGAGGTGGTGGGCGCAGCGCTCTGGCTCCTTGGTGATCTGGTTGTAGGTGAAGCGGACGACGGTGTAGCCGGCGAGCGTGAGCGTCTGATCGCGGGCGCGATCGGCCTCGAACGCCGACCGCGTCGAGTGGTAGGTGAAGCCGTCGGTCTCGACGACGAGCTCTGTGCCCGGCCAGTGGAAGTCCACCAAGAAGCCGGCGAGCGTCACGTTCGCCTGCGGCGCCGGGAGTCCATGGTCGTCGCAGAGCTGGAGGAACCGGACCTCGAGGGTGCTCCGCAGGTCGGCGGCACCCACGCCATGGAGGTCATCAAAAAGCCTCCGGAGCGCAGGCGCCCCGTGCTGTCGAGGATGCTCATCGAGGCACCGACGAGCAGCGACGAGATCGAACAGGCCCAGGCGCGTCGACTGCGCGATGACGTCCTCCATCGCCCGAGGTCGCAACAGCGGCGCGAGATCCAGGAGCGTCCGGGCGACCGTGGCGGTGGGTATGCCGTCAATGAGCGTCGTGTCCCAGGCGCGGAGCGTCCCCACGCGATGCAGGCGAAGCTGCTTGGGATTGGGGGCTGCGCCCGAAGTCGACGGCTTCGTCACGTGAATCAGCCGACCTCGGGACGGCATCAGCCCCCAGTGCGCGGCCGCGTCGCCGTGGCTCAGGATGGCCCCGCGACCGCACGCCCACACGGCTGCGAGCCATTGACCTTCGCGCCGCAGTTGGGCGTGACCGACGGCGTAGACGCCGCGGTAGAGCACACGCAGCCGGCGCTTCGCAACCCGATCGGCGATCCCCGTACGCCGCAGGCCGCAAGCGAGGAGATGGCGGCGCGTGACGACGCCCCAATGGTCGTCCGCGATCGCGGCGACGGCACGGTCCATGTCGGTTTCGACGTCCATATGACGCTCTAGGCGACACGGACCGAAGACTCGCCCCCCGGGCCCCCGTGGCGCGTACGCGCCCGGACCCGCCGCTACCCCAGCCCCGACCCCAGCGGCGCGAACGCGCGGCGCACTGCCGCGGCGGCCGGCTTCGGCCGGCCCGCGTAGTCGAAGATGCCCTTGGTGTTGAGGCCGCGCTCGACGTGGATGCCGGGCACGAGCTTGGTGATCGAACCCCCGGCGAAGTCGGGGGAGACCGCGAAGTCGCGGAGGTTCCACACCAGCATGCCGGAGAGCTGCGGCAGCGCGCGGTAGGTCGCGATGTGGCGGCGCAGCAGCCAGGACTGGAAGTCGTAGCCGCCCGGCGCCACGGTGACGTTGCCCGCGTTGGCCTCGGCGCCGAACTCCGAGACGATCAGCACCTTGCCCGCGAAGAGCTTGGTGAACCCGAGCGCGGTGTCGTGCAGGCGCGCCGCGATGTGCGCCCGGCTCTCGGTCGCGCCCTCGTACCAGCCGACGTAGTTGGTCAGCGCGACCGCGTCGACGTCGCGGTAGATCGGCCCGGGGACGGCCGGCGGATGGGCGCCCCACAGGTCGACGGCGACCAGCCGGCCCGGGTCGCGCTCGTGCAGCTCGCGCGCCATGTCGCGCACGTAGGCCACCTCGGTCGCGTCGTGGCCGTTGCCGGCCACCTCGTTGACGAGGTTCCAGGCGATGACCGACGGGTGCAGCCGCTCCTGGCGCACCGTGGCGCGCACCCGCGCGCGAGCGGCGCGCGCGAGCTCCGGCGTGTTCGACGTCCACGCGCCCGGCGCGTCGACCGGGCCGACGCCCTGCCACACGAGGATCCCGGCGCGATCCAGGCGCTCCAGCAGCGGCGCCGACAGCGCGTGCTGCGCGCGCGTGGAGTTGGCGCCGACCGCGCGCAGGTCGCGCACGAGCGCGTCCATGTCGGCACCGGTCAGCGCGTCGCCGCGCCCCTCGGCGTCCTCGTGCAGCGACGCGCCGTGCAGCCGCAGGCGCCTGCCGTTGAGCAGCAGCCGGCCGCCGACCCGGCGCACCTCGCGCAGCCCGACGTGCTCGTCCCAGGCGCCCTGGCCGGGACCGGCGCTCAAGTGCATGGCGTACAGCGCCGGCGTCCCTGGCGCCCACAGCGCGGGCCCGTCGATCGCGACGCGGGTGCGCACCCGGCGCACCTCACCGGCGCGCAGCCGCACCCGCGGGAACGTCAGGTCGGGCCCGCCGCCGGCGTGGCGCAGCGTGCCGCGCACCTGGACGAGCCGCGCACGCGCCGAGCGGTTGCGCACCGCCACCGACGCGCTGACGACCGCCACGCCGCGCGCGTCGATGCGCGTCTGCAGGGTGGGCGCCTCCAGCTCGTCGGAGGCCAGCGGGCGCAGCGTCACCTCACGGTTGATCCCACCGAAGTTGAACCAGGTCCGGTGCCAGCCGTCGCGCTTCTGGCGCGACGGGTAGCGGAAGTCGGCCCGGACGACGAGCTCGTGCGGCACGCCCTCGCGCAGCCGCAGCGTGAACTCGAACGGCAGGTAGGCGCCGGTGTGCTCGCCGAGCAGCCGCCCGTCCAGCCACACCTGCGCCTGGTGGTGGACGGACTCGAAGCGCAGGGCGTAGGAGTCGGTCTTCGGCGCGGTCAGCGTCGTGCGGTACCAGGCGATCCCGCCGCGGTAGGCGGCCACCCCGGCGGCGCCGGTGACGTTGGCCGCGTTGGCGACGTCGGGCACCGTGACCAGGTCGCCGGGGAAGTGCCCGGCGGCATAGCCGTCAAGCGCGCCGGCGTCGCCGGGATCGGATGCGCGGATCCACGGCCCGGCGACCGCCAGCCGGCCCGCCGGCCCGCCGTAGGCGGCGGCCGGCACGAGCGACTCGCCACGCGGCCGCGACGAGAGCGCGGCCGCGACCACGGCGGTGCCGGCGATCAGGATCGCCAGGCCGAGAGCCGTCGCGACGGCGAGCTTGGTGCCCGGATGCCGCATGGTCAGTCTCCGATGATGGCGACCGCGCGCGCCGGCGCCGCCGACCCGCCGGCGATGCGCAGCGGGAAGACCGAGACGCGGAAGCCCGTGGACGGCAGCTGGTCCAGTGCGCAGAGCCGCTCGATCTGGCAGTACTCGAGGTCGACCTGGTGCGCGGCCCAGAAGATGCCGGGCGCACCGCGCTCCTTGGCCGCGGCGGCCTGGAGGTGCAGCGGCGCGTCCCAGCCCCAGGCGTCGATGCCCATCACGCGCACGCCGCGGGCGTGCAGCCAGCGCGTCGCCTCGGCGGTGACGCCCGGCCCGCGCGCCATGTAGTCCAGCTGGCCGTAGAACCGGTCGCGACCGGTGCGGACGAGGACGATGTCGCCCGGCGCGAGCGTGTGCCCCGCGGCGTCCAGCGCCGCCTCGGCCTCGGCGGCCGTCATCGGGTCGCCGTCGGCCTTGTGGGTCATGTCCAGCACCACGCCGTCGGCGAAGAACCACTCCAGCGGCAGCTCGTCGATCCGGCGCGCGGGGCGCCCGGCGATCGTCGAGTTGTAGTGGTAGGGCGCGTCGACGTGCGTCGAGTTGTGCGTGCCGAACCGCGTGAACGTCTCGACCGCCCAGCCCTCGCCGTCGCGCAGCAGCTCGGGCCCCACGCCGAGCATCGTCTCGATCGCCGCGGCGCCCGCGGCGTGGTCCTCGTACTCGATGTCGGTGCGCAGCACGTCGGGCAGCTCGCGGGGCGACGGCTCGATCGGTGCGCTGAGGTCCACGAAGCTGGGCATCGGCGCAGCCGACTTCGCTGCGCAGCGCCGCTGTCCTGCAACAGACCTCCGGAAGCGCTACAGAGCGACCGGGTCGGTGCCCACGTTCATCGCCACGTACTTGGTCTCGAGGTACTCCTCGATCCCCTCGGGGCCGCCCTCGCGGCCGAAGCCCGACTGCTTGACGCCGCCGAACGGCGCGCCCGCGTTGGAGACCATGCCCTGGTTGAGGCCGATCATCCCGGTCTCCAGCGCCTCGATGACCTTGAAGGCCCGGTTGAGGTCGGTGGTGAACATGTAGGACACCAGGCCGTACTCGGTGTCGTTGGCCTTGGCGATCGCCTCCTCGTCGGTGGAGAACGTCGTGATCGGCGCGACCGGGCCGAAGATCTCCTCCTTGAGCAGCTCGGCGTCGTCGGGGACGCCGGAGAGCACGGTCGGCGCGTAGAAGTAGCCGGCGCCGTCGATCGCCTTGCCGCCGGTCAGGACCTTGGCGCCCTTGCCGACCGCGTCGTCGACGAGGTCGGAGACCTTCTGGCGCTGCGTGTCGTCGATCAGCGGCCCGACCTGGATGCCGTCCTCGGTGCCGCGCCCGACTTCGAGCGCGCCGATCTTGGCCGCCAGCTTCTCGGCGAACTCCTCGGCCACGCTCTCGTGCACGTGGAAGCGGTTGGCGCTCGTGCACGCCTCGCCGCCGTTGCGCATCTTGGCGAGCAGGGCGCCCTCGACGGCCGCGTCGAGATCGGCGTCGCCGAAGACCAGGAACGGCGCGTTGCCGCCCAGCTCCATCGAGACCTTCAGCACCTGCTCGGCCGACTGCTTGATGAGCTCCTTGCCGACCGGCGTCGAGCCCGTGAACGACATCTTGCGCACCCGCGGGTCCTCGATCAGGGGCTGCATGATCTTGCCCGAGGACGAGGCGGTGATGACGTTGACCACGCCGCCGGGCAGGCCGGCCTCCTCCAAGATCTGCGCGAGCGCGAGCATCGACAGCGGCGTCTGCTTGGCCGGCTTGACCACGCAGGTGCAGCCGGCCGCCAGCGCCGGACCGATCTTCCGCGTGCCCATCGCCAGCGGGAAGTTCCACGGCGTGATGAACACGCACGGCCCGATCGGCTGCTTGAGCGTCAGCACCCGCCCCTTGCCCGTCTCGTTGACCGTGAAGCGGCCGTTGATGCGGACGGCCTCCTCGGAGTACCAGCGCAGGAAGTTGTTGGCGTAGGCGATCTCGGCCTTGGACTCGCTGACCGGCTTGCCCATCTCGAGCGTCATGAGCAGGGCGAGCTCGTCGGTGCGCGCGTCGATCAGGTCATAGGCGCGGCGCAGGACGTCGGCGCGGTCGCGCGGCGCGACGTTGCGCCAGGTCACGAACGCGTCGGCGGCGGCCTGCAGGGCGGCGTCGGCGTCCGCGTTGGTGGCGTCGGCCACGTTGGCGATCGTCTCGCCCGTGGCCGGGTCCTCGACGGCCAGCGTCGCGCCCCCGGAGGCGTCGCGCCACTCCCCGCCGATGAAGAGCTGGGTCCTGACCCCGTCGACCACTCGGGTCTCGTCCGCCGTCGCTGCCATCTGTCGGTCCTCCTGCGTTGCCGTGCTCGAAAGCCTGCTCTGCTCGAGCATACGGCGTGCCCGTGCTGCCTCAGCGGCCAAACCGCACGGGTCCGGCGCTACTGCGTGCCGCGCAGCACGGCACCGGCGGTCGCCACGAGGATGCGGAGGTCGAGCGCCAGCGACCAGGTGTCGATGTAGGCGTTGTCGAGCTCGGCGCGCGTCGCGATGCACGAGGCACCACGGGACCCCTGCACCTGCGCGAGGCCGGTGAGCCCGACGCGGACGCGGTGGCGATGCGCGTAGCCGGGGACCTCCGCGCTGAAGCGGGCGGCGTGCTCCGGACGTTCGGGCCGCGGCCCGACGAGGCACATCTCGCCGCGGGCGACGTTCCACAGCTGCGGCAGCTCGTCCAGCGACGTGCGCCGCAGCAGCCGGCCCACGGCCGTCCGACGATCGTCGGAGCCCTCGATCCCACCGGGCGCCAGGCCCGCGGCGGGGACGAACCCGGACGCGTCGCCGACGCGCATCGACCGGAACTTGAGCATGGCGAACGGCGCGCCGCCCTCGCCGACCCGGCTCTGGTGAAACAGGACGGGACCGCGCGACGTGACGCGCACGGCGATGGCGATGGCCAGCAGCAGCGGCGCGACCAGCAGCAGCGCGACCACCGCGAGGCAGCGTCCCGTGAGGTACTTGGCCTCGAGGGCGAGGTCGTGCGCGTCGAGCGCCAGGGCCGCCGCGGCCAGCAGCGCCGACGACATGGGGACGGCCAGCGCCAGCAGGGAGAGGGAGAGCGGCGACATCTCCCGCTCTATCGGACACCTGTCGAGGTCTGCTCATCCCCACTAACGGGCGATGGTCAGGCTGCCGACCGCGCGACGGCGCGTTCCCGCTCGGCCACGCGGCGGAAGCCGGCCCGAGCGCGGCGGAGCTGGGGCGGCGAGTCAGATGTGGACGATCGTCTCGTCACCGAGCTCCTGGGCCAGGGTGACGTCGAGCGAGTAGTCGATCGGCAGCACGATGAGCGACGGCGTCTCCAGCGTCAGCGCGTGCTCGAGGTGCTTGGCGAAGTCCTCCACCCGCTCGCAGCGCCACGCCGGCATCCCGAACGCCTCGGCGAGCTTGACGAAGTCGGGGTTGGTGAAGTCGGTGCCGAAGTGCGCGCCGAACTTCTTGTCCTGCTTCCAGACGATCGACCCGAACTGCCGGTTCTCCCAGACGACGTTGACGAACGGCGTCCCCAGCCGCATCGCCGTCTCGAGCTCCTGGAAGTTCATCAGGATGCCCCCGTCGCCGTTGACGGTCACCACGCGGCGTCCGGGGTGCACGAGCTTGGCGGCGACCGCGCACGGCACGGCGAAGCCCATGCCCGCCAGGCCGTTGGCGATCATCACCGTGTTGGGCTCGTGGGCCGGGAACATGCGGCCGATCCAGAGCTTGTGCAGCCCGACGTCGGAGATGAGGATGTCGTCGCGGCGCAGCGCCTTGCGGATCTCGTACAGCGCCCGCGGCGGCTGCATCGGGAAGTGCTGGTCGTCCTTGGCGGCCGCGAGGCGACCGAGCACGACGTCGCGCAGCCGGGGCGAGCCGCCGGAGTGCGGGACGTCGCGGCACTCCTCGGCCAGCCGGGTGAGCACGTGGTAGATGTCGCCGACGAGCTCGACCTCGGGCGTGAAGTACTCGTCGATCTCGGCCGCCTCGGAGTCGACGACGATGATCTTCTTGTCGCGCTTGGGGTTCCAGTGCTTGGGCGAGTGCTCGACGAGGTCGTAGCCGGTCGCGATGACGACGTCGGCGTCCTCGAACCCGGCCAGGGAGTAGTCCTTGGCCTGCAGCCCGACGGTGCCCAGGGCCTTGGGGTCCTCGTAGTCGAGCAGCCCCTTGCCCATGAACGTCTCCGCGGCGGCGATGCCGGTCGCGCGGCAGAACTCGCGCAGCGCGGGGGACGCGCCGGCGCGGACCGCGCCGTTGCCGGCCAGGACGACGGGGTTGATGGCGTTGCGGATCAGGTCGGCGGCCTTCAGCAGCTCGCGGGCGCCGGGCTCGGGCTTGACCGGGCGCCGGCGCGGCAGCGGCGTGGCGTCGACCTCGGCGGCCATGACGTCCTCCGGCAGCTCGAGGTGCGTGGCGCCGGGCTTCTCGGACTCGGCGACCTTGAAGGCCTTGCGGAC
>DASYLT010000218.1:0-36906 GCA_036009425.1 Baekduia sp. | reverse complement strand
CGCCGAAGAGGGCCCCAAGGGCCCCGCGGCGGCGAACGTCCAGGTCATCTAGACCGACGCAGCTTCCGCAGCATCGGAGGGCCCGCGGTGCGGGCCCTCCGTCGTACGCCTGAGCGGCGTGACGAGCAGCCTGCGCATCATCGACGGGCTGGGAAACCTCACAAGCAAGGGACGGACCGGCATGGCCTCCAGCGGCAAGAAGAAGACCACGATGGCGAAGATGGACCGCGAGAACCGCGTCCGCGAGCGCCGCGCGGAGAAGAAGGCCAAGAAGGACGCCCGGAAGCTCGTCGGGGTAGATCACCCGATCAGTGGCGACCCGCTCGGCGTCGACCCGTCGACCAGCGAGCCGCTGACCGGCGACCCGCTCCCCGGCGACGCCGTAGATCCCGCGTGATCGCCCGCCCGCTGCGCCGCTAGCGCTCGCGGGCGGTGCGCAGTACGGCCATGGGCGTGTTGGCATGCCGCGGCCAGAGCTCGAGGCGGAACCGCTCGCGGTCGAACTCGAACTCGACGGCGCCGACGCCGGTGACGCGCATGCGGTAGCGCCCGGCCGGCACTGTCACGACCTGCGACACGCCGCCGGTGGCCGCGAACGCCAGGTGTCCGGTGGCGACGTCGAGGTCGAGGTCGGTGACCTCGGCCCAGCCCCTCGGCACGCCTGCGGGCGGGGCGCGCAGCACCGCCAGCGTCACGCGGGCGTCGTTGCCCTCGCAGCAGGCGAAGACCATCGCCTCCCCGGGGCCGCCCGCCACGACGGAGTGGGTCTTGGCGGACACGTCGATCGGATCGACGTCGTGGTCGGTGACGAGATGGCGCACGTCCGACACGTAGAAGGCTCCGTCGGAGTAGCCGACGCGCAGCTCGAGCTCGCCCGGACCGTCGAGGTGGTGGACGGGCGTCGAGTCGGGCGTCTGCTCGGTCACCCACTGGCCCGCGGGAACGCCCTGTGGCTGGTTGAGCGCCCGGACCTCCGCGTCGCTCAGGTGCGGCTGCCGGCCGGCGAGCGCGTCGGTGGCGAGGCGCTGGGCGGCCGACTCGCGCGTCGGGTGCGCGACGGAGTCGTGGGACAGTGCGATCACCACGACGATCCCGAGGATCAGCGCGCCGACCCTGAACGCGACATCGTGACGGTCGTACAGGCGCAGCAGGGGCCCAGGGACACGGGAGCGCATGGCCATCTCCGTCGGCCGACGACCGCGACCGCTTGAATCCCCTTCGCGGCTTCGGACGATCGGGCCGCTCCGCCCAAAGCTCTCACCAGATCGGCCACACCGCCGCTACGCTCGGCGAATGGTCCGGCGTTGCTGGTCGCAGCGATGACGAGCGCACCCTCCACCACCGCTGCACCCGCTGCTGCGGCGGGCCCGCCGCGCCGCCGCAGGACCGTGCCCGGCCTGGACTGGCTGCGCCAGCACGATCCCGGCTACGCGGCGCTGCGTCGTGCGGCCCGCACGGCGCTGGTCATGCCGGCGGCGTTCGCGTTCGCCGACCAGGTGATCGGGAACCCGACCGTCGCGACGTTCGCCGCCTTCGGCTCGTTCGCGATGCTCCTGCTCGTCGACTTCACGGGACCGATGCGCGACCGGCTCCGGGCGCAGGCCCTGCTCGCGGTGGCCTGCGGCGTGCTGATCTCACTCGCGACGCTGGTGTCGGGAACGACGTGGCTGGCGGCGACGACGATGGCCGTCGTCGCGTTCGGCGTGCTGTTCGCCGGCGTCGTCAGCTCCGTGCTGGCCGGCGCGACGACGACGCTGCTGCTCGCGTTCATCCTGCCGGTCTCGCTGGCCGGGACGGTGGCGTCGATCCCCGATCGCCTCGCGGGGTGGGGGTTGGCGGCCGGCGCGTCGCTGCTGGCCATCGCGCTGCTGTGGCCCGCGCCCTCGCGCGACCCGGTGCGCTCGGCCGCGATCGCCGCGTGCCGCGCGCTGTCGGCGCGCCTGCGGGCCGAGGTCGACTACGTCCTCTGCGGCGGAACCGGTCTGTCGGAGGCCGAGCACGACGCCGCGATCGCCCGCGCCGATACCGCCGTCGGCGCCCTCCATGCCGCCTTCTTCGCCACGCCGTACCGCCCGACCGGCCTGAGCACGGCGGCACGCGCGGTCGTCCGGCTGGTCGACGAACTGCGGTGGCTCAACGACATCGTCGTCCAGGCGATGCCGCAGCCGCACCCTGTCCACGTCGATGCCCGCGCGTGCGCCGTGAAGGCGGCGGCCGCGTCGTCGCTGGAGGCCGCCGCCGACCTGCTCGACCGCCCGACGCGGTCGCCCGCGGCGCTGCATGCCGCGCTGGATCGGATGAGCGCGACGCTCGCCGAGCTCGAGCACGCGACGACCACGTGGCTGCCCGAGGACGGGCCGACGCCAGCAGCGGAGGGTCCCGCGCAGATGCGGCGCATCGTGTCGTCGCTGGACCCGAGCTTTCGTGCGCAGGAGCTGAGCTTCGTCGTCGCCCAGGTCGGCCGCAACATCGACCTGGCCGCCGCCGCGGAGCGGCGCAGCTGGATCGACCGCGTGCTCGGTCGTCAGCCGCCGGGCCTGGCGGGCCCGCTGTCGGCCGCGCAGGAGCGTGCGAGCGCCCACGTCGAGCCACACTCGCAGTGGCTGCGCAACAGCCTGCGGGGCGGAGCCGCGCTCGGCCTCTCGGTCCTCGTCGCCGACCTCTCGAGCGTGCAGCACGGGTTCTGGGTGGTCTTCGGCACGCTCGCGGTGCTGCGCTCCAACGCGCTCAGCACCGGCCAGAACGTGGTGCGCGGCCTGGTCGGCACCGCGGTCGGGTTCGCGATCGGCTCCCTCCTCGTGACGCTGGTGGGAACCGACACCACGCTGCTGTGGGTGCTGCTCCCGCCGGCGGTCCTGTTCGCCGGCCTGGCACCGGCTGCGATCTCGTTCGCCGCCGGCCAGGCCGCGTTCACGCTCACGCTGTTGATCCTGTTCAACCTGCTGCAGCCGGCGGGCTGGCGGCTCGGGCTGCTGCGGGTCGAGGACGTCGCGCTCGGCGGCGCCGTGAGCCTGGCCGTCGGGGTCCTGTTCTGGCCCCGCGGCGCCGCTGCGGCCCTGGGCGACGCGCTGTCCAAGGCCTACGCCGACAGCGCGAGCTACCTCGCCCAGGCGGTCGCGTTCGGGATCGGTCGCTGTGACGCCGTTGCGCCGTCGCGACCGGCGCCGACCGACGAGGCGATCCGGGCGGCCGCCGCCTCCCGGCGGCTCGACGACACCTTCCGCGGCTACGTGGCCGAGCGCGGCTCCAAGCCGATGCCGCTCGCCGAGGTGACGAGCCTCGTCACCGGCGTGGTCGGGCTGCGGCTGGCCGCCGACGCGGTCCTCGAGCTGTGGCAGGGCGACGATGGCGCCGGCGGCGACCGCGCGGAGGCCCGGCGGCAGCTGGTCGCCGGCAGCGAGCTCATGACCGGCTGGTATCACGACTTCGCGGCGAGCCTCGCCGGCCGCGGGCCGGTGCCCGAGCCCCTGGCCGCCGACGCGCTCGCCGACGGCAAGCTCGTCGCCGCGGTCAGCCGCGACCTGCGCGGCGCCGACGGTCAGGCCACCGCTACCGCGGTACGGATGATCTGGACCGGCGACCACCTCGACGCGGCGCGGCGCCTGCAGGACTCGCTCGTCGGGCCGGCGCGTGCGGCAGCGCAGCAGCGCGCGCTCATGTGAGGGCGCGCACGATCATCGGGCGTTCGAGGTGCTGACCTGCTCGCCGGCCGCCGCCCACAGCGGCTCGCGCGACGCGGCGCGCAGCCGGCCCAGCGCCTGGTGCAGGATGCGCGACACCTGCATCTGGGAGACGCCGATGCGCCGGCCGATCTCGCGCTGCGTCAGATCCTCCTCGTAGCGCAGCCGGAGGATCTCGCGATCGCGGCGCGGGACCGAGCGCAGCAGCGTGTCGAGCGCGCCGCGCTCGACCACCCCGCCGAAGCCGGCGTCCTCGTCACCGAGGGTGTCGACGAGGGCCACCTCGTCGTCGCCGTCGCCGTGACGCGGCGCCTCGAAGGAGATCGCCCGGTGCGCGCCGAGCACCTTGCGGCCCTCGAGGACGTCCTCGGGCGAGCAGCCCACCGCCGTGGCCAGGTCCTGCACGGTCGGAGCGTGTCCGGAGTCGACGGTCAGCTGGCGCGCGCTGCGGTCCACGCGCAGCGCGAGCTCCTGCAGCTCGCGGGGCACGTGCACGAACCACGTCGTGTCGCGGAGATGACGGCGCAGCTCGCCGAGCACCGTCGGCGTGGCGAAGGACGAGAACATGGTCCCGCGTCCCGGATCGAACCGGCGGATGGCCTTCAGCAGGCCGAGGCTGGCGACCTGCAGGAGGTCGTCGTAGGGCTCGCCGGTTCCGCGGAACCGGGCCGCGATGCGCCGGGCCAGCGGGAGGTAGCGGTGCAGTACGGCGTCGGCGTCCAGCGGATCGTCCGGGTCGTGCAGGCGAGCGAACAGGCGCCGCTCGCGCTGGACTTCGGCGACGTCCACTGCTCAGCCCTCCCAGTCGCAGGTCTCGCGGAGCTTCTCCAGCGCACCCTGCTCGATCTGGCGCACGCGCTCGGCGCTGACGCCGAGCGTGCCGGCGATCTCGCGGAGCGTGTGCTCGGAACCGTCGAGCCCGTAGCGGCGGCTCAGCACGGCGCGCTCGCGCGGCGAGAGCGTCACCAGCACCTCGTCGAGCAGCGACGCCGCGTGCCGGCGCGGAACGCGCTCCAGCGGGTCCTCGGCGGACGGGTCGGCGAGCAGGTCGCCGAGCGAGCTGCTGCCCGCCTGGCTCGCGCCGACCGGCTCGTCCAGCGCGCGCGGCGTGCGCTCGGCGGCGAGCAGGTAGCCGAGGTGCTCCTTCGGCATGCCCGTCTTCTGCGCCAGCTCGGCCGGGCTCGGCTCGCGGCCGTGGTCCTGGGCGAAGAGCCGCTGGGCGTCCTTGACGCGGGCGAGCTGGCGCAGCGCGCGGTCCGAGAGGACGACCGGCCACGTCAGCTCGCTCACGAGCTGCTGCATCGCCTGTCGCACCCACCAGGAGGCGTAGGCCCAGAACGGCGTCTCGCGCGCGGGGTCGTACCGGTCCAGCGCACGCAGCAGCCCGACGACGCCCTCCTGCATCAGCTCGGTGCGGTCGACCGCACGCGCGCCGCGGTAGCGGTGGGCGACCGAGCCGATGAGGGGCATGAAGGCGTGGACGACCTCGTCCCGCCCGGGCGCGTCGTGCGGTCGAGCGGCGACGAGCATCTCGCGCTCCGCCTGCAGCGAAGCCTGCTGGTGGTGCTCTGCAGCGATGACGGTCATGGGGGCACGCTCGCCGCGTGGCCGCCGCTCGTCATGAGAAATTCGCCTCATCCTTGGGGCGCCCGTCGGGCCGCTGACGGCCGGTGCCCGCGCAGGTTTAGAACGGGCGCCGAGTCGAGAGAATCGGCCGAGCCACCCGACGCGCAACTTCAGCGCCACATCCGTTTGACCGCCCTCGGGCGGGGCACACATGTCCCATGGGTGGCTGGCGCGGTCCCGCTGCCACCGTCGCGTTCAGGGGAAGGCCTGGCATGGATCTCACCGGCAAGCTTCGCGCCCTCGACTTGGAGGAGGTCGTCGGAAAGCTGCCGGTGGCGGTCAGGGTCGTCGCAGCCGACGGAAGTGACTTGTACGCCAACGCGCGGGCCCGACACTTGGCCGAGCGGGAGTTCGGCGAGCCGGCGCCCGACGACGACGGCTTCGACATCTATCACTTGGACGGACGCCGCTACGACCCGGCCACGTGGCCGGTCGTCCGGTCGATCACCACGGGCGAGGAGGTCGTCGACGAGGAGTACTTCCAGCTGCTGGCCGACGGAACGCGCGTCGACATCCGATGCTCGTCGGAACCGGTGTACGACGCCGGCGCGATCGTCGCCGTCGTATTGCTGATGACCGACATCACCGAGGAGCGCGCCATCGCCCGACGGCTGGCCGATCACGAGCGGCTCCTGGAGAGCATGCAGGACGGGGTCGTCGCCGTCGACGCCGGGATGACCATCACGGCCTGGAACGCCGCCGCCGAGCGGCTCTACGGTTGGAGCGCGGCGGAGGCCCTCGGGCGTGACGCCACGGAGGTCGCCGGGCCGATGATCGGGACCGGGCCGTGCGCCGCGTTCCGCAATCAGCTCACCGGGCAGGGACAGACGCGCATGCAGTTCAGCGCGCGGCGCCGCGACGCGTCGACGGTGGACGTCGAGGTCATCGGCACCGGCATCGCCGGCGACGACGGTGAGCTGGTCGGCTATCTCGGGATCCACCGTGACGTCACGGAGCTGCGCCGCGCCCACGACGAGCTGGTGGCGGCCCAGCAGCGGGTCGAGGCGGTGCTGGAGAGCATCACAGACGCGTTCTACGGCCTCGATCGCGACTGGTGCATCACCTACATCAACGATCGCGCTCTGCGGTTCGCCTCCCAGCTGGCGGGCGCCGAGCTGCCGCGTGCCGACGTGCTGGGGCGCATGCCCTGGGAGGTACTGCCCGCCCTGGCAGGCAGCGCGCTGGAGGACGCCTACCGGCGTGCCCTGCATGAGCAGGACGCCGTCGTCTTCGACTTCCACTATCCCGGGGGCACGCAGTGGTTCGAGGTCCACGTGTATCCGTCGCCACAGGGCCTGGCGATCTACTTCCGCGACATCAGCGAGCGCAAGCACGCCGAGGCCGAACTGGCGCGCCGCCAGCACCAGCAGGCGCTCATCGCCGACCTCGGCCTCCGGGCCGTCGCGAGCGACGACCTGCAGGAGCTGGCCGACGAGGCGGTCGGGCTGGTGGCCCGGACGCTCGGGATCGGCCACGTCGGCGTCATGGAGGTCCTGCCCAATGGCGGCGGGCTGGTCCACCGCGCCGGCGTGGGATGGGGCCAAGGCTCCGTCGGCACCGCGAGGGCGGCCGGCGGACCGTCCTCCATGGCCGGCTACACGATCATGACCGGCGAGCCGGTGCTGTCAGACGACGTACGCCGCGACACGCGGTTCGCGCTGTCGCCGATGATGTCGGACGCCGGTCTCGTCGCGGGCGCCGCCGTGGTGATCGCGGGTCACGACCACCCGTTCGGCGTGCTGGGCGCCTTCACCCGGCAGCCGCACGTCTTCTCCGACGGCGACGTCCACTTCCTGCAGGCGGTCGCCAACCTCATCGCGAGCGCCGCCGAAGGGGCGGCGGCGGCGGCCCGCATGGATGAGGTCCGCGACGCGGAGCGAAGCCGCATCGCGCGTGACCTGCATGACGGTGCCCTCAGCGAGCTGTCGGGCGCCATCGACGGCATCGCGACCGATGACCGCTCGGGCGACGTCGGCCAGGCGCTGGCGCGCGTCGGCCGGCAGCTGCGCGGCGCCATCTACGACCTCAACCTCGAGGACGACGAGGGCCGCCCCTTCGGCCGGTTGCTGGAGGAGCTGATCGAGGTCCAGCGCGGGCTGGCCTTCCCGCGCACGCTGACGCTCACCGCCACCGAGATCCCGGCCGGCCCGCTCGGTCGTCCCGGGACCCAGGTCCTGCGCATGCTCCGGGAGGCGGTCTCCAACGCCCGCCGCCACGCCGACGCGCAGCACATCGCGGTGACCGTCGCGGCGGGGAACGGCAGCCTGGAGGCGACCGTCAGCGACGACGGCCGCGGCTTCGACGAGGCCACGGCGCCGGCGTCCACGGCCGGCTCGTACGGCCTCCGCGGCATGCGCGACCGGGCGGCGGCCGAGAACGGCTGGCTCGACGTCACGACCCGTCCCGGACACGGCACCCGTGTGCGGCTCGGCATCCCGCTGCCCACGGCCGATGGCCAGGCGCTGCGCCCGGCGCGCGTGCTGCTCGTCGAGGACCACACGGCGGTGCGGGAGGCGATCGCCAACGTGCTCGACCGTGAGGACGACTTCGACGTCGTGGCCCAGGCCGGGTCCCTGGCGGAGGCCAGGGGCATGCTGGTCGGCGTCGACGTGGCCGTCATCGACCTCAAGCTCCCCGACGGCTTCGGGAGCGACCTGATCGCCATGCTGCGGGCGATCAACCGGCGGGCGCAGGCGATCGTGCTGACCGCCACGCTCGATCGCGCCGCCATCGCGGAAGCGATCGAGAGCGGCGCCGCCGCGGCGTTGCACAAGAGCGCTCCGCTCACCGAGCTCGCCGACGCCCTGCGCCGCCTGCAGGCCGGCGAGACCCTGCTCCCGCTCGACGACGTGGTCGAGCTGATCGCCCTCGCTCGCCGCCGCCGCCAGCGCGAGCACGACGACCGTGCGGCGATGGCCTCCGTCACGCCGCGCGAGCGCGAGATCCTGCAGGCGCTCGCCGAAGGCCGCGACACCAATCAGATCGCCGAGGACCTCCACATCACGGTCCGCACCCAGCGCAACCACGTGGCCAACATCCTGCGCAAGCTCGGCGTCCACTCGCAGCTCCAGGCGCTCGTGCTGGCCCTGCGCTACGAGGTCGTCGAGGTGCACCGCGACACCGTCTGACGCACCGCAAAGAGCCTCGACGTCCGAGCGCCAACCGCGCCGGTCGATCGGCTGTTGCGGGCCGTCCCGATCGACCCACCACAAGGATCATGCGCCGATATCCCGCCGTCCTCTGGCTCTTGGTCTTCGTCGGCAGCCTCCTGATCCTCAACGGCTCCCATCCCACATGGGACGCGTGGGAGCTCGTGACGGGGATCGCCCTGGCCGTGATCGCCTGCGCGGTGGCGACGTACCTCGCCACCGGACCGCAGCCGGACCAGCCGCGCGTGCGCGGCTCCTACTGGTTCCTCGCCGGCACCTTCGCGTTCTACGCGGTCGCCGCGCTGGCCGCGCTGTTCGCGCTCGGCATCGACGAGGCCATTGCCGTGCTGCTGGCGGGAGTCGTCCCGCTGACGGGCGTCGCCCTCTGGCTGGCGCACGTGCGCCAGAAGACGCGGGTGACCCCCGACGGCGCGCTCGTCGACGCGTCGGCCGACGACCACACGGATCCGGTTCCCGGCGTGGGCGCAGACGATCTCACGCCGCTCGGCGACACGCCCGAGGCCCACGACGAGATCATCCCCGAGGATCTTCCGAAGGGGCATCCAGCGCGTCAGGCCGCCGAGGAGCGGTTCACGGCGCGTCCGCGAGCCAAGCCGCCCCGAGCCGGCGACCGGCCTCGGTGAGGGGAGCGGTCGCGCAATCGGGGGACCCGGAGTAGCCTCAGCCCATGAGCCCGATCCCCGGCGAGCCGCTCGACCCCAAGCCGCAAGAGCTGACGACAAGCGACGGGCGCAAGTTCAAGCTCAAGATCCCGGGTCTCGCGCCGCCGGTGAAGCCGGGGAGGACCGAGGAGCGGGGCAGCGCCGAGCCGCCCCGCGACGACCCGCGGCCGCCGATCAACCCGAACCACGCGGGGTTCTGACGGCGACCGGCGGCTGAGGCCGCTCCCCGGACGGCGACGCTACGAGTCCCAGGCCTGCGCGACGATCTCGCGCACGATCTGGCCGTCGCGCAGCTCGGCGATCGAGACGCAGCGCACGAGGATCCCGTCGGGGTACGCGCAGCGCACGGTGTAGGCCAGCGCGTCGTCGGTGGCGGTCACCAGCTCGACGCGGTGCTCCATGTCGCGGCCGTAGACGTCGCGCAGCTGCGCGCCGATCGCGTCGCGGCCCTGCAGGCGCAGCGGGTCGCTGGGCCCATGGGCGGCGTCGGTGATCTCGAGGGTGGCGTCCCCGGCGTAGAGCTCGACGAGTGCCGCGGGGTCGCGACCTTCGACGCCGCGGCGCAGGGCGGCGGTGTCGAACGCGGTGGATGGGGTGGGTGTGGGGTGTGTGGTGGACATGGGAGCAGCGTGCCGTCCCGGTGTCATCCGGCCGTCAATGGCACGTCAACCATGGCGGGATTAGACTCGGCACGTGTTGCGCGTCCGGCTTCTTGGCGAGCTGGAGGTCGAGGTCGACACCCGGCTCGTGCCAGCACCCCCCAGCCGCCGCGCGTGGGCGTTGTTGGGGTGGTTGGCCCTGCATCCCGGCGATCATCCGCGCGGCACGGTCGCCGCCCGCTTCTGGCCCGACGTGCTCGACACGAGTGCCCGCGCGTCGCTGCGCAGCGCGATGTGGAGCGCGCGCCGCCTCCTGGGCCGCGACGCCGCCGAGCTGCTGGTCGCGACGCGCGATCGCATCGGCCTGCGTTGCGCCACCGACCTGGAGGACTTCGACGCCCGCCTCGCCGCGGGGGAGCTCGAGGCGGCGGTCGCGCTCTGCCGTGGGCCGCTGCTGGCCGATTTCGACGACGACTGGGTCCTGGAGGCGCGTGATCGGCACGCGGAGCGCCTCGCCGCCGCGCTGACCCGGCTCGCCGACCAGGCGCCGACGCCGGCCGCGGCGGTCGAGCATGCGCGCCGCCGCCTGGCGCTGGATCCGCTGGACGAGGCTGCGGCGCGCGACCTGATGGACCGCCTGGTCGACGCCGGCGAGCGCGCCGCGGCGTTCTCGGTCTACGACCGGCTCGGCGAGCGGCTGCGCACGCAGCTCGGGATCGCACCCTCCGGCGCGACCCGCGAGGCGGTGACGCGGCTGCGGGTCGGTCGTCCACCCGCGCAGCGTGTGGCGCCCGCCGAGCGCGTCGCGCCGGCGGCGAGCTGGCCGCTGGTGGGCCGCGACGCGGAGCTCGCCGCGCTGCTGGCCGCCGCCGCCGCGCCCGACGGCATGCTCGCCGTGCTGGCCGGCGAGGGCGGCATCGGCAAGACGCGGCTGACGCACGAGGTGCTCGAGCGCGCCGCGGCCGGCGGGGCGCGCACGGCCGGATGCGCGGCGCTGGAGCTCGGAGGACCGGCGCCGTTCACGCTCTGGGCCGAGCTCCTGCGCGACCTGGCCGGCGAGCTTCCGCCACCCGATCCCGCGGCCACCTGGCCCGAGGAGCTCGCGGCGATCGCGCCGTCGCTGCCGCGGCGCCTGGCGCGCGCCTCCGACGGGCTGCCGGTGGCGATCGTCCCGGAGCTCGCCCGCGCCCGGCTGTTCGAGGCGGCCGTCGACGCGATCGAGCACGCCTGCGCGGACCGGCCGCTCGTGCTTCTCTTCGAGGACGTCCACCTCGCCGACGCCGCGAGCCTGGAGCTGCTGGCCTACACCGCGCGGCGCTTCGCCGGCCTGCCGGTGCTCGCGCTGCTGACCCTGCGACCGGCGCCCGAGCGCCCGGAGGTCGACGCCCTCGTCAACACTCATCGCGCCCGAGGGGGCACGCTGATCGAGGTCGACCTGCCGCCGCTCCCGCGCGGCGCGGTCGACGCCCTCGTCCGCAGCGTCGCCACGCTGGCCGCCGACGCACGCGAGCAGGTCATCGACGCCGCCGACGGCAACCCGCTGCTGGCGGTCGAGAGCGCGCGCGCCGCCGCCGGCGGGGGCGCCGGCCCGCCGCCGAGCCTGCAGGCCGTCGTCCGCGCCGCGCTCGGGCGCCTCGAGCCGGGTGCCCGACGGGTCGCCGAGCTGGCGGCCGTCGCGGGGCGCGACCTGACACGGCGCGAGCTCGGCGACCTCGCCCCGTCCGACGACGTCCTCGGCGCGCTCGACACCGGCCTGTTCGCTCCACACCAGGAGGGCTTCGGGTTCCGGCACGCGTTGCTGCGCGAGGCCGCCCGCGCAAACTTGCCCGAGGCGCGTCGCCGCGTGCGCCATGAGGAGCTCGCCGGCGCGCTGCGCGGCTCGGCGGCCGAGATCGCACGCCACCTGCGGCTGGCCGGCCGCGACGACGAGGCCGCCGACGCCCTGGCCGGTGCGGCCGCCGACGCGCTCGGCGTCGGTGCCGTCGGGGAGGCCATCGCGTTCCTGGCCGAGGCGCTCGAGCTGCGTCCCGGCGACCCGGCGCTGCTGCTCGACCTCGCCCAGGCGCACGCGTGGAACGGTGACGACGTGGCGGCGCAGCAGGCGCTGGACGCCGCGCTGGCCGCCCTGGCGCCCGGCGACCACGCGGCCCGCGCGGTCGCGCACGTGCGGGGAGCCAAGTGGTACAGCGGCGCGCTGTGCCACCCGCAGCGCGCGCTCGACGAGGCGCGCGCGGCGCTGCGCGAGCTGCAGGCGCTCGACGAGCCGGACCGCGATGTGCTCGGCACGGCGCTGGCGGTGGGCGCCTGGGGCGCCGGGGTCACGGGCAGCGTGCAGGACGCCGACGCGCTGCTGGAGCGCCTCGACGCGCTGGAGCCGTTCGACCGCGAGCTCGGGTACGAGGCCGCCAACGCGCGGGCGTTCCGGGCGCTGCTCGACGACGACCTCGAGCAGGCGTTCGAGCGCTTCCGAGAGACGGTCACCTCAGCGCAGGCCGCTCCGGACCGCGCGTATGCGGCCTGGGTCAACATGGCGTGCATCGCCGCGGCGCTCGGGCGCCTGGAGGAGGCGCTGGAGTGCGCGACGGTCGCCGACGTGCGCGGGCTCCCGCCGCTGGTCACGCCGCTGCACGCCATCCGCGCGTCGCTGCTCGTGCGCCTCGGCCGCATCGACGAGGCACGCGCCGCCCTCGCCGCCGAGCGCGAGGCCGCCGAGCGCAGCGGCATCCAGCGGCTGCTGGCGCTCGTCGACCACGACGAGGGCCAGTTCGCCGTCGCGGTCGGCGAGCACGAGCGCGGCGCCGCGTTGCTCGCCCGTGCCCTGGACGGCGACGCCGCCGTGAGCCGGCCCGTCGCGCGGCTGGCCCGGGCCGAGGCTCTTGCCCGCGCCGACCAACCCGACGCCGCCGAGGCCGAGCTGCGCCGGGTGACGCTGGAGCCCGTCGGACCCGCCGACCGCCCGCACGTCCTGGTCGCCCGCCTCACCCACGTCCAGGCGATGGTCGCCCTGGCGCGCGGCGACCGGCCGCTCGCCGCGCGGCGCCTGCGCGAAGCCGCCGCGGTGTGGCGCCGGCCGTTGAGCGCCACCGGCGCCGCGGACCTGCTGGCCAACCTCGTCGACCTCGGCCGCCCGACCGTCGGGACCGTCGAGCCGGCGCGGGAGCTCGCGCGCGTGCAGGACGACCTCGCCGCCCTCGACCCACTTCGCACCTAGGAGAGCCATGCCGACGTTCGACGACGCGACGACGACCACCGCCCCGGTCGAGGAGGTCTGGAAGCTGCTGTATGACCCGGGGCGCTTCCCGCAGTGGTGGCAGGGGATCGAGACCGTCGAGCCCCAAGGCCGCGACGGCCGGGGCGACATCACCATGTACCCCGACGGCTACCCGGACTTCCCGATGCCGCAGTCGCTGCGCGCCGACGCGTCGGGCCGGCAGGTGACGGTCTCCTGCCTGGTCAGCGACCTCGTCTTCGCCTGGCGGCTGGACCCCGTGCCGGAGACCGACGGCACGCGCATCGGCGTGCACGTCGAGGTCCCCGAGCACGAGGCCCATCGCCTCGCGGGCCAGCAGGAGGTGGTCAGCGCGTCCCTGCGCGCCCTGGCCGCGCTGGCGTGTGAGGGCGACGCTAGGGTCGCGCCTCCAGCACCAGGTTGAACGGGGTCTCGGCGGCCCGGCGCACCGAACCGAACCCGCCGTCGTCGAGCACGGAGGTCAGGCGCTCCTGCCCGGCCTGCGCTCCCAGCGCGAGCCCGACGTCCTGGCTCAGCGAGTTCGGCGTGCAGAGCATCGTCGACCCCGCGTAGAACACGCGCCCGACCGGGTTGAGGTTGTCCTCGATGTGGTCGCCGGCGAACGGCTCGACGACCATCCAGGTGCCGTCGTCGGCGAGCTGCTCGCGCACGTGGCGCGCCGCGCCGACGGGGTCGCCCATGTCGTGCAGGGCGTCGAAGACGCAGACCAGGTCGAACGGCCCGCCGCCGAAGTCGTCGGCGCCGGCGACCTCGAACGTCACGCGATCGGCGACGCCCGCCCGCTCGGCCGCCCGGCGCGCTGCCTCGATCGAGGCCTCGTGGTAGTCGGACCCCATGAACGTCGAGTTGGGGAAGGCCTTGGCCATGATGATGGTCGAGGCGCCGTGGCCGCAGCCGATGTCGGCGGCGTGCGCGCCGGCCTCGAGCTTGGCGTGCACGCCATCCAGCGCCGGGATCCAGGCGTCCAGCAGGTTGCCGAGGTAGCCGGGGCGGAAGAAGCGCTCCGTACCCTCGAACAGGTCCTGGTGATGCTCGTGCCAGCCGAAGCCGGCGCCGGTGCGGAACCGCTCGGTGATGTGCGGCTCGTCCTTGACCATCGCGGCGACGAGCTGGAAGGCGCCGGGGATGAACGCCGGGCTGTCCTCGTCGGCCAGCGCCATCGCCTGCTCGGGCGGGAGCCGGAAGGTGCCCTGCGCGGCGTCGTAGGTGACGTAGCCGCTGGCGGCCTGCTGGCAGAGCCACTCACGCACGTAGCGCTCGCGCGTGCCGGTGCGCTGCGCGAGGTCGGCGGAGCTGACCGGCTGCGAGTCGGCCATCGCCCGGTAGAGCCCGAGCTTGTCGCCGATCAGGACGAGCGCGGTCGTGGCGGCCGCCCCGAGATCGCCGACGAAGGCGCCCATGAAGGCGTCGAGCTTCTCCTGGTCGATGGCGGGTGCGTGGGCGTCCTGCGCGGTCATGGTCGGGCTCCTCGGGGCCGTGGGTATGGAGACCGCGACTGTCCCCGACGTCCGTCACGCCAACGTCACGCGGGCGTCAATCGGCGCGCGTCCGGCCGAACGTCTTCTCGCGCACCGCCACCGCCGTGTCGGCGTTGTCGGCGAACAACCCGTCGACGCCCAGCTCGTAGTACATCGCCAGCTCCGCCGGCTGGTCGGCGCGGGCGTGGAGGTACTCCGAGCTGCTCGGGTCGCCGACACGGAAGTCGCTGGCGTGGAAGTTGTTCTCGGGCCTGAACGTGAACGGGTGGACCAGCAGCCCGACGCGGTGGGAGTCGTCCACGAGCGTCGTCGGCTGTCCCAGCGTGGTGCCGGCGGTGTTGCCGGCGACGATGCGGCTCTTGTCGGGGCCGATCCCGTCGGCGTAGCGGGCGATCGCCGCCAGCCCACGCGGCGTGACGAGGTCGTCGTAGGTGCGCGGGTCACCGCTGGCGACGAGGTCGGCGGGCGCACCCGAGGAGTCGATGAGCTGGATCAGCGGAAGCCGGGTCTTGCGTCGCAGGCGCTGGAGGTTGCCGACCTCGAAGGACTGGATGAACACCTTGGCGTCGCGCTGATCGAGGCCGTTGCGGCCGAGCGTGCTCAGCAGCGGCCCGTCGAAGGTGAAGCCGCGCGACTCGAAGAACGTCGGGTGCTTGGTCTCGGGGTAGATGCCGACGTCGTTGGCCTTGGCGAGGTCGATGACCTCCTGGAAGGTCGGGATCTCGAAGAGCCCGTCGAGCGCGGTGTTCTGCGGCCGCACATCCGGCAGACGCTCCTTGGCGCGCAGGGTCTTGAGCTCGTCCAGCGTGAAGTCGAACGTGAACCAGGTGTTGGCGAACGCGGTGCCGTCGATCGTCACCGTCTTGCGGCGGGAGGCGAACTCGGGATGGTCGGCGACGTTGGTCGTGGCGCCGATGTCGGGCTCGTGGCGCGCGACGAGCTGGCCGTCCTTGGTGAAGCAGAGGTCGGGCTCGATGTAGTCGGCGCCCATCTCGACCGCGAGGGTGTAGGACGCGATGGTGTGCTCGGGCCGGTAGGCCGGGCTGCCGCGGTGGCCGATGACGATCGGCACGCCGGACCGGTCGCGGCCGCCTCCGGCGTCACCGCCGGATCCGTGGCCGGGGTCTGCGCCGCGCGTGGAGGCGGTGGCGCCTCCGGGAACGCGGAGGGCGACCAGGGCGGCGCCCGACCCGACGAGCATGGACCTGCGCGACATCTGCGGCATGACGCTCCCCTTCTTGCGAACCGGCGGACGAGCGGACGCTACTCCGCAGGCACCGGTCAATGCCATGCACTTGGTCCGATGACGGCCAACGGGATTCGCCGCCTGCCCAGCGCGAGGTTCCAGTGCCGCGCGATGCGGGTATCCGTGGTGCGGCCGCGACGACGTGAGGGTCGCGGGAGTCCACCGGGAGCTTGATCACATGCCTGTCCGCAGCTTGGCCTCGACCGCGCTTGCCGTCGCACTCGCGCTGACCTTCGCCGGATCCGCCGTCGCGGACGGCGGGCACGGCGGCGGGGGCGGGGGCGGGGAGGGCCAGGGGCACGGCTCGGGACCCGGCCACATCGTGGTCATCTACGAGGAGAACCACTCCTTCGACAACCTCTACGGCGGCTGGGAGGGCGTCAACGGGCTCGGCCAGGCCGACGCCGCCCACACGCAGCAGGTCGGCCAGAGCGGCGCGCCGTTGACCTGCCTGCCGCAGAACGACGTCAACCTGACGTCGCCGCCGCTGTCGACGGTCTGCACGGAGAGCACGACCGGCAAGGCCAGCCACTTCCTCAACGCGCCGTTCCGCATCGACGACTACATCGCGCCGAGCGACACCACCTGTCCGGCGCCCGGCGTCTTCGCCGCCAACGGCGTCCCCAAGGGCTCCGGCCTGCCCGGCGGGTGCACGCGCGACCTGGTGCACCGCTTCTACAACGAGCAGTACCAGCTCAACGGCGGAGCGCAGAACCGCTACACGACCGCCAGCGACGCCGACGGCCTGACCCAGGGCTACTACGACACGCGCAACCTGCCGATCTACCGCTATCTCCACGAGCCCGGTCACCCGCCGTACGCGATCGCCGACAACTTCTTCCAGGCCGCGTTCGGCGGTTCGTTCCTCAACCACCAGTGGCTGGTCGCCGCGGCGACGCCGGTCGACACGAGCGCCGTGCAGGACGGCGGCGCCGACGACCTGCACTCCGTGGTCGACACCAACGGCATGCCGACCAAGACCGACCTCTACACGCCGACCGGCACGGTCAAGGACGCCGCGCTGACCGCCAAGTGCGCGGGCCTCGCCAAGCCGGGGTTGCTGTGCGGCGACTACGCGATCAACACGATCCAGCCGTGGTACCAGCCCTACGCGCCGGGCACGCTCGACACGCGGCGCCTGCCCCCGCTGACCAACCCGACGATCGGCGACCGGCTCAGCGCCAAGGGCGTCGACTGGGCCTGGTACTCCGGCGGCTGGTCCAACGCCGCCGGAGACGTCGGCGCTCCCGGCTGGACCAACGGCACCGGGCCGGCATGCTCGGATCCGGCGACGGCGGCCAACGCGACCTACCCGAACTGCCCGGACAAGCTCTTCCAGTTCCACCACCAGCCGCTCGCCTACTTCAAGAGCTTCGCGCCCGGCACGGAGGCGCGTGCGCAGCACCTGCGCGACGAGCAGGAGCTCTTGGCGCTCGCCGACGACTCGGGCCGGACGTGCCGCCTCAAGCCGGTCTCGTTCATCAAGCCGATCGGCGCCGAGAACGAGCATCCCGGGTACGCGAGCGTGTCGAGCGGCTCCAGCCACCTCGTCGACCTGCTGAAGGCGATCCGATCGGGTCGCTGCGCCAAGGACACCATGATCGTCGTGACCTACGACGAGTTCGGCGGCCAGTGGGACCACGTGCCGCCGCCCGGCCAGGCCGGTGGACCCGCCGGTCCCAGCGACGTGTCCGGTCCGGGCACGCGCATCCCGGCGCTGGTGCTGGGCCCGCGTCTGCGCGGCGACTTCGTCGTCGACCACACGCCGCACGACACCACCTCGGTGCTGTCGACGATCGAGCAGCGCTACGGGCTCGAGCCGCTGAGCAGCCGCGACGCCGCGGCGGCGCCGCTGACCAGCGTGTTCGCCGCCGGCGCGCCGCAGGACGAGGGCGACGACGGGCACGGACACGGGCGGGGCCGTTAGCCGCCGGCGGACCTACTCCGCGCAGGGGATGAAGCCACCCGGGCGGGCCATGCTCCGCCGCAGCCCGACGAACGCCACGGCGCCGAGGATCAGCGGGATCCAGAAGAGGATGATGCGGTAGGCCAGCACGGCGGCGGTCGCCGCAGAGGCGGGGGCGCCGAAGACGATGAACGTGCCGATGAGCCCGCCGTCGATCCCGCCGATGCCGCCGGGGATCGGCAGCAGCCCGCCGAGCTGCCCGATCAGGTAGGCCAGCAGGATCACGCTGGCGCCCGGCGCGTAGCCGACCGCGTGGAACGTCGCCCACAGCGCGAGGTTGTCCCAGGCCCAGTAGCCCACGATGCCGACGATCAGCAGCGGGTCGTGACGGCGCAGCAGGACCCCGGCCTCCGCGACCCCGGTCACGAGCGCCGCCCGCGCGCTGCGCCAGAACCGCAGCAACCGCCCGTCGTCCTGGCTCGGCGGCGGCCCGGCGGGGAGGCGCCCGATGTGCGCGACGAGCGCGATGGCCACCGCGGAGAGGACCGCGGGCAGCAGCGTCAACCAGACCGATTGCGGCGGCCCCAGGATCCCGACGTAGACGAGCAGCCCGACGACGGTCACGGCCGCGAAGTTCACCGAGCTCTTCAGCAGGAGGAATGCGACCGAGCGGCGCGCGATCGTGTCCGCCGACATCCCCGCGCGCGAGAGCACCCAGGCGCCGAGGGCGATCCCGCCGGCACCCGACGCCGGGATGATCGAGCCCGTCCCGACCTCCGAGAGGCCGAGCTCCAGCGCCGAGCGCCACGGCATGATCGAGCAGAACACCGGGCGGAACATCAAGACGTAGGACAGCGCGGACAGCACCTCGAACGCCACGGCGATCGCCAGCCACCCCGGCGCAGCCTCCTTGAGCCGGTCGCGCACCTCGCCAAGGCCGGGGGCCAGCACGGCCACGAGGACGAGCCCGCCCAGCAGCACGATCACCTGGAGCGCCCGTCGCGCGAGCCGCCGGGGGTCGACGTCTTCGGGAAGGTCGGCGACCGGCCGGCTGGGCCCGGTGTCGGCGACCAGGGTCGGCCGTTGGCTCACGTCTTCATCATGGCATCGGGCTCAACCGGCGATCGGGGACGAGCGTTCGCCGGTTGGCACGGAGGGGGAAGATGTCCGCCCATGCCCAAGCCCGTCACCGTGTCCGTCGAGGTCACCCAGGGGCGCGCCCGCGTCTATGAGTTCCTCGACGTCATGGCCAACCACGAGGCCTTCACCGACCACCTGCTGCGCGACTGGACGCTGTCGGGCCCGGAGCGCGGGGTCGGCGCCAAGGCGCAGGTCCACGTCCGCGTGCTCGGCGTGGCCGACGTGGTCGACATCGAGGTCGTCGACGCCGAGGCGCCCGAGCGCATCGTCGAGCGCAACGTGGCCGCCAAGGCCGGCCGGACCGCCCAGGGCACGTACCTCCTGGAAGCGCTTCCCGGCGGCGGGACGCGGATCACGTTCGAGTACCGCTGGATCGTGACGCCGCTGGCCGATCGCCTCACCGCGCCGCTGGCCCGCGCCTACATCCGGCGCGCGAACGCCCGGGCCATGCAGCGGCTCGCCGAGCAGCTCCGTGGGGCCTGAGCGCCGATGGCTATCACCACCCCGGCGCTGGTGATCAGTCGCGACGAGGGCCGCGCCGGACGGATGAGCGGACGGCCGGACGAAGGCCGCCGATGCGCCGGTAGTCTGCTCCGGATGCTTCACCGTCGCAGGGTGCTGTGGATCGTGTGCGGCGTGGTGGCCCTCGTGGTGGCATTCGCCGCGGTCGCCAACGCCGTCGTGCTGCTCGGCGGCGGAGGGTCGCGAACCGATCCGCGCACCGTCCCGCACGCGCAGGCTGCGCTCGTGCTGGGCGCGCTGGTCGACTCCCACGGGCGTCCCTCGGCGATGCTCGACGACCGCCTGCGGGCCGCGGCCGCGCTGTACCGCGACGGTCGGGTCGACAAGGTCCTCGCCTCGGGCGACCACGGCCGTCGCAACTACGACGAGGTCAACGCCATGCGCCGCGAGCTCGTGCGCCTCGGCGTCCCCGATCGCGACGTCTTCACCGACCACGCCGGCTTCGCGACGCTCGACAGCGTCGTGCGCGCCCGTAAGGTCTTCGGGGTCCACAGCGCCGTCATCGTGACGCAGGGCTTCCACCTGCCCCGGGCGCTGTGGCTGGCCCACCGAGCGGGGCTGCAGGCCACGGGCCTGGAGGCCGGTACGGGGAAAGCGTACGGCGGCCAGACGCGCCGGTCGGAGATCCGCGAGATCCTCGCCCGGACGAAGGCCGTCGGCGACGTGGTCACCGGCGCGCAGCCGCGGTTCCTCGGTCCCCGGATCGACATCGCGGGCGACGCGCGCGCCAGCCGCGGCTGACCGGGGGAGCCCCGCGCCGGGGGCGCCCGCCGCCTGCGAGGCTTCGCTCATGGCCGACACCGTCGAGGTCGCCGATCGCGGACGACCGATCGCGTTCTCGTTCGACGACATCTTGAAGTACCACGGCCGGGGCTCGCCGGGCGGGGCGGCGCTGGGCTTCAAGGCCCTGCAGCGCGGACTGCCGCTCCTGAATCCCGACGGCCCGTGCGAGCGACGCGTGATCCTGGTCGAGACCGCGTTCGGCGGCCCCGGCGCCCGGGATGCGTTCGAGCTGGTCACCCGTGCCGTCACGGGCGACCGCTACGTCGTCGATCCCGGCCTCGCCCTTCCCGCCCGCGGCCGGACGCTCGAACGCTTCGTGTTCCGCCTCAGCATCGGCTCGCGCGGCGTGACGCTCGTGTTGCGCGAGGGGTTCGTGACAGACGCCTTCGTCGACCTCGCACGCACCGATCCGCGCACCTCCGAGCAAGAACGCCGCCTCGACCAGCTCAAGCAGCAGCTGGCCGGCCGCGTCATGGGGGCCGAGGCCGCCGCGGTGTGGGACGCCACGCTTCCGGGAGTGTGACGCCGGGGCATCCTGTCGACCGAAGAGCGGACCTCGACCGATTGGATGCGCTCGGGTTGCGTTGTGCGTCGCCGTTGCGAAGACGCGTACGAGCATTACCGTTCTGTATAACGCATTAGTGACCTAAGGGAACTGGCTTCATGACCGAGCTTGCCTGCGCAGCGGTTGTGCTGCCCGGGTGCCTCGTCTGTGCGGTGAGTGCCGATGCGGTTAAGCGCGTCCGGACGCCCCCGCCGACGCGTGTATCGGCGCAGCAACTGGCTGGGAGTCTGACGGCTTCCGGGAGCGCTCAGCCGCACGACCGCTGTCGACGTTTCATGTACAGGATCACCGGCTCCGACCTCCGGGCCCTGCACTTCGCCGGGCCCTCCTTCGATGCTTCGATCGCCGCGCCGCCGCCGCTGCAAAGCTCTGGCCAGGGTAGTCAGCGAGCGTCAGCGTATCGCCGTCCGCCTCAGCGGCGCTGCCGGACGACGCGCCAGCAGCGAAGGATCGGGACGAGGGTCACGGTCAACGCGCCGCCGGCATATCGTAGGTCCACGACCGTAAAGTAGTTGGGATCAGTCAGGGAATCTGCTGTTTCGTGGAAGATCAGAGCCGTAAGCGTGTTTAAAGCTCCAATTCTCGGTCGGGCACCGGCCGCCCTGGCAGGCTGGCCCCGTTTTGTCCACGTCGCGGGCCTTCATGGCCCGCAGGAAATGGAGCACTGCATGAACGTTCGATTGTTGGTCCTCACGGTGGTCGGTGCGCTGTGCATCGCGCCGAGCGTCGCGTTCGCAGCGGCGCCGACGGCCTCGCGTGCCGTGGCGCACACGGCTCAGGCGTCGTCGCTTGCGGCGCTGCAGGCCGCGCCGACGATGTCGGTCCCGAAGGCGGTCAGCACGTTCGCCACTGGCCAAGCCGGCACTGAGGGGGGCTGGACGTGCGTCAGGCGCGGCGCGTTGCGGCACCGGGCGGCGGGTTCTGGGACGTCATCCCGGGCAACGGGCAGGTCTGCCTGTTCATCGAGAGCGAGGGCGGTGGCGGTTGCACGAGCGCCGCCGACGCCGCGGCCGGCCGCCTGCTGGTGGCGGTCCTTCCGCCGCCCGTCGACGACGGGAAGGGCGGCTTCATGGAGCCGACCAACGTCCGCGCCACCTACCTCGGCGTCGCGCCGACGGGCGCCACGCAAGCCACGGCAACTGGAACCAGCGAGCCGGTCACCAGCGATGTGACCAGCAACGGCTTGTACCGCGTCCTGGCGGGCAACACGGCCAGGACCATCACGCTGTCGCGGGACGGAGCAAGCTCGCTCACGGCCTACGACGCCAGCGCTGGCGCCCTCGATTCGTGCCGCGGCGGCCAAACGCCCGGTGCGTGCGAGAGCGGCGACGCTGAACGGGTCGTACATCCCCTACGGCTCGGGCTGCTGTCGTTGGTTTGACTCGGCCGGCACGTTCGGCGTCTGGCGCTACATCAGTGAAGTCACAGCCATGAACGAGGGCACGTCGCAGATGATCTGCGTCAACGCCCAGAACACAGATGGCTCGTGGGCCGGCAACGCGCTCTGCTCCAGCGGGACGGCCGACCATCCCTACAACCACATCTACTACCGCCGCGGGATCGTCTGTGCCAGCGGCGGAGGCAACTCCGTCTACGGCTGGGGCGAGGAGTTGTACATCGAGTAAGCGCCAAGGAAGCCGGGTGGGGCTGCACTCTGCAGCCCCACCGCAGGTCCATGCGTCGTCTCGTGGGCCCGGCGTCGCAGGTCCCCGGAGTGGGCGTCAGTGATGCTGACCGTCGTCTGAGGTCCAGCTGAGCATCACGGGATCGTCGAAGAAGGCAGTGTCGCCCTGCCTGCCTACGACTTCCGGCGTCAGCCTGAGGGTCGCTGCGTTCTCCTGCTGGTCGATGACGTTGGCCGAAGCGCAGTCGGTCCAGTGAGGCGGCGCGAACTCGGCGGCCATGTCGGAGCTGGCGACGGCGTTGAACCGCACGTCGTTGAGCCCCTTGTGCAGCTGCCTGGCGGTCGGTACGTCAGCGCCCTTGAAGGTCGGGGTCACGATCGGGGGATAGCGCGCCGGGTCTTCGAGCATGGCGGTAGGGATCGTCGCCTCGCAGGGCGAGATCGCGAGTTGAGCAACAAACGGACGCCGTGCATTGAGCTTTGCGTGTGCGCGAACTTGGATGCGCCCATCGGCGATTCGGGTTGCGACAACGGTCAGGCTTCCCGATCGCCACGCTGCGAGGCCGTAGGTGCCTGTGTCAGGGGAGCCCGGGTCGACGGCTTGGATGACCTTGGTGGCCGTCGTCACATTGGCCAGGGCCGGTTGGGCACCAAGGAGACTTGCGCTCGTGACCACAGCGGTGGCGACGGCTGCCCAGAGGCTCGCGGAGCGCTTGCTGGTGGATCTCATGCGGGGCAGCCTACGCAGACCGGACCGCGCAAAGCGGCACGTGCAGCACTTTCTGGGAGGTTCGGAGACGAAATAGTGTCTAAATCACGGCTTGACCTGGCGCGCTCACGCCCCAGATCGCTGAGAACTGCGCATCGCCAGGGAAGAATTGTTCGCGGCTTGCGGCCTAGCCACGTCCGCGTCGCGGCGGGCATGGCACGAGTGCGTCGACGGCCCGCCGAGAGAGATCGGCGAAGCGGATGATCGCGCGGAACCGGAATCCGCCGGTAGGGCACGAGTCGGGCAGTGGGATGCCGCCGGGGTGGTAGCTCTCGCGTCGGCCGTGGCGCAACCTGGAGTACTTGATCGACGACTGGCCCACCGTCAGGTGCATCGTCGACAGCGCGACGGGCGCGCCGAACGGCGGGTGCGGGATCGGCGCGATGAGGATCGCGAGCCCGACGCCGAACTTCGGCGGCGGGACATACAGGTAGCCGGCGTACGTCAGCTGCATCCGGGCCGGGTTGTAGGTGTCGGCGGTCACCAACAACCCGGGCTTGTCGGCGACCGAAGCGCCGGCGTGGAGCTCGATCAACGCCGCTCCGAAGATCGGACGGTCTGGGTCCAGCAGCAGTCCGGCCGTCGCCCATCCGGAGCCGAGCAGCGAGTTCGCCGGGCACCGGCGCTGCCGGATCGGACTCATGACCCGGGCGATCTCCGTCGCGGTGCTCCGGCACGTGCTCGTACCAAGTCGGCTGTCGCTCAGGGTGAGGTCGGGCGGGGTCAGCAGGCGGAACTCGGTCACCGGCGGCAAGCTCAGATCGACCTGGAGGTCGATGCTCACCGCCGTGTGTCCCCCGAGACGTGCGCCGTCCGAGAGCCCAACCTCGAGGCGAACCTGCGGCGGGATGGACGCCACGGCCGAGACGGGAGCGACGCACACTGTCACGAGTGCGGCGGCGAGCCCGCTGCGGAACCTCACGGCCCGCTCAGTTCAATAGCTGAACGAACCGGCGGCATCGATCGTTGCGGCCCACGTCGACCGGTTGACGACACCCTTGAAGCTGGCGGTTCCGGTCGCATGCGCGTAGCGTCCGCTCCCGCCGGCGATGGTCGCGGTCCCCTCGAACTTCGACCGCAGCTCGATCGACCGCGCCCGACCGTTGACGTTGAGCCGGAGCCGTCCGCGGCTGGTGGTGATCGTCACCGTTCCCTTGAGCACGACGGCATGGGACAGCGTGATCTTCGAGCGAACAGCGCCGGCGACGGTGCCGCTGGCGCGGCCGGCATGCTCGAACCCGGTCGACCCGGACCGCTTCACGAGCTTCAGCGCGATGTGCTCGTTGACCTTGGTGACACTGGCGGCCTGGGGCTCCGGAGCGGCCGGCGCGGCTGCTGCACACACCGCGGCGATCATCAGCGCAGCGGGGAGGGCAGCCGCCCAGTGAGGAGGTCGAAGCATCTTCACGCGAGACGACGCTAACAGGGCGCGGCGGCTCGTGCGAGCGGTCGCTCGGCGACGTCGCGTGCTGTCCGTTGTGCTGACCTTGTGAAAAGAGATAGGTTTGTGTGCAGAAGGACTCGTTTGCGCCTATGGCCATGATCCAAGATGCCGTGTTGGGCCTGCTGGCCAAGGAGCCAAGCCATGGCTACGCGCTGTGGCAGACGCTGCGGAGCTGGTCGGCCGATCCGGAGTCGATCCAGAGCTCGTCGGTGTACATGGCGCTCAAGCGCCTGTCGGACGCCGGCGCGATCAAGGTCGTCGGCCAGGCCCCCGCGCACGGGTCGGGCGAACGCCCGCGTTTCACGTTCGGGCTGACCGAATCTGGCCGAGATCGGCTTGCCAGATGGCTCTCGCAGCCGCCCTCGTCGACCGAGCAGTTGCGGCTGCGGATCGCGCTGGCGCAGCCGCTCGACGACCTCGGAGTGCTCGTCGACTGGGTCGCCTCAGCGCTTGCAGAGACCCAGCAGCGGCTCGGCGCCGCTCCGGCGGACCCACGGCATGTCGCACCGGTCGACGCATGGGCCGCTGCGAACGCGATCGCCTTGTCGGCCCTGGGGTTCCGCGAGCTGTCGGCGCGCGCGCAGTGGCTCGCCGAAGCCCACGCGCAGCTGCAGACGCTCCGCGCGGCCGCCTCCGAGCATCAACGCTCGTGACGCGCGTCCTGTCCCTTGAGTCGGTCGATGTCTGCCACTGGCGCGGGCAGCGTCCGGTGCAGGTGCTCCGCGATGCCTCGATCGACCTGGATGCGGGCGAGCTCGCGGGCGTGTGGGCCAAGGCCCGCGGCGGCAAGACGACGCTGCTCGAGGTCGCTGCCGGCGTCCTCGCTCCCGATCGTGGCCGGGTGGTCATCGACGGGTGCGACCTTGCCGAGCTGACGACCCGGCAGACCACCGAGCTGCTGCACGGCGCCATCGGTCTGGCGACTCGCCAGGGTCCGGCCGTCCCCGACCTTCCGGTGGCAGCGTGGGTCGCGCTGGGGCTGATGCGCCACGTCGACCGTCGCGCCGCCGAGCAGCGCGCGGCGCAGGCGTTGGAGCGCGTCGGCGTCGGCGCGGTCGCCGGCGAGCCGTGGCGCAACCTGTCCGACAGCGAGCGGATCCACGTCGCCATCGCTCGCGCGGTGGTCTGCCAGCCCAGGCTGCTGCTCATCGACGACCCGACCGCCGGGCTCGACATGATCGAGCGCGTCGGGCTTCTCGATCTGCTGCGCTCGATCGCCGCGACGACCGGGGTCGCGATCCTGATGTCGGCGTCCGACATGGCCGACCTGCAAGGCGTCGAGACCGTCTGGTCGCTGGTCGACGGTCATCTGCTCGGGCCGCCGCGGCAAGACGCCACGGTCATGGACTTCGCGCGACCCGCGCAGCGGGGCTAGGTCTCACGCGTGTCGTCGTTCCGAGCCACACCGGCGGTTGCGTCCACGACGCTCGAGTTTCGCGACGTCGTCAAGGACTACCGCATCGGCCCTGAGACCGTGCGTGCCGTCAACCACGTGTCGCTGCGGATCGACCCGGGGGAGCTGGTCGCCCTGTTCGGCCCCAGCGGCTCGGGCAAGAGCACGCTGCTGATGATCGCCGCTGCCGTGCTCGGTCCCGACAGCGGGGCCGTGTACGTCAACGGCCGCGACGTCACCACGCTGTCGTCGCAAGAGGCCTCCGCCTATCGGATGCGTGAGCTGGGCTTCATCACTCAGGCGATCGACCTGCTGGAAGGCGCCGACGCAGTGACCAACGCGGCCCTCAAGCTCTACGGCCTGGGCATGCGCGTCGGGCCGGCGAATCGTCGCGTGGCGAAGATGCTTGACGCGGTCGGGTTGGGAGCGCGTCTCAAGCATCGCCCCTATGAGCTGTCGATGGGCGAGCGTCAGCGCGTGATGATCGTCCGCGCGCTCTCCACGGAGCCGCGCGTCGTGCTCGCCGACGAGCCGACCGGAGCGTTGGACAGCGAGCGCACCACCGAGGTCCTCGAGCTCCTGCGCACGGTCACGACCGAGCGCCAGATCGCCACGCTGCTGGTGACGCACGATCCGCAGGCCGCCGAGTACGCCGATCGGCTCTACACGCTGCGGGACGGCACCCTTGCCCCCAGCGAGCACCAAGCGCTCCCAGCGCCCCTCGCGCCGTGACGGCCACCTGGGAGCCACTGCCGCCGCTCCCGGCGCCGTCACGGTTGCGCCTGCGCAGCGTTCTGGTCCTGTACCGCGTGCGGCTGCGCAGCCGCTGGCTCCAGGAACTGCTGGCGGTCGCCGGCATCGCCGCCGGCGTGGCGCTGCTCTATGCCGCCTCGGTGGCCAACTCGAGCATCTCGGGCCCGGTCCGGCAGCTCAACCAGGGCATCGTCGGCAACAGCCAGTTGCAACTGGTCGCGCGCGGCGCCGACGGCTTCTCCGACGACGTCTATCGCAAGGTCCGCGGCGTCCCCGGCGTGCGACTCGCGGCGCCGATCGTCCAGGCGCCGGCGAGCCTTATCGGCCCAGGTGGGCGACGGCCGGTGACGATCTACGGCTCGGACCCGCGGATCGTGCAGTTCCGGGGGTCGCTGACGCAGGGGTACAGCGCGTCGCAGATCGCGCGACAGGAGGTGGTAGCACTGACAACGTCGGTCGCGGTGGCGGTCGGCCTGCACACCGGGGACCTTGCGCACCTCCAGATCGCGGGACGTGACCAGCTCGTCGGCATCGTCGTCCTTGGGCGCCGCGACATCGGCGCGTTGGCCGACACGACCGTCGCGCTGGCGCCGATGGCCTACCTGCAGGGTCTCGCGCAGCTCAAGCACCGGGTCTCGCGCGTTCTGGTGGAGACGGAGCCAGGGCACCTTGGAGCCGTTCGCACGCAGCTGCAACGCGTCGCCGGAGGAAGCATCGACGTGCGCAGCGCCGATCACGAGCCCCGACTGTTCGACAAGACCTCCCAGCCGACCGCGCAGGCGACGATGATCTCCAGCACGCTGAGCTCGCTCGTCGGCTTCATGTTCGCGGCGTGTGCGATGCTCGTGACGGTCGCCGCACGTCGTGCCCTGGCCATCGACCTGCGGCGCAGCGGCTACACGAGCCGCCAGATCGGCGGCATCCTGCTGCTCGACGCCGTGGTGCTCGGGGGGTGCGCGGTGCTGATGGGCCTGGCGTTCGGCGAGGTGCTCTCTCGCCGCGGGTTCGCGGCAGATGTGTCGTTCCTGGAAGGCGCTTTCCCGATCGGTGACGAACGCGTCGTCACCTGGTCGAGCGTGGCGATCGCGGCCGCCGGCGGGCTGCTGGCCGCCGCCGTCGGCGTGCTTGCGCCACTGCGCGGTGTCCTTGCTGGAGGGTCGCCGGTCCACCGATCCGCCTCCCGGCGACAGACCCACGCCGCCGTGCTGACACCCAGACGCCTCGCGCGCCTTGGCGGTCTGCTGCTGCTCAGCGCGTCGATCGTGATCACGATTGCCGCGCCCGGCGCCGCGCTGGTGGGGCTGATAGCCCTGACGCTGGCCGTCGCGCTGCTGCTCCCGAGCGTCCTGGATGCGGTCATGGTCATCGTGCGCTGGCTCAGCCGTCGGGTGCCGCACCCGCTGATGTCGGTCGAGCTGGCCCTGCCGCAGCTCGCGGCTCCGACGTGGCGTGTCCGGTCGCTCGCGATCGCGACGATCGGCGCCCTGGCGGTTCTCGGCGCCTCGGCGCTTCAGGGTGCTCGCGTCAACCTGCAGGCGGGGCTCGACGCCTCGGCCGCCGACAACGTCCGGGTCACCGACCTCTGGGTCGCGCCGTATGCGCCCGGCGATCTCTACGCGGTCTCGCCGATCCCGGCGCGGGAGACCCGTAGGCTTGCCGCCACCCCCGGTGTCCGGCGCGTCTCTGTCTATCGCGGCAGCTTCCTCGACGTCGCCGGCAACCGCGCGTGGGTTCACGCGCCCGCCCCCGATTCGACGCGCCCGATCCCCAGGGCCCAGATCCTCGACGGCTCCGTCGATGAGGCGACAGCTCGGTTCCGCGCCGGCGGTTGGGCGACGCTGTCGCGGGCGCTCGCCGACGCGCTGCACGTGCGCGTCGGGGATCGGTTCACGCTCCCTGCGCCCGTGCCGACGAACGTCCGCCTCGCTGCGATCACGACGAACGTCGGCTGGCCTGGCGGTGCGGTGTTCCTCAACAGCGACGACTACTCACGCGCGTGGGGCAGTACCGCGGTCAGCGCGTACCAGTTGGCGCTCGACCCCGGCGTGACGCCCGAACAGGGATTCGCCGCGGCCCAGCGGGTCCTCGGCGCGCGCTCAGCACTGCGCGTCGAGACGGTTGCCCAACGAGAACGTCGCGAGAAGGCCGCGAGCCGCGGCGGTTTGTCGCGGCTGCGCCAGATCTCGTCGCTGATGCTGATCGCCGCGGTGATCGCCATGGCGGCGGCGATGGCCGGACTGCTCTGGCAGCAGCGCTCAGCCGTTGCGCGCCAGAAGCTCGACGGGCACAGCACGGCGGTGATGTGGCGCTCGTTGGCGGTCGAGAGCGGCGTGCTGATCGGCACCGGGTGCCTGGTCGGTGCGATGGCCTCGCTGCTCGGCCAGGTGCTGTTCAGCCGAGGGCTCCAAACGATCAGTGGGTTCCCCGTCATCGCGAGCGTGCGCGTCGACGTCTCCGCGGTGAGCTTCGCGCTCGTCACCGCCAGCGCCCTGCTCGTCGTCGCCATTCCCGGCTATCTGGTCGCCCGCGTCCAACCGTCCCTGCGTACCAGCGACTAGCCAAGCACACCGGCCGGTGGGTCCCGTGCCGCCGGCGACTCGTCAGCCGGGTGCGGTCGCTGTTTTACGAACGACATCAGAAAGGTGGATTTACCATCCATGTACCAAGACGCCCACACGTCACCGACCGCCCCTTCCTCAGGGGTGCCGCAACTGCGCGTCGCGACCGTCGTCGCCCTCGCGGCGGGCGCCGCGAGAGAGCTCCGCTGGGGCTTGGTCGGCGTGAACCGGGAGGTGCATCACTGGCGAGCGCTTGCGATGCAGATCCCCGACCCGCTGCTGCGGGCCGATGCGGTCGGGTCGCTGGCCGAGAAGCGCTACTACATCGACGGCGCCGCTCTCTTCTGGACGCTGCCGTCGCATCGAAACGACGAGTTGCTGGCGCTCCTGGTCGCGTACCAGACGATGGCCGACTACCTGGACGTCGCCAGTGAGCGGGGCGCCGAGCACCGCGGTAGCGCCAGCCCGGGAAGCCTCATGCTGTCGCTCGTCGACGCCGTCGACGTCGATGCGCCCCTCCACGACTACTACGCCGACCACCCTTGGACGGACGATGGCGGATACCTGCGCGCGCTCGTGCTGCGCTGCCGCAAGGCCTGTCTGAGCCTTCCTCGCTACCGGCAGGCCCGACCGCTGCTCCTCCGCGAAGCGCGACGCGGGCACGCATTGGAGCTCTGTCATGACCCTGACCCGCGACGTCGCGACGAGGCGCTCAGGGCGTTCGCCGACCGGGAGTTCGGGACGGTGGCCGCCGCCAGTTGGTTCGAGCTGGCCGGAAACGCGACATCGCTGCTGGGGGTGCTCGCCCTGATGGCGCTGGCCGGAGACGCGACGGGCACCGACGAGGATCTCCACGCCGCCGTGGACCTCTACTGCCCGTGGGTCGGGGCCCTCAGCACCATGCTGGACAGCTACATCGACCAGGCCGACGACGCCCAGAGCCGCAGATGGAGCGCGATCGCGTACTACCCCAACTCGGAGAACGCGGAGCGCCGCATCGCGCTGTTGATGGACAAGGTCCTCCGGGATGCGGGCCAGCTACGACATGGCCAGCGCCACGCGCTGATCGTCGCCATGATGATCGCGATGTTCCTCACGAGCGACAGCGCGACGTCGGCGCCTTTTGCCACGAGCACCCGTCAGCTGAGACGCGCCGGGGGACCGTTGACCATGGTGCTCGTCCCAGTTCTTCGCTGCTGGCGGATCCTGTATCGGCAGCGCTGAGCACGCCGGCGACGATATTCCACAGTGGAACATCACACAGTGGAAACACCTCACTGTGAGCCTTGCGGTGGCCCGTAGACAGTCACTACGTTATGTCGAAGCCAGCATGTGGCTTGCTCAGTAGTACCAGAGTATGCGCAAGGCGTATCGCCCGCTCGACCGAGCTGCCGCGTCCCAGACCTGCCCGATCGGAGACACCCAGACGAATGCTCAAAGAGAAGCCGCGGCCGTCGATCAGAGAGCAGCAGCAGCGACGGGCCACGCTGCGTCCCCACCCGGCGCGCGATCAGATCATCGACGTGATGCGCAGCTATGGTCAGCCGATCAGCCCAACGCGGCTGGCGAGGGTCACCGGCGCGTCGCTGGGCTCAGTGGCCTATCACATGCGGACGCTGGTGTCGGCCGGCGTGATCGTGCTGGCCGACGAGGGGCGCGTCCGCGGCGCGGTCGAGCATTTCTACGCGCTGGCCAACAAGGACGAAGCGCCGCTGACCGATCCCGCTGAGACGCTGCTGGCGCTCTGCGGCGCGCTGACGTTGCCGTCGCCCAACGGCGGTTACCCACGTCGAGTCGTCCTGGACGACAAGGCGCGCGGCGCTCTCGACACCCTCCTGGCGCGGCTGAGGCCCCAGGTTCAGACGATCGTCGCCGGGGCGGCGAAGCGTGCCACAGACAAGCGCTAGCGCCACGATCACCGACCTCGCCGATCGCCGCGAGCGCGCGGAGAGCGAGGCACACGAGCGCGTCGACGAAGCTCTCGAAGCCGCGCGCGAAGCGGCGGGCGACGCGTTCTTCGCCGTCCTCGGCGATCCCAGCCACGCCGATGCCGAGATCCGGCTCCTCGTGGCCGCGAGCTTCGGCGACCCGACCAAGGAGTACACCTACACCGAGGCGCGCTTCGCGGCGCTCCGCTCGCAGGCGCCGACCGACGACGCCGCGAAGCGGGCGATGGCACTGGGGATCCTCAAGGCCGTGTCGGAGCCGATGTACTCACGGGTCCTGGAAGCCGTCGAGATCATGGACCGCATCGAGACCCTGGCCGAGGCGGCAGCCGCAGGCGGCCAAGACGCAGCCGAGCAGCTGAAGGCCCTCGCGCCGATCCTGTTCGCCGACCGGTAGACGTCCGGTCGAGTTGCGGGCGCTAGGGCGCCGCCGGCGCCGCCGCGCCGATCGTCACCAGCGCCGCGCTCCCGGCCGGCATCGCCAGCCGGAACGCCCCACCGGCCCGCACCAGCGGCTCGACGGTCCGCTTGCCCTGCAGCACGCCGTCGGTGGTCGTGCGCCCGTAGCCCTGGCCGGCGAACGTGACGCCGTCCTTGGAGAGGACCGAGGGCGCGCTGAGGCGCTCCACGCGCGCGCTCGCGCCGCCGCCGGGCACGCGCAGCACGACCTGCCGCGGCCGCTCGCTGTCCT
Source organism: Baekduia sp. (assembly GCA_036009425.1). Lineage (GTDB taxonomy): Bacteria > Actinomycetota > Thermoleophilia > Solirubrobacterales > Solirubrobacteraceae > Baekduia. Next base: position 5,101 of record DASYLT010000218.1, on the reverse strand, counting down.
TGTTGATGACGACGACGCGCCGGGTGCCGGCCGGGTCGATGGTCGCCCACGTCTTCGTCGCCGCGTTGGGCGAGTTGGGTGCGGCGGGCAGCAGGCGCGCTCCGGCCGGCAGCGCCCGGTCGAACAGGAGCATCCCGTAGAACAACGGGTGCACGCGGGCGACGACCGTGCCCTGGCTGTGGACGAAGTCCACGGGGGAGTAGTAGGCGCCGTTCCAGGCGTGGAAGTCGACGTTGGTGACGCCGGCCTCGGCGAGGCCGAACAGCAGGTCGGTGCCCCACAGCGCCGAGGCGAAGGCGTTGCTCACGCCGTCGACGCCGCCGCAGTTGGCCGAGTTGGTCTCCGACACCCGGAAGGCCCCGCCGTGCGCGGTCGCCACCGAGGCGAGCTGGCCCATCCGCGCGAAGATCGGCGCGGTGCCGCCGGGCGCCAGCAGCGCGCGGGCGAACGAGGCCTTCTTGCGGTTGCGTGCCGCTGCGCCGCACGCCTCCAGGGCGTAGGCGTGGGCGCCGAAGGCGGTCGTGCCGGGGCCCATGCGGGCCAGCAGCGCGTCGGTCTCGGGGTCCCAGATCGAGCCGGCGAAGACACCGCCCGACAGGCCGACGCCGCCGGCCACCGGCGCCAGCGTCCGGACATAGCTGTCCAGCTCGTCGCTGTACTGCTGGAAGCTGTAGTCGGGCGGGCGCCGCTCGACGCGCTCGAGCTTGCGGGTGCCCACGTGGAAGGTGCGCAGCTGGCTGTAGCGGTCGGGCTCGTTGCCGAGCTCGAAGCCGGCCAGTGCGCCGCGGCCGAGCGTGCCGACGGCCTGCTGGACGTAGGCCGCGGCGTTGTTGGGGTCGTTGAGGCCGAGGTTGACGCCGAGGATCATCGGCGTCCGCGTCACGGCCGTCCAGGTCTTGAGCTGCGCGAGCCAGCCGGCGGTCAGGTCGGTGTCGATCCCGTACGGGCGCGGAGCGCCGTCGGGGTTCCACCAGGTGCCGTCGGTCGAGTTGCCGCCGAGCCGGATGGTCGGCGCTCCGCGCCCGCCGTGGCCGAGGGTCCGGGTGAGCTGGGCGAAGGCGGGGTTGACCTGGCCGAACGCGCCCAGGTAGTCCAGCGCCGACCAGTACTCGATGGAGAACCCGGCGAACGACGGCGGCACCGCGACGCCGGGCTCCGTGCCGACCGTGCGCCGCTCGACCAGGACGCCGGCGGCGGTCTTCTCCTTGGTGGCGCTCCCGGCGGTGCCGGTCGTCGCGGTCGCCGGCGTGGCGACCATCGTGTCGGTCACGCTGCCGTCGTCGGCGACGGCACGGTAGGAGCCGTAGGGCACCAGGGTCGTGGTCAGCGCCCACGTGCCGTCGGGCGCGGTGGGGAGCTCGGCCACGTCCGACCACGCGGTCGCGTTGCCGGGCATGCGCAGCTGGACCGCGACCGTGTGATCCTCGCCGGGACGGATCTGGCCCCAGATCATCGAACGCCGCGTGTCGATCCACATGGGGTTGTCGAAGTGCTTGAGCGCGGGCTTGGTGCGGCCGTCGGCCGCGATGAGCCCGGACTGCCAGCCCGTGTAGAGCCGGCCGCCGCCGACGGGCTCGTCCTTCCACAGGTAGTTGCCCAGCAGCTGGACGCGCGGATCGCGCCACGCCAGGTAGGCGGCCTGCTGGAGGTAGCGGTCCTGGCGGGCCAGCGAGACGCCGCGGGCCTTGTCGGGCGGGGTGGTCTGGTAGCCGTACTCGTCCAGCCAGAGGTTCAGCGGGGTGGTCGAGCCCCAGAGGCGGCCGCGCTGCTGCAGCTGGTCGAGCAGGCGCTCGACGCGCGACAGGCTCGCCAGATCGGCGTCGTCGGGGTTGGCGTAGGGCTGGTCGGGCGCGTTGCGCGTGCTGTGCGCGTGGTAAGCGATGCCGTCGGCCACGGCCGGCTGGAAGTTGGCGCAGCGGCCCGTCCTGATGGGGTGCAGCTTGATGTCGACGCACGCCATCGCCCTCAGGAACTGCAGCGGCCGGGTGTTGGCGTTCTCGCTGGTCAGGTTGCCGCCGGCGGGCGCCAGCGCGCCGATGAGCACGACCGCGCCGGGGTCGACGTCGTGCATGGGCTGGTAGGCCTCGCGGACCATGGCGCGGTAAAGATCGCCCGACACCGGCGTGCAGAGCTTGGCGATGCCGCAGGTCGCCTGGGGCTGCAGCCAGAGCGGGAGGTTGGGCTCGTTCCACAGGATGTACTGGTCGACGCGGTCGCCGTAGCGGCGGGCGACCGCGGTGGCGAACGGCCCGAACTCGGTCGCGCGCGGGCGGTAGCGGGGGTTGCCCTGGTACGGGGCGGCCGACGCCCACAGCGGCGGCGGCCCGTCGATCATGAGGATCGGCGTGATGCCCGCTGCGACGACCCGGTCAACCGCCTGGTCGATGACGCCCCAGTGGTAGCCCGGGTCCTCGGGGTTGCCGGCCTGGAACCCGTCGGGCGGGACGAGCGCCTTGGGGTCGGGCGCGACGCGCCCCCAGGAGACCTGGATGCGCACGGTGTCGATGCCGGCGCGCTTCCACGCGGCGACGGACTGGGCGGCCGCTCCGGGGTCGCCGAACAGCGCGGCGTCGTCGGCCAGGCCGACGTGCAGCGGCATCCGGGCGGGGGACGAGACCGGGCAGAGCAGCGCGACCAGGGTGGCGGCGACCGCCGCGACGGGGAACAGACGGATCATCGACAAGCGGCAACACCCTGACAGCCCGAGAGTCGTGGCGCAGTCTGCCGGGTACCGACGCAAGACCACGAGGGAGGGGTCCCATGTCGTCCTACGTACGTCTGCTCGTCGCTGCGATCGCGAGCGTCGGGCTCGCCGCCACCGGCTCCACGGCCGCGGCGCGCGCGGCGCCGGCGCCCGGAGGTCCGGGCACTCAGGAGGGCTTCCTGCCCGCCGACAAGTCGGGCTTCGAGACGTCTGCGACGGGCGACAGCAAGGTGTGGCTCACCGTCCAGAAGGAGGGCGGCCTCGGCGAGATCTTCTATCCCGACCTCGGCACGCCCAGCGCCCGCGCGCTGCAGTTCGTCGTGGCCGACCGGCGCGCCGGCACCGCGGTCGCCGCCGCTGACGCCGCCGACGTCACGACCACCCAGGTCGACGGTCGCAGCCTCACCTACGCCCAGACGTTCCGGGCGCGCGAGGACGGCTGGCGCCTCGACGCCACCTACGTCACCGACCCCGCGCAGAACACCGTGCTGGCCGACGTGCGCTTCTCCTCCCGCCACGGCGGCGCCTATGACCTCTACGCGCTCTACGACCCGGCGCTCTCCAACACGCGCGACGACGATGCCGGGGCGACGACCGACGGCGCGCTGGTCGCCAGCGACGCGGGAGCGGCCAGCGCGCTGATCGCTCGTCCCGCCTTCCAGGCGACCTCCAACGGCTTCCGCGGCACGAGCGACGGCTGGGCCGACCTGCTGCCCGACGGGCGCATGGACTCGCACTACGACTCGGCCGCCGCCGGCAACCTCGTCCAGACCGCGCAGCTCGACCTTGGCCGGGGCCGGCACGACGGGCACGCGACGATCGCCCTCGGCTTCGGGGCCGACCCCGGCGCGGCGCTCGCGGCTGCCCGCGCGTCGCTCGGCCAGGGCTTCGGCCGGACGGCGAATGCCTACGCCGGCGGCTGGCGCGACTACCTCGCGGGCGTCAAGGGCGCGCCCCGTTCCCTGCAGGGCGGCGACCAGCGGCGCCTGTACCGGACCTCGGTCATGACGCTCGCCGCCAGCGAGGACAAGACGCACCGCGGCGCCTACGTCGCGTCGCCGACCATGCCGTGGGTCTGGAGCAAGGAGACGCCGTCGGGCCCGTACCACCTCGTCTGGTCGCGCGACCTCTACCAGATCGCCACCGGGCTGATCGCGGCGGGCGACACGGGCGGCGCCAACCGCGCGCTGGACTACCTGTTCGACACCCAGCAGAAGCCTGACGGCTCGTTCCCGCAGAACTCGCGGGTCGACGGCACCCCGGTGTGGACCGGCCTGCAGCTCGACGAGGTCGCGCTGCCGATCGTGCTCGCCCATCAGCTCGGGCGCACCGACGCCGCCAGCTGGTCGCACGTGCAGCGCGCCGCCGACTTCCTGATCGGCTTCACGCAGGACGGCCACCAGGCGCCGTGGACGCCGCAGGAACGCTGGGAGAACCAGTCCGGCTACTCCCCGGCGACGATCGCCAGCGAGATCGCTGGCCTCGTGTGCGCGGCCGACATCGCCAAGGCCAACGGCGACACGGCCTCCGCGGAGCGCTACCTCGCCACCGCCGACGCCTGGCAGGCGAAGGTCAAGGCCTGGACGGCGACGACGACGGGGCCGTACTCGCCCGACGCCTACTTCCTGCGCCTGTCCAAGGACGGCGATCCGAACGCGCCGACGACCTACAAGATCGGCGACAGCGGCCCCTCGGCCGCCGACCAGCGCACGGTCGTGGACCCGAGCTTCCTCGACCTCGTGCGCCTCGGCGTCCTGCCGGCCGACGACCCGACCGTCGTCAACTCGCTGAAGGTGGTCGACGAGCAGTTGGGCGTCGACACCGCTCAGGGCTTCTTCTGGCATCGCGCCTCCTTCGACGGCTACGGCGAGAAGCGCAACGGCGACCCCTGGGAGTTCGGCCTGCCCGACGACTCGTTCCTGACGCTCGGCCGGGCGTGGCCGCTGCTCAACGGCGAGCGCGGCGAGCAGCAGCTCGCGGCCGGCGACGCCGCCGGCGCCGAGGCGCAGCTGACCGCGATGGCGGGTTCGGCCGGGCCCGGCGGCATGCTCCCCGAGCAGGTCTGGGACACGCGGCCGCCGGCCGGCGACGAGCCGTTGAAGCCCGGCACGCCGACGTTCTCGGCCACGCCGCTGGCGTGGACGCACGCGCAGTACATCCGCCTGGCGTGGGACGTGGCGGCGGGCAAGGTGCTCGAGCAGCCCGAGGTGGTGGCGGCGCGGTACGCCGAGACGCGCTGATCGCCGCGGCGGTCAGCGCGTGACCACGCGGACGACGGCGCCCGCGGCGTCGCGCCACACCATGCGGGGCGGCGAGGCATCGAGAGCCGAGCGCGGCACGTGCAGCGCCAGCGCGTTCTGCCGCACCGCGACGGTGCGCCGGACGGCCGACGGGTAT
>DASYLT010000217.1:0-3685 GCA_036009425.1 Baekduia sp. | reverse complement strand
TGCGCTCATACCGACGGCGACACCGCACCGAGCCGGCGATCGCTCCTCACTCGCACGGACTGGTCAGCGGTCCCGCCCTGGAGCCGCGACGCGGCTCAGCAAGCTGCGAAGGTGCGTGGCCTCGGCCTGGTCGAGGTCGGCGAGGAGGCGCTGCTCGGCCTGGTCGCTGGCGCGCGTCGCCCGACGCAGCGTCTTGCGGCCGGCGCCCGTGAGCGCGATGACGTTGCGGCGCCGGTCTGCGGCGTCCGGGCGGCGCGCCACGAGACCCTTGCCTTCCAGCGCGTCGATCAGGGCGACCATCGTCGTCCGGTCGACGCCGAGCCGGCCGGCCACCTGCTGCTGGGACTCCGGCTCGCGCGCGTCGAGGAGCAGGAGGATCGCCAGCTCGCGGTGGTTGACGCCGACCGGCGCCAGCAGCTCCTCGTGCAGGTCGGCGAGCGCGAGGTGCGCCCGCTTGAGCAAGTAAGCGAGCCGGCCGCTGAGCTGCGGCCCGAGGTCCTCCTCACTGGACATACCTCAAGACTACTGCTACGCTGATCGTCAGCGATACTGACGATCAGCCACAAGGACAACCATGACCTCCATCCTGCTCACCGGCGCGACCGGCCTCGTCGGCTCGCGGCTGCTGCCCCGCCTCGCCCACGCCGGCTTCGACTGCCGCGCGCTCGTCCGCGGCGACATCGCGCTGCCGCCGGGCACGACCGCCCTCCGCGGCAACCTCGACGATCCCGCCGCCCTTGCGCAGGCGGTCGATGGCGTCGAAGCCATCGTCCACCTCGCCGCGCTCTTCCGCACCGGCGACGAGGCCGCGATCTGGCGCGCAAACCTCGACGGCACGCGCAATCTGATCGCCGCCGCCCAAGCCCAGGCGCCGGGAGCGCGCTTCGTCATGGCCAGTACGGGCAACGTCTACAACGCCGACACGCCGCGCCCGAGCCGGGAGGGCGACGCATGCGCGCCGACCGCCGCCTACCCGGCGAGCAAGCTGGCCGCCGAAGCGCTCCTGCCTGACAGCGGCCTGACCTGGGCGATCCTGCGCCTCCCGTTCGTCTACGGCGACGGCGACGGGCACCTGGAGTCGATGCCCGCACTGGCCTCGCGCTTCGGGCTCCACCCCGCGCACACCTACTCCGTCGCCCACCACCGCGACATCATGACCGCCGTCGGCCTGGCGCTGACCGGCGCGATGGATGGGCGGATCGTCAACATCACCGACGACCGGCCGGTCACCGTCTACGAGATGGCCGAAATCGCCGACAACCCGCTAGAGGGAACGGCACAACCACTGGCCAACCCATGGTCGGGCCGTATGGACCCGACACTCGCCCACGAACTCGGCTTCCGGCCGACGGTGCCGACCATCTGCGCCGCCACCCGCGACGGGATTCTCTAGTTATACGCCAACACAGTTTGGGCCATGAAGCAGCGTTCCATGGCCCAAAGCCACCGGGCCCTGACCGCGCGCCGCGCGGAGAAGACGACGACGCCGACGCCCGGGTGGCCCGGTCGCGGCGAGCTTCTCGTAACGCAGCGAGGGCTGGAAGCGCTCGCCCGCGCTGTTGCCCGGGCGGCTCGGCGACGCGCGCATCCAGCCGATGGCGGCCGACGACGTCGCGGCCGCGGTCGGCCGGGTCGCCGCGGGCGCGCCGGTCGACGGCGTGGTCGAGGTCGCCGGCCCGGACCAGTTCCGGCTCGACGAGTTCATCCGGCGCGGCCTGAGCGTGCTCGGCGACGACGACGCCGCGCGCAAGGCGCTGTACGCGGCCGTCCGCGACTTCGGGCTGGCGGATGATGGCGGGCCGGCACAGGGCGCACCCGAGGCACGTGTCGGGATGCACAGAGCTCGACCGTTCGACCCGTCCAGGATTCCAACGTCCTCCGAGCCCAGCAAGGAGGACGACGCCGAGGCACGAGCGCTACGCGAGACGGCCCAGCAGGGCCATCACCAACTGCTCGCGCACCTTCACGTCGGGCTGCAGCGCGACGGTTGGACCGACCCCGAGGAGATCCCGGCGGCCATCGACCTAACGAGGACGCAGCCCGCGAGGCGAGCACGTCATCTTTGAAGGCGCTGGCCCAACTTCTCGAATACCGCCTGGACTACGGCCACCCCGACGACCTAGTTGTGGTCGTCGTCGACGCCGAAGTGGGATCCCGCAGAACCGAGATCCTCGAGCGCCTCGGCCTGGCAGCGCTCCCAGCGACCAGCGACCAGCGACGGGCTGACGAAGGGCGACCATCCGAGCACCGATCGCGCGCCCACAGGTGGATCAGGCACCTGTGATCTGCGCCCTACCCACGGCGAGGCCGGACGTGCTGCCGTCCCAGGTGACCGCGGTGCGACCGTCGTCGAGCCGCGCAAAACTCTGCACGAAGTTCGTACCGGCCGGGATCGTGAGCGGCGTGCGGCCCGTCGGACCGACGAGCGTCTCGGCCTTGGCGATCGTGGCGCTGTAGCTCAGGCCAGACGGCGTGCGCCGCGCCCAGCCGATCCGCGCGGCGGCGTCTCCGCGACAGCCGGCATGCGCGACGCGTCGGCGCGAGAGCCCGAAGCGGTAGGACCACACTTCGTCGACCGGGGTCCGTCCAAACGGCGGGTCGGCTCCGCAGCTGTCGTGAAGGTCGTAGTAGGACCAAACGAGCGAGAGGCGATCGTCGCGCAAATCCAGCCCGATCACGCCCGGCGCGGGAAGCTCGCCGCCGAGACGGTCAGCGCTCGCAGTGCCGGCGGGCAGGCGCCGGACCCGGCCGCCGTCGCGCAGCCGCAGCGTCAGCGCGCCCCGCTCCACATGTACCCAGGCCAGACGGCCCCGCCAGATCGATGGCAGGAAGTCAGGCCCCGACCGCTCGGTGGTCGTCTTCAATCGGCGCTCGTGCCCAGTAGCCAGCGACAGCTCATAGAGCCGACACGCGCTGCCGGTCCGGTAGTACGTCATTGCCGCACCCGGGGAGCCCAACGCTGGCTCCACGGCGCAGCGCGAGTAGACCGCCACCTCGCGCCCGTGCTCATCAGGTCCCACGTCGACGTCGAACGCCACCTTTCGCGACCGGATCCTGAACGTCCCAACCTCGCCGCTGGCGCTGCGCTCCGCCAGCCGAAACCGCTTGGTTGCCGGGTCGTAGCGGCTGAAGACCACCACGCCCAGCGGCGGGCGGATGATCGACAACGGGGTGTCCGCGACGACGGGAGTGGGCGTCAGGGAGGCGATCATGGGCAGCTGCGGTTCGGGTCACTGTGGCCCTGGAAGGCCGCCAGCGACGCGGTGCGCTCCGCGCCGGTCGCGTAGTCTCGCCGACCGGTATCGAAGTTCTGGTTAGCCACGATGAGCTAGTGGAAACAACCCATTGCTGTGCGGGCTGGCGTGACTCGCGTTGTGCGTGTAGCAGTCGATGATCTGGCTGGCCAGGAGGTCGCTCATGGGCATCTTGACCCCACCGCTCTCCCAGCGCGGCCCGTGTTCCGTAAGGAAGGTCGGGGGTGCCGCCGTGCTGCCGCTGGTGGGCACTGTCGCGTTGACGAACGAGCGTAGGCGGCGCCAGCGCCGCGTCGGGTGCGCGCTCCTAGTCGACCGGCCGCAGGCCCTTCAACAACGCAAGCGCCCCCGCGCGGTGCGTCGTCCCGTGCACGCTCGCGTAGACGCATTCCGAGTCCGTGCAGCGCATGGCGAGGATGTGGCCGCTGTGC
>DASYLT010000216.1:0-37577 GCA_036009425.1 Baekduia sp. | reverse complement strand
CATGGCGCCGCCCATCGTTGCAACTGATCGAGCCGAGGCTCGGCGTGCCGGCGGAGATCGACGCTCTTACGCGGCGACGCGCCGGTTCGCCGCACCAGCGGCGCCGGCGGAGATCGACGCTCTTACGCGGCGACGCGCAGGGACTTGACGTCCCCGTCGGAGGCGAGGCGGCGCAGCGCGCGCTCCTCGGCCTGCCGGGCCTTGCTCGGGGGCATGCCCAGACGGCGGGCGGCCTGGACCAGCGTGTGCTCGCCGTCGCCGCCGGTGCCGAAGCGGAGGTGGATGACCTCGCGCTCCTCCTCGGGCAGGCGATCGACGGCCTCGCGGAGCGCCGACGCCTCGGTCTCGCGCTCGACTTCCTCGTCGACGGTCTCGCCGTCGGCGGGCAGCAGGGCGCCCAGCGCCGTCTCGCCGTCGTCGCCGACGGTCTGATCCAGGCTGGCCAGGGCGCGGTCGCGCTCACGCAGGAGCTCGACCTCGTCGATGTCCAGCTCGGCCGCTGCGGCGATCTTCTCGTCGCTCGGCGGCTCGCCATGCTCGGCGGTCAGCTCGCGCTCGACGCGGGCGATGCGCCGGGCACGCTGCGACATGTGGGAGGGCAGGCGAATCGTACGGCCCGTGTTGTCGAGGCCGCGCTGCAGCGCCTGGCGAATCCAGATGGTCGCGTAGGTGGAGAACCGGTACCCCTTGCGGTAGTCGAACTTCTCGACCGCGCGGATGAGGCCCAGCATGCCCTCCTGGACGAGGTCGTCCAGGGTCAGGCCCTGGCCGACGTAGTGCCGTGCAACGGACACCACGAGACGCAGGTTCGAGTTCACCAGCAGATCCTTCGCCTCGAGGTCGCCGCGCTCGATGCGCTGCGCGAGCTCGATCTCCTTGGCGGGGTTCAGCAGCTCGTACTGGCTCGCGCGACGCAGGAGCTGATCCAGCGGGGTCGCGAGGACGTCGTACGTAAGGGTGGGTGTGGAGGGGGTCAACAAGGTCCTTTCCGGGTCAAATCCCGATTACTACAGTCGGGATTGTACGCCACGGTCGTTGCTTACGCAACTGTGCTGCTGATCACGCATGCACGAGTCACGATCAGGGAGGGAGGGGTATTCGGGGTCAACGGGTCGGGGAGATCCGCTACACGCACGTTCCCATTCCCGCATGAAGCGCTCCTAAGGAGCAGTTGGTGCCCTTTTCGGCACCTGATGATTCGTCCCCTTCTCGCGGTCAAACGTTACGTTCAACCGCTCTGCGTCGCCAGTCGCGGGCCAGATGCCCCACTTGGCGCGAAAGGACGTAGCGCGCGTCGGCGCGCCGACCTTCCTGGACGGCGGCCATCGTACCGGGATCCGGGCGCAGATCCAAGGCCCGCGCGGCGCGCCGCGCGATCTCCAGCTGGCCGAGTGCGGTCGGGTGGACGGCGTCCGGGAAGAAGTGGCGCCACCCGCGGAGATCGTCGAGCGCGACCACGGTGGCGCCCCGCTCGCTCGCCACGCGCCGCACGATCGCGTTGAGCTCGCCGACCTTCGCACCGGCTCGCGGGCGCCCGAGGTCCAGGGGGATGGTCGCCACGCACACCCGCGAGGCGCGGGCCAGGAGCCCGTCGACGATCCGGACCAACGCCGCCTCGAAGCGCGCCGCGTCCCAATCCAGCCCCCGCACGTCGTTGGTGCCGGTGTGCAGGCAGGCCAGCGAGTAGTCCTCGCGGGCGCGCGGCAGCAGTGCGTCGGCGATCCACGGCGTGAGCCCCCCGGGCTGGGCCAGGCGGTGGAACGGCAGGTCTTGGGCCTCCGCCAGCCACTGGGCCCAGGCGCGCGGCGGCACGCCGAACGCGCCCTCCTCCGGTCCGCAGGTGATCGAGTCGCCGATCCCCAGCACCGGACCGCCGTCAGCCAAGCCGGCCCGCCTCCTCGGTCGCCGCGCGTAGCCGCCGCGCGTGCTCGGGCGTCAGCTGGCCGTGCTCCAGCGCGAACTTCCACGCGCCGCCCGCGGTCCCCGGCAGGTTCATCCGCGCCTCGCTGCCCAGCTCCAGGACGTCCTGGGCCTGCAGCATCACGAGCGAGGCCGGCGAGCGCATCCACAGCCGGATCAGGCCCCACACGACGTCGTCGCCGGCCAGGCCCGCCTCGCGCAGCGCCGACTCGGCCTCCGCACGCCGCGGCGCCGCCAGCGTGTCCCACCACCCGCGCAGCGTGTCGGTGTCGTGCGTGCCGGTGTAGGCGACGACGTCGTCGCCGTGGTTCTCCAGGCGGTGCGGCCCGCGCGGGTCGTCGGGGTCGAAGGCGAACTGGAGCACGACCATGCCCGGGTAGCCGAGCGCGCGCCGCAGCCGGGTGACCGGCGGCGTGATGACGCCGAGATCCTCCGCGATGAAGGCCATCGGCCCGATCTCGGCCGCGCCGGCGCGAAACGGCGCGGCCCCGGGCCCGCGTCGCCAGGTGCCGCCGCTGGCGTCGCGGTCGCCCGACGGCACCGCCCAGTACGCGACGAACGCGCGGAAGTGGTCCAGGCGGGCGACGTCGTAGAGCTGGAAGGTCCGGCGGAAGCGCTCCGTCCACCAGCGGTAGTGGCGCCGCTGCATCGCCGGCCAGTCGTAGATCGGGTTGCCCCAGCGCTGGCCCGCGGCCGTGAACGCGTCCGGCGGGACGCCGGCGACGACCCCGTCGAGGAACAGCTCCGGCCACGCCTTCTGGTCGTAGGAGCCCGGCGCGACGTAGATCGGCACGTCCCCGATCAGTCGCACGCCGCGCTCCAGCGCGTAGGCCCGCAGCGCCGCCCACTCGCGCTCGAAGCGCACCTGGTCGGGCAGCATGCGGGCCGGCAGCGAGCCGGCCCAGAACGCTTGGCGCTCGCGGAAGGCGTCCAGCTCCTCGGGCGTCACCTCGGCGCCGGGCGACTCCAGGAAGCCGTGCCACGCCGCGAACGCCGACGAGGCCTTGTACGGCGATCCGTAGCGGTCGGGCGGACCCAGCGGCAGCATCTGCCACCACGACTGGCCGGCCTCGGCGAGCCAGTCCACGAAGCCGCGGGCTTCGGGGCCGAGGCGGCCGCCGGGGAGCGACGTGAGGTGCAGCTGGACGCCGCTGGACCGTCGGGAGAGGTGAGTTCTATCGTCAGTCACTGGATTTGCGCGTTCGCCACGCGTCATTCTGGGAAGAGTCCTCGACAGTGCCCGCTCGCGGAACCGACCAACCTGCCACGTCGCGCACCGTCAAGGACGGTGGCGCCAACCGACGCCTCAAGCCGGTCGCACCTCCACGGATCGTGATCCTGGAGCCCGAGCCCGTCATCGACGGGGGCCGCTATGCGCCCAAGCGCACCACCGGCGAGCCCGTGGACGTCGAGGCGACCATCTTCGCCGACGGCCACGACGTCCTGAAGGCCGTCGTGCGCTGGAAGGCCCCGGGCGGCCGGCGCTGGCACGAGGCGCCGCTGACGCACATCGACCGCGACGTCGACGGCGACACATGGACCGGTGGCTTCACGGTCGACGCGCTCGGCCGCTGGCAGTGGACGATCGAGGCCTGGATCGACCGCTTCGCCTCCTGGCGCGAGGAGCTCCGGCGTAAGGTCGAGGGCGGCCAGCACGATCTCGCCGGCGAGCTGAGCGAGGGCGTCGTCCTGCTGCAGGCCGCCGCCCAGCGGATCAAGTCGTCCTCCGATCGCCGGCTCGTCGAGCACGCCATCGCGACGCTGACCGATCCCGCCGCGCCCGAGGAGGCCAAGCACGACGCCGGCCTGGGCCCGGAGCTGGCCGCGGCCATCGCGCGGCACCCCGACCGCTCGGAGTCGACGACGCTCGAGGCGCCGTTCGAGGTCGACGTCGACCCGGTGCGCGCGCGCTTCGGCAGCTGGTACGAGCTCTTCCCGCGCTCGTGGGGCGGCTTCCGCGGCACGGCGGCCGCCGTGCCCGACATCGCCGCGCTGGGCTTCGACGTGCTCTACCTGACGCCGATCCACCCGATCGGCGAGACCAACCGCAAGGGCGCCAACAACGCGCTGACCGCCGGTCCCGGCGATCCTGGCAGCCCCTGGGCGATCGGGCTGAAGGGCGCCGGCGGCCACGAGGCCGTCCACCCCGAGCTCGGCACGCTGGAGGACTTCGCGGCGCTCGTCGGCACCGCGCGCGAGCACGGCATGGACATCGCGATCGACTTCGCGATCCAGTGCTCGGCCGACCACCCCTGGCTCACCGAGCATCCCGAGTGGTTTCATCGCCGCCCCGACGGCTCGCTGAAGTACGCCGAGAACCCGCCCAAGAAGTACCAGGACATCTACAACGTCAACTTCCAGTCCGACGACTGGAAGAACCTGTGGAACGCCCTGCTGGACATCGTCCTGCTCTGGGTCGACCGCGGCGTGACGGTCTTCCGCGTCGACAACCCGCACACCAAGCCGCTCGCCTTCTGGGAGTGGCTGATCCGCGAGGTCCGCGCCAAGCACCCCGAGGTCGTGTTCCTCGCCGAGGCGTTCACCCGCCGCGCGGTGATGCGCACGCTGGCCAAGGCCGGGTTCAACCAGTCCTACACCTACTTCACCTGGCAGCAGACGCGCTGGGACCTCGAGCAGTACGTCCTCGAGCTCGCCTACCAGACCAGCGACTACTTCCGCCCCAACTTCTTCGCCAACACCCCCGACATCCTCACCGAGCAGCTGCAGCACGGCGGGCGCCCGGCGTTCGAGTCGCGGCTCGTCCTCGCCGCGACGCTCAGCCCGACTTACGGGATCTACTCGGGCTATGAGTGGATCGAGCACACCGCCGTGCGCGAGGGCAGCGAGGAGTACCTCGACTCCGAGAAGTACGAGGCCAAGGAGCGCACGCTCGAAGGCGCGCCGCTCAACGGGCTGGTGCGCCTGCTCAACGAGGCACGCCGCGCGCACCCCGCGCTGCAGCACCTCTCCAACGTCGAGTTCCTCGACACCGCCAACGACGGGCTCATCGCCTACGTCAAGCGCCACGAGGGCGACACCGTGCTCGCGGTCGTCTGCCTCGACCCGCAATGGGCACAGGAAGGCCTGATCGACGTCCCCGCGCATCTCGGCCTCCCGCCGGCCTTCCAGGTGCAGGACCTGCTGGACGGCTCGCGCTACGACTGGCGCATCGGCGGCAACTTCGTCCGCCTCGTCCCCGGCGAGCGCCAGGCCCACGTCTTCCGAATCATCGGCGCATGAGCATCCAGGACCGTGAGGGCTCGGAGTCCGGCGTACCCACCCGCTTCGAGAAGGCGGAGGGCTCGCCGCCCGACACCGACCCGGGGACGGCGATCGTGCCGCTCAGCCCGGCCGACCCGACGCACTGGTTCGAGCGCGACCCGCTCTGGTTCAAGCGCGCGATCTTCTACGAGATCCACATGCGCGGGTTCTACGACGGCAACGACGACGGCTCCGGCGACTTCGTCGGGCTGACCGAGAAGCTCGACTACCTGCAGTGGCTGGGCGTCGACTGCATCTGGCTGCTGCCGATGTTCGCCAGTCCCCTGCGCGACGGCGGCTACGACATCGCCGACTTCTACGCGATCCACCCCGACTACGGCACCGTCGAGGACTTCGAGACCTTCATCCTGGCGGCGCACGAGCGCGGCATCCGCGTCATCGCCGACCTCGTGATGAACCACACCTCCAGCGACCACGAGTGGTTCCAGCAGGCGCGCAACGCGCCGGCCGGGTCGCCGGAGCGCGACATGTACGTGTGGTCCGACACCGAGGAGAAGTACCAGGACGCGCGCATCATCTTCACCGACACCGAGACGTCGAACTGGTCCTGGGACCCGGTCGCCGGCCAGTACTACTGGCACCGGTTCTTCTCCCACCAGCCCGACCTCAACTACGACAACCCGGTCGTCCACCAGAAGATGATGGACGTGCTGCGGTTCTGGCTGGACCGCGGCCTCGACGGCTTCCGCCTCGACGCCGTGCCCTACCTCTACGAGCGCGAGGGCACCAACTGCGAGAACCTCGAGGAGACCCACGAGTTCCTGCGCAAGGTGCGCAAGACCGTCGACGAGGAGTACCCCGACCGCGTCCTGCTCGCCGAGGCCAACCAGTGGCCCGAGGACGTCGTCGCCTACTACGGCCAGGGGGAGGGCGACGAGTGCCACATGGCGTTCCACTTCCCCGTGATGCCGCGCATGTTCATGTCCTTGCGGCGCGAGGACGCGACGCCGATGCTCGAGATCCTCGAGCGCACCCCCGAGATCCCGCGCACCGCGCAGTGGGGCCTGTTCCTCCGCAACCACGACGAGCTGACGCTCGAGATGGTGACCGACGAGGAGCGCGACTACATGTACGGCGAGTACGCCAAGGACCCGCGGATGAAGATCAACGTCGGCATCCGCCGCCGTCTCGCCCCGCTGCTGGACAACGGGCGCGACGAGATCGAGCTGATGACCGCGATCCTCTTCTCGCTGCCGGGCTCGCCCGTCCTCTACTACGGCGACGAGATCGCCATGGGCGACAACATCTACCTCGGCGACCGCGACGGCGTCCGTACCCCGATGCAGTGGACGGGCGACCGCAACGGCGGGTTCAGCCGGGCCGACTTCGCCCAGCTCTACGCGCCGCCGTTGATGGACCCGGTCTACGGCTTCCAGGCCGTCAACGTCGAGGCGCAGCTGCGCACGCCGACGTCGCTGCTGCGCTGGCTGCACCGGTTCATCGCGCTGCGCAAGGAGCACCCGGTGTTCGGGCTGGGCGAGTACCGGCCGCTGCACCCCGACAACCCGCACATCTTTGCCCACCTGCGCACCTACGCCGACGACGTGATCATGTGCGTGCACAACGTCGCGCGCTCGGCGCAGGCCGTCGAGCTGGACCTCTCGGAGTTCGAGGGCCGCTACCCGGTGGAGATGTTCGGCCGCTCGCGCTTCCCGCGCATCGGCGAGCTTCCGTACCTGCTGACCCTCGCGCCGCGCGGGTTCTTCTGGTTCGTGCTGGAGAAGGACCCCGACGAGGACGACGACGACGATCAGGAGGCACCTGCATGAGCCCGACCCGAGAGCTGCGCCTGCCGAGTGAGGACGAGCTGCGGGAGTTCGTGCTGGCCCAGCGCTGGTTCGGGTCCAAGTCGCGCGAGGTCGCGCACTTCCGCGTGCTGGAGACGATCCCGCTGACCGAGCAGCCGCTGGGCATCGCCGTGCTCGAGGTCGAGTTCCTGCCCGGCACCCACGAGCTCTACCAGCTGCCCATCGGCGCCCGTCCCGAAGGCGAGTGGACCGAGGGCGTCATCGCGGTCAACGACGGCATGGCGATCTATGACGCGATGACCGACGACGACATGGTCCGCCAGCTCGTCCACCTCATCGCCGAGAACACCGACATCGCCACCGGCCAGGGCGTCGCCGAGTTCCGGACCCTGCCCCACCCACCCGCCGGCCTGCGCGAGGTCGGCACCGTGCGCCCGATGGGCGCCGAGCAGTCCAACTCGTCCGTGGTGCTCGACGATCGTCTCGTGCTCAAGGCCTATCGCCGCCTGGGCGCCGGGCCCAACCCGGAGCTGGAGATCCTGCGCTTCCTCACCGAGCGCGACTTCCCGCACATCGCGGCGCTGCGCGGCTGGTACGCGCACTCCGGCCGCCTGATCGACGCGACGCTCGGCATCGTCCAGGAGTTCCTCGTCGGCGCGACCGACGGCTGGGACCTGGCGCTGGCCGACCTGGCGGAGGACCCGGCGCGGTTCGTCCCCCGGGCACAAGCGCTGGGCGAGGTCACCGGGCGCCTGCACACCGTGCTCGGCTCCGAGAACCAGGACCCGGCGTTCGCGCCCGAGGAGACCTCGGCCGAGGCGCTCGGGCTGCTGACCGCCACCGTCGACGAGGAGATCGAGTCCGTGTTCGTCGGGCTGCCCGACGGCGACGAGCTGGCACCGATCCGCGGGCGTGGCGAAGAGGTGCGCGAGAAGCTGCGGACGCTGACCAACGTCGGCTCCGCCGGGCGCGTGATCCGCCACCACGGCGACTTCCACCTCGGCCAGGTCATGCACACCGACGACGGCGGCTGGACCGTCCTCGACTTCGAGGGCGAGCCGGCGCGCACGCTGGTCGAGCGCCGCCGCAAGCGCTCGCCGCTGCGCGACGTCGCGGGCATGCTCCGCTCCTTCGCCTACGCCGCGACCGCCTCCGACCTGCTGCACGGCACGAGCGCGCCGGGGGGCTGGGAGGACGAGGTGCGGGCCGCCTACCTCGACGGCTACCTCCATGAGACCGACGCGAGCCTGCTGCCGCCCGGCCGCGCCGCCGTCGAGCGCCTGCTGGCCGTCTTCGAGCTGGAGAAGGCCGTCTACGAGCTGCGCTACGAGCTGGACAACCGCCCGGATTGGGTCAAGATCCCCGTTGCCGGGATCGCCCGACTCCTCGACCCCGAAAGGGAGCCGGAGGCATGAGCCGCCAGATGTCAGAGGACCGCTTCACGAAGGCCTGGCAGACGGATGCCGACGCCCTGGCCAAGGGCGAGCTGGGCGACCCGCACCGGCTGCTCGGCCCGCACGACGACGGCGATGGAGGCACGATCGTCCGTGCCTGGCGCCCCGGCGCCGAGCACGTCGGCATCCACGTGGACGGCGGCCTCGACTACGGCTGCGAGCTCGTGCACCCCGCCGGCCTGTGGGCCGCGCATGCCGACGGCGTCAAGCCGCCGCTGCGCTACGAGGTGCAGACGCGCTACCCCGACGGCGTCGCGGTCACCGCGCCCGACCCCTATGCCTTCCCGCCGACCGTCGGCGAGCTGGACCTGCACCTGGCCGGCGAGGGCCGCCACGAGGAGATCTACGAGTACCTCGGCGGCCACCTGCGGACCGTCGACGGCGTAGAGGGAACCGCGTTCGCGGTCTGGGCTCCGTCGGCCAAGGCGGTCGCGGTCGTCGGCGAGTTCAACAGCTGGGACGGCCGGCTGAACCCGATGCGGGCGCTCGGCTCCTCCGGGATCTGGGAGCTCTTCCTCCCGGGCGTCGGCGAAGGCGCGCTCTACAAGTTCGAGATCCGCACGCAGGACGGCGAGATCCGGCTGAAGACCGACCCGTACGCCCGCGAGGTCGAGGTCGCGCCCAAGACCGCGGCGATCGTCTCGCGCAGCAGGCACGAGTGGGACGACGACGCGTGGATCGCGCAGCGCCGCGAGCAGATCCCGCATGCGCAGCCCGTCTCGGTGTACGAGGTGCACCTGGGCTCGTGGCGTCGCGACCCCGACAACCCCGACGGCGTGCTGACCTACGCGCAGCTCGCCGACGAGCTGGCCGCCTACGCCAACGACCTCGGGTTCACCCACGTCGAGCTGCTGCCGGTGATGGCCCACCCGTTCACCGGCTCCTGGGGCTATCAGGTGACCGGCTACTTCGCGCCCGACCCGCGCCTCGGCACGCCCGACGACCTCAAGGCGTTCGTCGAGCGCATGCACGAGCACGGCATCGGGGTCCTGCTGGACTGGGTGCCGGCGCACTTCCCGCGCGACGACTGGGCGCTGGCGCGCTTCGACGGCACCGCGCTCTACGAGCACGCCGACCCGCGCCGCGGCGCCCATCCGGAGTGGGGCACGCTGGTCTTCAACTTCGGCCGCAACGAGGTCCGCAACTTCCTGCTGGCCTCCGGCCTGTTCTGGTGCCATGAGTACCACGCCGACGGGCTGCGGGTCGACGCCGTGGCGTCGATGCTGTACCTCGACTACTCGCGCAAGGCGGGGGAGTGGATCCCCAACCAGTTCGGCGGTCGCGAGGACCTCGAGGCCGTCGCG
Source organism: Baekduia sp. (assembly GCA_036009425.1). Classification (GTDB taxonomy): domain Bacteria; phylum Actinomycetota; class Thermoleophilia; order Solirubrobacterales; family Solirubrobacteraceae; genus Baekduia. The sequence goes on along the minus strand of DASYLT010000216.1, from coordinate 27,869 downwards.
TTCCTCAAGGAGCTCAACGAGGTCCTGCACGCCCGCGAGCCCGGCGTGATCTCCGCCGCCGAGGAGTCGACCGCGTGGCCGGGAGTGTCGCGCCCGACCTACGTGGGCGGCCTGGGCTTCGGGTTCAAGTGGAACATGGGGTGGATGCACGACACGCTGGACTACTTCCAGCACGACCCGATCCACCGGCGCTACCACCACCACGAGCTGACGTTCTCGTTGATGTACGCCTTCAGCGAGAACTTCATCCTGCCGCTCAGCCACGACGAGGTCGTCCACGGCAAGGGCACCATCTACTCGCGGATGCCCGGCGACGACTGGCAGAAGCGGGCCAACGTCCGCGCGCTGTACGCCTACCAGTGGGCACACCCGGGCAAGAAGCTGCTGTTCATGGGCCAGGAGTTCGCGCAGGTCGACGAGTGGTCGGCCGAGCGGTCGCTGGACTGGCATCTGCTCGAGGACCGTGGCCACGCGGGCGTGCAGAACCTGGTGCGCGACCTCAACTCCGCCTACCGCGACGAGCCGGCGCTCTGGCAGCGCGACGAGGATCCCGAGGGCTTCTTCTGGATCGAGGCCAACGACGCCGAGAACAGCGTGATCGCCTTCGCGCGCACGTCGAGCGACGGCCGCGTCCTGGTGTGCGTCATGAACCTGACGCCGATCCCGCGCGAGGGCTACCGGGTGGGGCTGCCGCGCAGCGGGCGCTGGCGCGAGGTGCTCAACACCGACGCCGAGCAGTACGGCGGCTCGGGCACGGGCAACCTGGGCGGCGTCGACGCCGAGCCCCTGCCGTGGCACGGCCAGCCGACCTCGGCGCCGATGACGCTGCCGCCGCTCGGCGTCCTGTGGTTCGCGCCCGAGGACTGACCCTGAGCACGGCACTGCGTTCCTTCGACCTCGCCACGCGCGGGACCACGGTCCGCCGCGAGGTGCTCGGCGGCACCGTCACGTTCCTCACGATGTCCTACATCGTGTTCGTCAACCCGGCGATCCTGTCGGCCGCCGGCCTGCCGTTCAACGCCGTCGCGGTCGCCACCGCGCTCGCCGCGGCGGGCTTCACGATCCTGATGGGGCTGGCCACCAACCTGCCGTTCGCGCTCGCGTCGGGCCTGGGGATCAACGCGGTCGTGGCATTCGACATCATCCTCGGCCGCCACGTCTCGCCCGACGTGGGGATGGCGTGCATCGTGCTGGAGGGCGCCGTCGCCGTGGTGCTCGTCCTCGCCGGGCTGCGCGAGGCGGTCGTCCGCGCCGTGCCCACGTCGCTGAAGCTCGCCATCGGCGTCGGCATCGGGTTGTTCATCACGCTGGTCGGCCTGCGCGACGGCGGCATCGTGGTCAACGACCCGGCGACCGGCATCGGGCTGGGGGACCTGTCGACCGGCCCCGCGCTCATCGCGCTGGCGGGCATCCTCGCGGGGCTCGGACTGGCCGCCGCCAACGTGCGCGGCGCGATCCTCTTCGGGATCGCCACGTCGACGATCCTCGGGCTGATCTTCGGCGTGCTCGACGGCCCGAGCGCCCTTGCGCGCTGGCCGCACTCCGGCGACTTGTCGACGATCGGCGACGGCCTGTCGGCCTCGGCCCTGTCGGATGCGCTGACCTGGACGCTCGTGCCGGTGATCTTCGCCCTGTTCATGACCGACTTCTTCGACACGGTCGGCACGGCCTACGCGGTCACGAGCGCCGGCGGGCTGCTGAACGAGCACGGCGAGGTCCCCAGGATCCGGCCCCTGCTGCTCGTCGACTCCGTCGCCGCGGTCGGCGGCGGCGCGATGGGCGTCTCGTCGGTCACCACCTACGTCGAGAGCGGCGCCGGCGTCGCCGAGGGCGCGCGCACCGGGCTGGCCTCGGTGGTCACCGGCGCGCTGTTCGCGCTGACGATCTTCTTCGTGCCGCTGATCGCCGTCGTGGGCCAGGGCGTGGCGGTCGGCAAGGACACCACCATCCACCCGGCGATCGCGCCGGCGCTGGTGATGGTCGGCTACCTGATGATCCAGCTGGTCCAGGGCATCGACTGGAACGATCCCGAGAGCGCGGTGCCCGCCTTCCTGGTCATCGTGGGCGTCCCACTGACCTTCTCCATCTCGGCGGGGATCGGCCTGGGCGTCTTCGGGTACGTCGTCACCATGCTCGCGCGCCGTCGCGCGCAGGAGATCCATCCGATCATGTGGGCGCTCGTCCCGCTGTTCGCCGCGTTCTTCGCCTCAGATTGGCTTTCGTCCCATGTGTTCTGAGCGTGAGGCGAAGTGCGCCGAGTCCTTCGCGTCGGATCGGCTCTCGGCCAACGTGTTCTGAACCGCCCTCCGAAGGAGAACCCGTCTCACCGATGTCCGCCGTCACCACTCTCCCCTGGGAGCAGCCGCTGGGCGCCACCCCCGTCTCCGACGGGCAGGTGCGGTTCCGCGTGTTCTCGCTGGAGCACCAGCCGCGTCTGGTGCTCGGCGAGGTCGAGCACCCGATGCAGGACGAGGGCCACGGCACCTGGGTGGCGACCGTGCCGGCCGCCGCCGGCGACGACTACGCCTACATCATCGACGGCAGGCGCCGGCCCGACCCCGCGACGCGGCTGCAGCCCGAGGGGCTGCGGGGCCCGTCGCGGGTGGTCGATCCCGGCGCCTGGACGTGGACTGACCACGGGTGGGGCGGCGTCGCGCTCGAGGACCTCGTCGTCTACGAGCTGCACGTCGGGACGTTCACGCCGGAGGGGACCTTCGACGCGGTCATCGGGCACCTGCGTGAGCTGCGCGAGCTCGGCGTCACCGCCATCGAGCTGATGCCGGTCGCCGACTTCCCCGGCCGCCGCGGCTGGGGCTATGACGGCGTCTACGTCTGGGCGGCCCACGAGGCCTACGGCGGCCCCGACGGCCTGCAGCGCCTGGTCGACGCGGCCCATGCCGAGGGCCTCGGCGTGATCCTCGACCTGGTCCTCAACCACGTCGGCGCCTCGGGCGAGCAGGCGCTGCGCGCGTTCGGGCCCTACTTCACCGACCGGTACGCGACCTTCTGGGGCGAGGCCCTCAACTACGACGACGCGTGGTCGGGGCCCGTGCGCGAGTGGGCGGTCCAGGCCTCGGAGATGTGGATCCGCGACCTGCACCTCGACGGCCTGCGCCTCGATGCCGTCCACGCCATCTTCGACCAGAGCGCCGAGCACCTTGTCGCCGAGCTGGTGCGCCGCGTCCACGCACAGCGCTGGCACGCGCTCGTGATCGCCGAGTCGGGGCTCAACGACCCCAAGGTGGTTCGCGACGCCGCGCACGGCGGCTGGGGCTGCGACGCCGCCTGGGCCGACGACGTCCACCACGCGGTGCGCACGCTGGTCACCGACGAGCACGAGGGCTACTACGCCGAGTTCGGCTCCGTGGCAGACCTCGCCCACGTCTTCCGCGACCCGCACCTGCACGACGGCCGCTGGTCGGAGTTCCGCCAGCGCCGGTTCGGCGCGCCGGCCGCCGGCTGCCCGCCCGAGCGCTTCGTCGTCTTCGACCAGAACCACGACCAGGTCGGCAACCGGGCGCTCGGCGATCGCCTCCCCGCCGACGCCCGGCGCCTGGCCGCCTTCGTCACACTGCTCTCGCCGTACACGCCCATGCTGTTCATGGGCGAGGAGTACGGCGAGGAGGCGCCCTTCCAGTTCTTCACCGACCACATCGACCAGGAGATCGCCGACGCGACGCGCGACGGGCGCCGCCGCGAGTTCGCCTCGTTCGCGCACTTCGCCGGCGAGGAGGTCCCCGATCCACAGGATCCGGCGACCTTCGAGCGCTCGACGCTGACCCGCCGCGGCGACGACACGCTGCGCGACCTCTACACGCGCCTCCTGGCCGCACGCCGCAGCCTGCCGCGAGGCCCGGTCGACCACATCGACTTCGACGAGGCGGCGCGCTGGCTGCGCGTGCGCCGCGGGAGCTCCACCATGATCATGAACTTCTCCGACGCCGAGCAGACCCTGCCGGCCGACGCCCGCGAGCTGCTGCTCGCCACGCACGACGCCGTGGACCTGCGCTCCGACGGGGCGGTCGTTCTGCCGCCCCTGTCCGGCGCGCTGGTGGAGGGTCCGGCGTGAGCCGCGAGGTCTGGCCCGGCGAGCCGTTCCCGCTCGGGCCCGTCTGGGACGGCGAGGGCACCAACTTCTCCCTGTTCAGCGAGCACGCCGAGGGCGTGGAGCTCTGCCTGTTCGACGCCGAGGGCCACGAGGAGCGGATTCCGGTCGTCGACCACACCGCGCACAACTGGCACTGCTACCTGCCCGGCGTCGGCCCGGGCCAGCGCTACGCCTACCGCGTGTTCGGCCGCTACGCGCCGACCGAGGGCCATCGCTTCAACCCCAACAAGCTGCTGATCGACCCCTACGCCAAGGCGATCGACGGCACCGTCGACTGGGACGCCGCCAATGCGCTGCCCTACACGCCGCCCGACGACGAGATCACCGACGACGCCGACCTCGAGTACGACGACGAGGACAGCGCTGCGGCGATCCCCAAGGGCGTTGTGGTCGACCAGTCCTTCGACTGGGAGGGCGATCGCTCCCCGCGCATCCCGTGGACCGAGACGGTGATCTACGAGACCCACGTCAAGGGGCTCACCAAGCGCTTCCCGGGTCTCCCCGAGGAGCTGCAGGGCACCTACGCCGGGCTGGCCAGCGACGAGGTCGTCGGCTACCTGAAGGACCTGGGCGTCACGGCGGTCGAGCTGCTGCCGGTGCACCACATCGCCGACGAGTCGTTCCTGCACGAGGAAGGGCTGACCAACTACTGGGGCTATTCCACGATCGGCTACCTCGCACCGCACTCGCCGTACGCGGCGGCCCGCGGGGCAGGGGGCAGCCTCCGCGAGTTCAAGGGCATGGTCAAGGCGCTGCACCGCGCGGGCCTGGAGGTGATCCTGGACGTGGTCTACAACCACACCGCCGAGGGCAACCACCTCGGGCCGATGCTGTCGTTCAAGGGCGTCGACAACGCCTCCTACTACCGGCTCGTCCCCGACGACCCGCACTTCTACATGGACTTCACGGGCACGGGCAACACGCTCAACGCCGTGAGCCCAGCGGTCCTGCGGATGATCATGGACTCGCTGCGCTACTTCGTCCAGGAGTGCCACGTCGACGGCTTCCGCTTCGACCTGGCGAGCACGCTCGCGCGGCAGTTCTACGACGTCGACCGCCTGGGGACGTTCTTCGACACCATCCACCAGGACCCGGTCCTGTCGCAGGTCAAGCTCATCGCCGAGCCGTGGGACGTCGGGCCCGGCGGGTACCAGGTCGGCAACTTCCCGGTGCTGTGGAGCGAGTGGAACGGGATGTACCGCGACACGATGCGCGACTTCTGGCGCAGCCAGGCGTCGATCGCCGACTTCGCCTCGCGGTTCACCGGCTCGAGCGACCTCTACGGCGACGACGGCCGCAGCCCGTTCGCCTCCATCAACTTCGTCACGGCCCACGACGGCTTCACGCTGCGCGACCTCGTCTCCTACAACGACAAGCACAACGAGGCCAACAAGGAGGGCAACCGCGACGGGACCGACGACAACCGTTCGTGGAACCACGGCGTGGAGGGCGAGACCGACGATCCGCAGATCAACGAGCTGCGTGCGCGCCAGCAGCGCAACCACCTGACGACGCTGATGCTCAGCCAGGGCGTCCCGATGCTCCTGGGCGGCGACGAGCTGTGCCGGACGCAGGGCGGCAACAACAACGGCTGGTGCCAGGACAACGAGATCTCCTGGTACGCGTGGGACATCGGCGAGGACGGCCGGCAGCTGCAGGAGTTCACGCGCCGGCTGATCTCGCTGCGGCGCACCGAGCCGGTCTTCCGTCGCGAGCACTTCCTCGCCGGCGAGCAGTCCGAGCCCGGCCTGCCCGACGTCTGGTGGTTCCGCCTGGACGGCCGCCGCATGACGCGCCGCGACTGGGAGAACCCCGACCACCGCTCGCTCGGCGTGTTCCTCAACGGCCAGGCCACCGGCGCCCGGGACCGTCACGGCCAGCCGGTGCTCGGCGACTCGTTCCTGGTGCTCTTCAACGCCCATCACGAGGACGCGGTCTTCAAGCTGCCGGCGGCGCGCTTCGGCGCGCGCTGGAGCGTGGAGCTGACGACGGCGGCGCCCCAGCTCGAGGCGGGCGCCCAGAGCTATCGCTCCCGCGGCGACTGCTACGTGACCGCCCGGTCGATCACCGTGCTGCGGAGAGCATGATGGGCCTCGCCGCCGAGCCGCCCGAGCGCGCGCCGTTCCGGGCCACCTACCGGCTGCAGCTCGGCACCGACCTCGACTTCGGCGCGGCACGCGACCTCGTGCCCTACCTCGCCGACCTCGGCGCGTCGCACGTCTACCTCTCGCCGTCGTTCCAGGCGCGCGAGGGCTCGACGCACGGCTACGACGTGATCGACCCCGGCCGGGTCAGCGACGCGCTCGGCGGCGAGGAGGGCCTGCGGGAACTGGCCGACACCGCCCACGCGCACGGCATGGGGATCATCCTCGACATCGTTCCCAACCACATGGCGGCCGACGCGGCCAACCGGTACTGGGCCGACGAGACCCTGCGCGAGCAGTTCTTCGACGTCGACCCGGTCAGCGGGCGGCACCGGCGCTTCTTCGACATCGACGAGCTGGCCGGCGTCCGCATGGAGGACCCCGAGGTCTTCGCCGCCACGCACGCGCTCGCGCTGCGGCTGATCCGCGAGGGCGTCATCGACGGGCTGCGCATCGACCATCCCGACGGCCTCACGGACCCGCTCGAGTACCTCGAGCGCCTCGACGAGGGCGGCGCCAAGCACGTCTGGGTCGAGAAGATCCTCATGCCGGCCCACCCACCCGAGCATCTGCGCCCCGGCTGGCCCGTCGAGGGCACCGTCGGCTACGAGTTCGCCAACGACGTCGCGGCGCTGTTCGTCGACCCCGCCGCCGAGGCGCCGCTGACCGAGCTGTACACCTCGCTCACCGGTGACTCGCGGCCGTTCGCCGCCTACGCCGCTGAGGCCAAGCTCGAGCAGGCCACGACGACGTTCACGCCGGAGGTCGACCGCCTGCGCCGGCTGTGGCCCGACGTGCCGGACCTCGAGGCGGCGCTCTCGTCGCTCTCGATCTACCGGACCTACGTGGAGCCCGTCACGGGGTACGTGGAGGAGCCCGATCGGCAGGCGCTGGCCGAAGCGCGCGCGCACGGGTTGCCCGCGGCGATCGAGCGGGCGATCCTGCTCGAGGACGACGATGTGCCGGCGGAGTTCGTCCAGCGCTTCCAGCAGACGACGCCGCCGGTGATGGCCAAGGGCGTCGAGGACACGGCCTTCTATCGCTACGTGCGCCTGCTGGCGCTCAACGAGGTCGGCGGCGACCCGGGCCGCTTCGGCATCGACGTCGACACCTTCCACGCGGGGAACCTCGAGCGCCCGGTGCACAACCTGCTGGTCTCGTCGACGCACGACACCAAGCGGTCGGGCGACGTCCGGGCGCGGCTCGTGGCGCTGACCGCCATGGCCGACGAGTGGGCGGGGGCGGTGCGCTCGTGGTTCGAGGTCAACGCCGAACTCCGTTCGGTTGAGAAGGCAACCGCAGGAGAGCACGCCGAACTCCGTTCGGTTGAGGAGCACGCCGAACTCCGTTCGGTTGAGAAGGCAACCGCAGGAGAGCACGCGCCCCTTCGGACGGCCAGCGCGCCGACGCCGGCCGAGGAGCTGCTGATCTACCAGACGCTCGTGGGCGCCTGGCCGATCACGGCCGACCGGCTCGAGCCCTACCTCGAGAAGGCCCTGCGCGAGGCCAAGGTGTCGTCGAACTGGATCGAGCCCGACCTGGAGCACGAGGCGGCCGTCAAGGCGTTCGCGGTGGGCCTGCTCGACCACGGCCCGTTCCGCTACGGGTTCGACGTCATCGCGTCGCGGGTCGCCGACCTCGGGGCCCGCATCGCGCTGGCCCAGACGCTGCTCAAGCTGACGGTGCCCGGGATGCCCGACGTCTACCAGGGCGACGAGCTGCAGGCGCTCTCGCTGGTCGATCCCGACAACCGCCGCCCGGTCGACTGGGACGCCCGGCGCGCCGCCCTGGCCGCGCTGCGCGCCGGCGCGCCGCCGACGGCCGAGACGGCCAAGCTGCACCTCGTCGCCGCGGCGCTGGACCTGCGCCGGCGGCGGCCCGACGCGTTCACCGGCGACTACACGCCGGTCCCGGCGGGCGACGACGTGGTCGCGTTCCTGCGCGAGGACTCGGTGCTGGTCGCCGTCGCCGTGCGCGACGGCGCCACCGGCGCGGGCGGCTGGGAGCTGCCGCCGGCCGCGGCGGGCCGCTGGCGCGACGTGCTGGGCGGCGAGGAGTACGAGCTGCCCGACGGCGCGACGCTCGGCGGCGTGCTCGGCCCCGACGGCCGGGCGCTGCTGGAGCGCGTGGGCTGAGGGGGCGCGCCGGCGCGCTGCTGCCCGCCGCCGCGCGTCGACAGCGCCACGCCGGCGACCACCAGGGCGGCGGCCAGCAGCTGCGCCGGCCCGAGATGCTCGCCGAGCAGCAACGCGCCGAAGCCCAGCCCGAACGGCGGGACCAGCAGCGCGAACGACGCGACCTGCCCTGCGGGGTACGTGCGCATGAGCCACGACCAGGCCGCGAAGCCGCCCAGCGTCGAGGCGAACGCGATGTAGGCGATCGCGCCGAGCTCGCGCAGGTCCAGCCCGGTCAGCGCGTCGCCGACCGCCGCCGGGCCGTCGGTCATCAGCGACAGCGCCAGCAGCGGCAGCGGCGGGATCAGCGAGATCCACACCATCAACGCCAGCGGCTCCGCGGCGCTGGCGCGCTTCATGAGCAGGTTGGCCACCGACCACGCGGCGGCCGCCGCCACGCAGAGCACGAGCCCTGCCGTGGTCACACCGCCCTGGCGCCCGGCGGCGATCACGCCGACGCCGGCCAGCGCGGCGGCCAGCCCGGCGAGCTGGCCGCCGCTGGGCCGTTCGCGCAGCAACGCCCCGGCGAGCAGGAGCGTGAACGGCGCCTGGGCCTGGAGCACCACGGAGGCCAGGCCCGCGGGCATGCCGACGTCCATGCTGGTGAACAGCAGGCCGAACTTCACGACCCCGAGTGCGACCCCGATGCCCGCCAGCAGCCGCCACGGGATCGGCGGCCGCGGCACGAAGAGCACGAGCGGGATGGAGACCAGCGCGAAACGCGCCGCGCACAGCAGCAGCGGCGGCATCTCCTCGAGGCCGACCTCGATGACGACGAAGTTCAGCCCCCAGCACGCCGCGACGGCAACGGCGAGCAGGATGTGGCGAGCGGGCACGGGGTCCATCCTGGGGCTTGGGATCGTTCAGTTCCAGCGACGTTGCCTTGGCGCACCCGTAAGCTGTGCTTCACATGGCCCTCGACGTCCGCCGCCTGCGCGTCCTGCGCGAGCTCGCTGCCCGCGGCACCGTGGCCGCCACCGCCGAGGCGCTGTCGTTCACCCCGTCGGCGGTCTCGCAGCAGCTCTCGGCGCTGGAGCGCGAGGCGGGCGTGGTGCTCCTCGAGCGGGAGGGCCGGCGGCTGCTGCTGACCGACGCCGGCCGCACGCTGGTCTCCCACGCCGACGCCGTGCTCGCCCAGCTCGAGCGCGCCGAGGCCGAGCTGCACGCGGGCACGCAGGAGATCTCGGGGACGCTGCGGGTCGCGGCGTTCTCCTCGTTCGCCCGGTCCGTGCTGCCCGAGGTGACGGCCGCGATGCTCGGCCACGACCGCCTCGACGTCCACGTCCGCGACGCCGAGCCGCAGGACAGCATTCCACTGCTGCGCCTCGGCGAGCTCGACGTCGTCATCGCCCAGCGCTTCCCCTACGTGCCGCGGGACTTCGGGCCGGCCTTCCACGTGGTGGACCTCTTCGGCGATCCGCTGCACCTCGCGACTGGGCCCGGCCACCACGACGCACTGAACCGCTTCGCCGGCCTCGAGGACCGTCCGTGGGTCGCCGGTCACCCGGGCACCAGCTGCCACGAGGTCGTGCTGCACGCGTGTCACGCCGCCGGACACCAGCCGCGGATCGTCGGCTTCAGCAACGACTTCGCGGTCGTGCTCGCGCTCGTCGCCCGCAACGTCGGGATCGCGCTCGTGCCGGAGATCGCCCACGATCAGGCGCCGCCGGACGTCCGGCTCCGGACGCTCGATCCGCCGCTCGAGCGACGGGTGCTGGCCGTGATGCGCTCCGGGTCCGAGAGAAGGCCTGCAATTGCGGCATTTCTGGAGGCGCTGAACACGAGTTGCGGCCCGCGCCGCGTCCGCTAATCCAGACGTCCAGAACGCTTCAGGGACGCTCACCATGCCGTCGATCAACGTGGTGTGCCCGCTCTGTCTCCGCGTCACCTGTCGGTCGCCGCGATCTCCGTGATCCTGGCCGCCGGAACCCCCACCTTGGTCACCGTCTCGTCCGCCGCCGGGCCTGCCCACGCGGCCAAGGACGACAAGGACAAGGGCAAGGACAAGGACAAGGGCAACGACGGCTGGGGCGACGGCGACTCGCAGGGCGGCGGCTCCGGCGACCAGGGCAAGAAGGACAAGGACAAGGGCGACGGCGCGCCCGTGTCGCCGCCCGCTCAGGCGCCGGCCTCGCCTGTGGCGCCCGCACCCGTCGCGGCCACGGTGAGCACGCCGGCGACCACGAGCGCGCCGGCGATCACGTCCGTCACGGCGGCGCCGCAGCTCGGCGTCACCATCGGCCTGACCGGGGTCACCGGCACCGTCCTGGTCCGCGGGGTCAACGGCGGTCCGCTGCAGTCCCTGACCGCGGCCTCGGCGCTGCCGGCCGGCGCGCACGTGGATGCCCGCAACGGCACCGTCGCGCTGACCTCGGCCATCGACGCCCAGGGCACGACGCAGACCGGCCACTTCGCCGGCGGGCTCTTCGCGGTGCGCCAGGCCAAGGGCGGTGGCGGCGTCACCACGGTCGTCATGCTCGGCGGCCGCTGGGGCGCCTGCCACGCCACGAACGCCTCCGAGCGGGCGGTCGCCCGCGCGGCCAAGCGCCGCCGCAAGCCGATCCGCAGCCTGTGGGGCAGCGACGACCACGGTCGCTTCCAGACCCAGGGGCACGGCAGCGTCGCCACCGTGCGTGGCACGAAGTGGCTGACCGAGGACTTCTGCGACGGCACGCGCACGACCGTCAGCGAGGGCGCGGTGGCCGTGCGCAACCGGAGCACGGGGCGGGTGACGGTGGTGCGGGCGGGGCACAGCTTCTTCGCGCCGCGGTAGAGCGCCACGAGCGCCACGTCCTGGCCGCCTGGCCAATACCATCCGGCCCGGTGCCGATCCGCGTCCTCGTGGTCTCGTGGGAGTACCCCCCGATCGTGGAGGGCGGGCTGGCGCGCGCTGTCCGGAAGCTGAGCGAGGGGCTGGTCGCCGACGCCGGGGTCGAAGTGCACGTCCTGACGCGCGCCGGCGAGCACGGCGCGCTCGACGAGGTGCGCCACGGCGTGCACGTCCACCGCGTCCGCGAGCCCCATTACCCGACGGCGCTGCCGGAGTTCGTGCAGTGGGTCGGGCGCATGAACAAGGACCTGCTCGAGCGCGGCCGCGCGCTGCTGCAGGAGCACGACTTCGACCTCGTCCACGGCCACGACTGGCTCGTGGCGGCGGCCGCCAAGCGGCTGGCCGACCGCATCGGCGCGCCGTTCGTCACGACGGTCCACGCGACCGAGCACGGCCGCCACCAGGGCTGGGTCCACAAGCCGCCGCAGTCAGACATTCACCGCACGGAGCGGTGGATGGTCCACGTGGCCGACCAGGTGCTCGTGTGCTCGCACTACATGCGCGGTCACGTGGCCGACGTCTTCGGCATCGACGAGGATCGCGTCGCGGTCGCGCCCAACGGCATCGACGCCGGCGACCTGCAGCCGGTCCGCGACCTCGGCGCGCTGCGCGCAAAGTTCGCCGCGCCGGACGAGAAGCTCGTGCTGCTCGTCGGCCGCCTCGTCTACGAGAAGGGCTTCCAGCACGCGCTCGAGGCGCTGGCCGGTCCCGACGGCGTCATCGCCCGCGTCGGCGGCGTCCGGTTCCTCGTCGCCGGCTCGGGCACGCACGAGTGGGAGCTCAAGGACCAGGCGCGCCGCCTCGGCCTGACCGGCCACGGCACGTTCATGGGGTGGATCGGCGACGACGTCCTGCACTCGCTCTACCGGATCGCGGACCTGACCGTGGTCCCGTCGATCTACGAGCCGTTCGGCCTCGTCGCGCTGGAGGCGATGGCCTCCGGCTGTCCGTGCATCGTCGCCGACACCGGCGGGCTGCGCGAGGTCGTGCCCAACGAGCGCGTGGGCCTGCGCTTCACCGCGAGCGACCCGCGGTCGCTCGGACGGATGGTCGAGCGCGTGCTGACCGACGACGCGCTGCGCGACCGGCTCGTCGCCGAGGCGTCCGAGCACGTGCTGCGCTTCGACTGGTCCGACGTCGCGCGCCAGACGAGCGAGGTGTACGCCTCGCTTCTGCAGGCGGCGCCGGTGCGCGCCCGCTGAGGGCACTAGCCCGTGCGCTTCTTGAGGACGGTCGGGACCGTCTGGCGGCGGCCGTTGCCGTCGCGCGCGGTGATCGTGAAGGTCTGCGTGCCCTTGCGCAGGTGCGGCGTCTTGATCCGGTAGCTCGCGGGGCCGGTCGGGGTGATCGACGTCAGGGTCCGCGAGACGCTCTTCGTGCAGCGGTGGCGCTTGCGGCCCTTGCCGCACGTGGTCCTGTAGGCGGTCTTCACGCTCGCGAGCACCCCGGCCACGCCCGAGCTCGGCGCGGGATCGGTCACCTTGACGTCGAGGACGCACATGGTCTTGGTGCAGCGGAGGGCCACCTTGGAGGTGGGCGCGACGACGTCGGTCGGCGGGAGCGGCGGCGTCTGGGGAGCAGCCGGCGCGGCGACGGGGGAGGCCGGTGCGGCGGTGGGTGCGGCCGCGGTCACGGTGACCGGCGCTGAGTTCGCGGAAACGACGTTGGTCAGGCCATACGCCGCGACGGTGCAGTGGATGGTCGTGCCGACGTCGCCGTCTTCCAGGGCGAGGTAGCGCCCGGTGTCGATGACGCCCGACGCGTTGGAGAAGGTGTAGGAGTAGCTCGATGCGCCGGTCCAGGTGCCCGGATCGCACGTCAGCACACGACCGGGGACGGCCAGCCCGGTGAGGTTCGGTGCACCGGTGTTGGTGGGCGCCGGCACCGTGTAGCCGGCGCCGCGGGCGGCGATGAAGTCGTGGATCTGCGGGTTGCTGACGCGCGTGTAGATGCCGGGGTAGCCGCTCCAGGCACAGCCCGCGCCTGCGCTGACGATGCCCGCCAGCTGCCAGACCCCGCCCACCAGCGCTGCGAGCGGGCCGCCGCTGTCACCCTGGCAGGCGTCCAGGTTGGTCTGGCCGGCGCACAACTGCTGGGCGTCGTCGTAGCCGGTGTAGGTTGAGGCACAGCCGTTGGCGACGTGCAGCGTGTCGGCCTTTTGCAGCTCGTCAGCCGGCTGATCCTGGTTCTCGCCGGCGTACGGATCGCGCGGCAGCGTGGTTCCCCAGCCGCTCAACAGGAGATTCTCCGTCGGCGCGGGGCGGTAGCCGACGTCGGTCAGCGGAATCGCCGCGACGGCGCCCGCGAGGGTGAAGCCGGGTGCCGCGACCGTCAGGATCGCGGCGTCCCCGGTGAAGGCCTCCGCGTCGTAGCCGGGGTAGACCGTGACGCCGACGACGGCGGGTGACTGGCCGCCGGCGGTCACGTTGCGATCCGTGACGCCGGCGAACACGTGGATCGAGGACGGCGGCGTCACCTTCATGCTCACGGAGTCGTAGACGCAGTGCGCCGCAGTCAGCACATGGGTCGCGTCGAGCACCGAGCCGCCGCAGAGATAGGGACCAGGCCGCACGAGCGCCTGCCAGGGGACGTCCGTGGCGGTCGTGGGCACTCCGCCGACGACGCGCGACGTCACGGGCACGGCTGCCGACGCCGACGTGGCGGGCACCGCGGTGAGCAGCACGGCGAGCAGGACCAGCACGGGCGCGGGGACACGGCGCATAGGTGAGTCAACGGCACCTCGGCCCGAGAACTTGAGCGGTGGGCGGCGTCTCCTGGCCTGCGAGCCGAGTCGTCCAGAAACTTCGGAATCTCGACTGACATTGTGTAGAATCAACCGGGTGACCGGGACCGTGGTCTCCACCGACGTCCACCAGCACCTCTGGCCCGAGGGCTTCGTGTCCGCGCTCGCCGCACGCAGAGTGGCGCCGGCGGTGCGCCGCGACGGGCGCGGCTGGATCATGCGCGTGCCCGGCGAGCCCGACAGCCCCTTCGGTCCCGCGACCCACGACCCCGCCGCGCGCGCCGCGGGCCTGCGCGCCGGCGGCCACGACCGGGCGCTGCTGTGCATGTCGACGCCGCTGGGCGTCGAGGCGCTGCCGGAGGACGAGGCGCGGCCGCTGCTGGACGCCTGGCACGATGGCGTGTTCGCGATCGGGGAGACCTTCGGCGTCTGGGGCGCGCTGCCGGTGCACGGCGCCGTGCCCGCCGACGTCGACGCGCTGCTGGACCGCGGCGCCGTCGGCCTCTCGCTGCCGGCCGCCGCGCTGGCCGGTCCCGCCGCGATCGAGGCGGCCGGCCCGCTCTTGGCGCGCCTGGCCGAGCGCGCTGCGCCACTGCTCGTGCACCCGGGCCCGACCCGCCCGACGACCGCGCCGCGCGCCGACGACGGCGCCGCGTGGTGGCCGGCGCTCACCACCTACGTCAGCGACATGCACCTGGCCTGGCACGCGTTCGCCGGCTGGGGCCGTGCCGCGCATCCCGGCCTGCGCCTCTGCTTCGCGATGCTCGCCGGGCTCGCGCCGCTGCACGCCGAGCGCCTGGCTGTCCGCGGCGGGCCCGCCGGCGCGGCGCTCGATCCGGGGATCTTCTTCGACACCTCGTCCTACGGGCCGCGCGCGATCGCCGCGATGGCCGGCGTCGTCGGCCTCGACCAGCTCGTGACGGGCACCGACCGCCCGGTCGTCGACCCGCCGCTGCGGCCCGCGCTCGGGGCGCGCGCAGATGCCGTCATGGCCACCACCAACGTCCACCGCCTGCTCTTCGGGAGAAGCACATGATCCGTCGCCCCCACCACGACCGCGACCTGTCGCGCGCCGAGCTCGAGCTCGCCGCCGTCGACCTCCTGCACCGCCGCGAGGAGTGGGAGGGACTCGTCCACCACGACGCGTCCGGCGCCCGCACTTACCACCGCCTGGCGCTCGACGACCACGTCGAGGCCTGGCTGATCTGCTGGAGCGACGGCAACGACACCGGCTTCCACGATCACGACGTCTCCAACGGCGCCGTCGGCGTCGCGGCCGGCCACGTGCGCGAGGAGACCCTCACGCTCGGCGGCGACCCCGCCGTCCGCGAGGTCGGCTCCGGCGCGGTCTTCTCCTTCGACGCGACCGACATCCACCGCGTCCTGCACATCGGCGAGGAGGCCGCCGTGACCCTGCACCTCTACTCGCCGCCCCTGCGTCGCATGGGCGCCTACGAGGTCCTGGCCGACGGTCGCCTGGCCCGCCGCTCGATCTCGGCCGAGCAGGAGCTGGCGCCGGCGGGGTGAGGTGAGGGCGTACGAACGCCATCGCTGATTAGATCCGCCGATGGCCGACCGGCACGTGGACCACCTGCTCATCGGGGGCGGGATCGCCTCGGCGACCTGCGCTCAGGCGTTGCGGGAGGAAGGCGCCGAGGGGTCGATCCTGCTCGTCGGGCGTGAGCTCGACCCGCCCTATCACCGACCGCCGATCACCAAGGGGTACCTCGGTGGCAGCGAGAGCCGCGACGACGCGGCGATCCCGGTCGCCGGCGACGTCGAGATCCTGACCCGCACCTCGGTCATGGCGCTCGACCCCGCGGCGAAGACCGCGACGCTGTCGACCAAGGACACCGTCTCGTACGGCACGGCGCTCCTGGCCACCGGCGCGATGGTGCGTCGCCTCCCGGTCGACGGGAGCCAGCTCGAGGGCATCCACTATCTCCGCGCGCTGGGCAACGCCGACGCGCTGCGCCGCGACGTCGAGGACGCCGAGCGCGTCGTCTGCGTGGGCGGGTCCTACATCGGGTGCGAGGTCGCCGCGACGCTCACCGCGCTGGGCAAGCGCTGCACGGTCGTGCTCCAGGAGGAGGAGCCGCTGGAGCGCGGCTTCGGCCTGCAGGTCGGGGCGTGGGTCCGGTCGGTGCTGGAGGCCGGCGGGGTGGAGGTCGTCTCCGGCGTCGAGGTCGAGCGCTTCGAGGGCGAGGGCGATGAGGCCGAGCGCGTGGCGCGCGTCGTGCTGGCCGGCGGACGCGCGCTGCCGGCCGACGTCGTGGTCTGCGGCGTGGGCGCGATGCCGGACGTGATGCTGGCGCGCAAGGCGGGGCTCGAGCTCGGGCCGCGCGGCGGCGTGCGCGCCGACGCGCAGCTGCGCGCGCTCGGCGCCGACGGCCTGTTCGTGGCCGGCGACATGTGCGAGTACGACAGCACCGTCCACGGCCGCGTCGTGCGCATCGAGCACGAGGAGGTCGCCGCCGCGCAAGGGCGCACGGTCGCTCGCAACATGCTCGGCGCCGGGACCGACCACGTCGAGGTCCCCTACTTCTGGAGCGATCTGGCCGATTGGGCGACGCTCGAGTACGTCGGCCCGGCCGAGGGCTGGGACGACGAGGTGCTCGAGGGCGATCTCGCCGCCGGGACCTTCGCCGTCTGGTATCTGCACGACGGCCGCGTGGTCGCCATGCTGAGCGCCGGCGGCCACGGCGACCTCGACCGCGCGCGGACGCTGATCGCCTCCGGCGAGGCGCTGTCCTGAGCCGCCCGGCCGCTCCTGCCAAGTGGCAGCGGTCCGTCGTCTCGGGCGGCTCGGATCGGATTAGGGTCGCTCTGCGTGAGCGTCGCCCAGCGATCACCCGGCACGCGCGGTGCCGCGGCATCACCCCGCGGGGACTCGCCGCGAGCGCGGCCGTGGATCGTGCTCGAGCGCGCCGTGTCGGTGCTCGGTCCGACCGTGCTCGTCCTCGTGATGTGCTGGCCCATGCTGCTGCGCACGGGCGACACGTTCGGCGACGACTGGTCGACCCACCTGTGGTTCGTCTGGCATGCGAGCGAAGCGCTGCAGCAGGACCACCGTCCGTCGTTGTTCGTGCAGTACAGCGGCGGGGTGTTCTACCCGCACTTCGCGTTCTACGGCGGCACGCTGTACACGCTGACCGGGCTGCTCTCCGCCGTGTTGGGCGAGGCCGGCCACGGCTACGCGCTGAGCTGGGTCCTGGCCTTCGCCGCCGGCTACGGCGGGTGGGTGTGGCTGGGCCGGATGGCGGGCCTCGGACGCTGGACGGCGCAGGCGCCGGCGGTGGTCTTCGTCACGTCGCCGTACCTGATCACCACCACGTACGTGCGCGGCGACTGGCCCGAGCTGGTCGCGGTCGCGGCGATGCCCCTCCTCGCCGCGGCCGCGGTGAGCGTCCTGCGGGCCGACCGCCTCCGGCTCCTGCCCGCCCTGGCGCTGGCGGGCAGCGCGATCGTCTTCTCCGGCAGTCACAACCTGACGCTGCTCTGGGGCGGCACGTTCTTGGTCCTGCTGCCCGCCGCGCTGTGCCTCGCGGTCCCCGCGGCCCGGCGGGAGATCACCCGCACCGGCGCGCTGCGCGTGCTCGCGATCCTGGTACCGGCCGTGCTGGTCAACGCATGGTTCCTCGTGCCCGACGTCGTTTACCAGGCCGACACGATGATCGCGGGGACCTACGGCGCCACGCGGGCCGGGATCAGGAGCTTCCTGTTCCTCGTGGGGTCGGGCAACCTCTTCAGCCTGAGGCGGCACACGGCGGACCCCGACACCGCCGACTTCGTCCTGGCGCTTCCGGTCCTCGCGATGGGGTGGGTCCTGCTGGCGGGCGCCCTGACCGTCGGGCAGGTGCGGCGCACGCCCTGGTGGTCCGTGCTGGCGGTGCTGACCGCGGTGACGGCGGCGCTGCTGGTCCTCATGACGCATGCCGGTCTGGTGCTCGCGCTACCCCGGCCGTACGTGATGGTGCAGTTCAGCTACCGCGTCGAGAGCTACATCCTGCTCGGCATCTGCGGCGCCCTGCTGGTCGCGCTCGTGCTGCTGCGCGACGCGCCGCGCCGGAGCGGCGCCTGGGCGTGGCTGCTCGTTCCGATCCTCGGGCTCTCGCTCGTGGCCGGGATCGCCCAGGTCGACCGCTTCAAGGTCACCCCGCTGTACAGCACCTACGACAAGCCCTTCATTCCCAGCATGGGGATCTTCGCCTCCGAGGCAGAGCCCGAGGTCCCCGCGGCCGAGCGCCCCACCCTCGTGTTCCCCGTCGGCCTGATCCGGCATGACCGGGTGACGATCGTCGCGTCGGCGTCCCCGGGGCAGGTCGTCGACACGAACCTCCTGACCATGTCGCCGCTCGTGCACGTCGACGGAGCGCAGATCATCGGCAGACGGACCGGGCAGACCGATCAGTCCGTCCCGCAGTACCACGCGGTGCTGCGCATCGACCGGGACGCCACGCCCGGGGCGGCCAGGATCACCGTCAGCGCCGCCCACCCGCCCGCGGTGGTGATCGGCCGGCTGCTCTCGGTGGTCGCGATCCTCGCGCTGCTGGCCAACTTCGCGCTGCTGCTGTGGCGCGGCCGGCGCCGTCGTCGCGCCGCACCCCTGAACGAGCTGACCGGATCGCTCGACGAGTGAGCGTAGCTCAGCAACCCACCGGCGGTCGGCGCCTCCCGGCCGCGCCGCACAGGCGGGCGGTGCCGTCGGCGCCGGCGCTGCATCGGGCCGCAGCGTGGGCCCTGGGGGTCGTGATCGTCGGCCTGGTGACCTGGCCGCTGATCTTCGTCGGCGGTGGGTTCAGCGGTGACTGGCCCACGCACCTGTGGTTCGTGTGGCACCAGGGCGAGGCGCTGTTGCACGATCCGCGCCCGTCGTTGTTCGTGCACTACGACGACGGCGTGTTCTACCCGCACTTCGCGTTCTACGGCGGGACGCTGTACACCGTGGTGGGCGGCCTGTCGGCGGTGCTGGGCGGCTCGGGGCGCAACGCCTATGTGCTGAGTTGGATCCTGGCGTTCGCGGCGGCCCACGGCGGCTGGACCTGGCTGGGACGGATGGCCGGCCTGGGGCGATGGTGGGCCCAGCTCCCGGGCGTCCTCTTCGTCACGTCGCCCTATCTGCTGACGACGACCTACGTGCGCGGCGACTGGCCCGAGCTGGTCGCCGTCTGCTCGATCCCGCTGCTGATCGCCGCGAGCATCTCGGTCCTGCGGGCCGACCGGTTGGCGCTCCTGCCCGGGCTGGCCCTGGCGGTCAGCGCCATCGTCTTCTCCGGCAGCCACAACCTGACGCTGCTGTGGGGCACCACGTTCCTCGCGGTGCTCGGCGGCGCGCTGAGCGCCGCCGTCCCGGCGGCGCGGCGACTGGTCACGCGCCGCGGCCTGCTGCGCGTGGCGTCGGTCGTCGTGCCCGCGGTGCTGGTCAACGCGTGGTACCTGCTGCCGGACCTGGCCTACCAGGCGCACACGGTGATCTCGGCGCAGTACGGCAACTGGCGATACCTGCTCGAGGCGCGCATGGACCTCGTCTCGTCGGCGCATCTCTTCGCGCTCGATCGACCCTCCGCGCTCCCGGCGGCCGCCGAGTTCGTCCTGACGCTGCCGGTGCTGGCGATGGGCTGGGCGGCGATCGCGGGAGGGCTGACGCTTCCGCGCAGCTTCGGTGCCACGTGGGCTCGGATCCTCGTCGTGTCGGCGGTGACCGCGGCGGCCCTGATCGTGCTGATGACCCACGCCGGGCTGGTGCTCGCGCTTCCGCGCCCGTACGTGATGATCCAGTTCACCTATCGCCTGGAGAGCTATGTCCTGGTGGCGATCACCGGCGCCGTGCTCGCCGCGCTCGTGCTGCTGCGCGATGCGCCACACCGCATCGGCCGCTGGACCTGGGTCCTCGTGCCGGTGCTGGCCGTCTGGGTGATCGGGGGGATCGGCCAGACCGCCGGGCACCCCGACGGCGGACGGGTCAGCTCCTTCCTGCGGCCGACCATCGGCAGCATGGGGATCTTCGGCGACGCCGGCGTCCCGGAGGTCGCGCCGGCCCGGCTTGCGAAGATCAGCTTCCCGCCGGAGCGGGTGTCCCACGACCGGATCACCGTCACCGCGAGCGCGGCGCCCGGGCAGGTCGTCGACACCAACCTGATGACCATGCCGGCGCTCGTGACGATCGAGGGCGCCACGCTCATCGGCGACCACACGACCCAGCACGACGGCGACGTGCGCCGCCACGCGGTCCTGCGGATCGACGAGGACGCCACGCCGGGGGCGGCGAGGATCACGATCCACGCGGCGCACCCGGCTGCCGTCACGATCGGCCGGGTGCTGTCGCTGCTGGGGATCCTCGGCCTGGTCGTCAGCCTGGCTCGACCTGCGGTGCGCCGCCGGCGCGGCAGCACGGAGGCGGTGCGGGCGCCGTGAGCGTCGGCGAGCGAACGCCCGGCCTGCGTCGCGTCGTCGCGTCGCCGCGCGCCGTCTCGGCGACGTGGCGCCCGGGGCTGGGCCGCCTGGCCCTGTGGGCGCTCCCGGTCCTGCTCATCGGGTTGCTGACCTGGCCGATGACCCTGCGCTCGGACGTGTTCGGAGCGGACTGGGGCGCCCACCTGTGGTTCGTGCGACATCAGGCGCAGACGCTGCTGCACGACCACCATCCCTCATTGTTCGTGCACTACGACGACGGGGTCTTCTACCCGCACTACGCGTTCTACGGCGGGACGTTGTACGCCGTGGCGGGGGTGGCGTCCGCGGTGCTCGGCGGCGCGGGACGCGACGGCTACGTCGTCAGCTGGATCGCCGCCTTGGCGGCGAGCTACGGCGGCTGGGTCTGGCTGGGGCGGATGGCCGGCCTGGGGCGCTGGACGGCGCAGGCGCCGGCGGTCCTCTTCGTGACCTCGCCCTACCTCATCACCTCCATCTACACGACCGGTGACTGGCCCGAGCTCGTCGCGGTCTCGTCGATCCCGCTCCTGGTCGCCTCGGGGGTCTCCGTCCTGCGCGCCGACCGGCTGCGGGTGCTGCCGGCGCTCGCGCTGGCGGCCAGCACCATCCTGTTCACCGGCAGCCACAACATCACGCTGCTCTGGGGCGGGACCTTCCTGGTGGTCGTCGGCGCGTGCCTGGGCACCGGCATCCCGCAGGTCCGCCGGCAGGTGACGCGCCAGGGCGCGTTGCGCGTCGCGGGCATCGTCGTGCCGGCGCTGCTGGTCAACGCCTGGTTCCTGATGCCCGACATCGCCTACCAGGCGCAGACGATGATCTCGGCCCGATATCCCACGCGCGGCTACGTGGAGGGCCGCATGGACCTCGTCGGGCTGGGCCACCTCCTCTCGCTGCACCGCCGGTCGGCCGACAGCGAGATCCCGCAGTTCGTCCTGACGCTGCCGGTCCTCGCGATGGGATGGCTGGCCGTGGCCGCCGGGCTGCTGGCGCGGCGCGGCTGGGGCGCGCCCTGGCTCCGGGCGCTGGCCCTGCTGACGGCCCTGGTGGCCGCGCTGCTGATCCTCATGACGCACGCCGGGCTCCTGCTGGCGCTGCCCAAGCCCTACGTCATGATCCAGTTCACCTACCGCTTGGAGAGCTACATCCTGCTCGGACTCTGTGGCGGCGTGCTCGCCGCGCTCGTGCTCCTGCGCGAGGCCGGGCGGCGCGTCCGCCGCTGGACGTGGGTGCTCGTGCCGGTGCTGGCGGCATCGGTGGCCGGCGCGATCGCGCAGGTCGGCGACTTCACGGTCTGGCCCGTCGCCGGCACGTTCGACGCGCCGTCGATCTCCAGCATGGGCCAGTTCACCGACGCCACGACGCCGGAGGCAGCAGCGCGGCCGCGGCCGCGGATCGCCTTCCCGCCCGGCGGCGTGCATCGTGATCGGCTGACCGTGACCGCGCCGCTGTCGCCGGGCCAGCAGGCCGACACCAACCTGATGGTGATGCCGGCGATGTTGCACGTGGACGGCGCGAGGATCGTCGGCGCGCACACGCTGCCGCCCGACGGCAACGTCGACCGGCGGCTGGCCGTCCTGCAGGTCGACCGGGACGCCACGCCGGGCGCCGCGAAGATCACCGTGCGGGCCGCGCACCCGCTGCCGGTGGTCGCCGGCCAGGTGCTCTCGCTGCTCGGCGTCCTGGGCCTCCTGGCCAACTTCCTGGCCCTGCTCGTGCGCCGCCGTCGCCGCGCGGCGGTGGCGTCACGGCCAACTGGCATCGCTCAGTCGCCGTGACCACTCCCGATCGCCGGCCGCCGGTACTAGGCTCGCGCGCTTGAGCATCGCTCAGCGAACATCCGAGCCTCGTTGGGCCGCGCGCAGGTCCGGCGGCCGTTCGAAGCCGGCGCTCCGGCTGGCCGAGCGCTGGGCGGCGCCGCTGGCCGGCGCGGTGGTCATCGCCATCATGTCGTGGCCGTTGGTGCTGCTGCCCGACTCCTTCGGCGGCGACTGGAGAACGCACTCCTGGTACGTCGCGCACCAGACCCGGTCGCTGCTGGACGACCACCTCCCGACGCTGTTCCTCAACGTCGACAACGCCTCGTTCTACCCGCACTACGCGTTCTACGGCGGGACGTTGTACGCCTTGGCCGGACTGCTCTCGATCGTCCTCGGCGGGGTGGCGCGCAACGGGTACGTCGTCAGCTGGATCCTGGCCTCGTCAGCCGGGTACGTCGGCTGGGTCTGGCTGGGACGCATGGCGGGCCTCGGGCGCTGGACGGCGCAGGTGCCGGCCGTGGTGTTCCTCACGTCGCCGTACCTGGTGACGATGGCCTACGTCCGCGGCGACTGGCCGGAGTACGTGGCGGTCTCGTCGATCCCGCTTCTGGCGGCATCCGCGGTCAGCGTCCTGCGCAGCGACCGCCTGCGGCCGCTCGCGATGATGGCGCTCGCCGGTAGCGCCATCACCTTCTCCGGCAGCCACAACATCACCCTGCTCTGGGGCAGCGCGTTCTTTTTGATCCTCGTGGCGGCGCTCTGTGCCTGCGTGCCTGCCGCGCGACGTCAGGTCTCCCGCCGCGGCGTCGCGCGCGTGCTCGTCGTGCTCGTGCCGGCGGTGCTGGTCAACGCCTGGTTCCTGCTGCCGGACGTGGCCTACCAGGCCCAGACGCAGATCGCCCAGACGTACGAGGTGGCGCGCGGCTACGTCCGGGAGGCCGGCGCGCTGGTCGCTCACGAATACCTGTTCGGGCTGCGTCGCCGACCGGCGCAACCGGGGTCGGACTTCGTCGTCACGCTGCCGGTCCTGGCGATGGCGTGGGCGCTGGCGGGCGGCGCGCTGGCGGGCCGGCGGCCCTGGGGCCGGACGTGGCTGCGGGTCTACGGCCTGATGGCGGTCGTGGCAGCGGTCTTCTTGGTGGTGATGACGCACGTCGGGCTGCTGCTGGCGCTGCCCAAGCCGTTCGTGATGATCCAGTTCAGCTACCGGCTGGAGAGCTACGTGCTGCTGGCGATCTCCGGCGGCGTCCTGGTCGCGCTGGTGCTGTTGCGTGACGCCACGGGCTGGCGGCGCTGGTGGCCCTGGGCGCTGGTGCCGGTGCTGGCGTGGTCGGTCGTCGGCGGCGTCGGGCAGGTGGGTCGCTACGGCACCGTCGCGGCGATCGACACCTACCGGCAGCCCATCATCGGCAGCCTGGGCGACTTCGCCGACGCCTCCACCCGGGAGATCGCTCCGGGCGGGCGGGCGCGCGTGACGTTCCCGCTCGAGCAGATCCACCACGATCGCGTGACGATCACGGCGACGGCGTCTCCGGGGCAGCTGCTCGACACCGACCTCATCGTCATGCCCGCGCTGATCCATGTCGACGGAGCCCGCATCGTCGGCATGGTCACCGCTCCGACGAACACCACCGGACTTCAGCGCCACGCGGTGCTCCAGGTCGACCGGGACGCCACGCCGGGGGCCGCGAAGATCACCGTGCGGGCCGCGCAGCCGCCGGCGGTGGCGATCGGACGGCTGCTCTCCGTGCTGGGACTCGTCGGCCTGCTGGCCGGCTTCGTCGGGGCGGTCGCGGGCGCGTGGCGCGCGCGGAGCGGCCGCCGGCGGCGCGTCGAGTCCGGCGGCTAACCGCCGTTGCGCAGGTCTTCGCCGCCCTCGAGGTACTCGAGGTTCTCGGCGTGCTCACCGGCGGACTGCGCGAGCGCGAAGCCGATGAGCCCGTGCAGGAGCAGCGGGAAGACCACGAAGAACACGACGACCAGGCCGAAGGTGGCCTTGAACGGGCTCAGGGCGAGGATGAGCGACATACGCGGCGGATCCTACCGCGGGCGCGGGCACCCGCGCGGCGCGACGCTGCCACCACGCGGCGGCAGCCGGATGATCCGCTGGGCGAGGTTGTCGTCCTCGCGCTGCTCGACCAGCTCGCCGGTCGGGTCGGCCCGGTGGACGAACGCGAAGCAGCCGCGCAGGCCGGTCACGCTGATCCAGTTCTGGTG
Source organism: Baekduia sp. (assembly GCA_036009425.1). Classification (GTDB taxonomy): domain Bacteria; phylum Actinomycetota; class Thermoleophilia; order Solirubrobacterales; family Solirubrobacteraceae; genus Baekduia. The sequence continues at coordinate 3,464 of DASYLT010000216.1, read as the reverse complement.
GTAGGTCGAGGGGTAGACGTCGGCCCACCCGGGGGAGACGCCGAGGCGCAGCGCGCGCTGCCCGTAGGTCCGGCTGCACGCCGGGTACACGCGGCCCCTGGGCGTCCGCGGCCACGATCGGACCCGCTGCAGGTCGCGAAAGCAGTACGACAGCTTGGGTCCCGTGCGCTGCATTCGCGCCCGGGTGCCGTCGGGGTTGAGCGTCCAGAGCTCGAAGCGGGCCGCGCGGTAGTACTTCCAGTAGTGGCCCTGGCCGGGGATCGCCTTGAAGTAGATCCAGCCGGCCTCGGGGAAGTACACGGGCCGGCCGCTGCGGGTGCGGACCACCTGCGTGGCCCTCGCGAAGCGGGGCAGCGCCGGGTCGCGGGTGCCGATGAGCTCCAGCGGCCCCTGCCCGACGTTGACGATGTGGTTGGTCGCCAGCAGGCGCACGACGTCCCCGGCGCGCTGGATCCGCAGGTCGGAGGGCGGGTCCATGCGCAGGTTGGGGCACTTCAGCGCCAGGAACGGGTCGTCGCACGGGTTGGTGCCCGACAGGTCGACGGCCGGGCCCTGGGCCGGGGCGGGCCCGGCGGCCAGGCCGCACGCGACCACCGCGGCGAGGATGAGACGACGGCGGACCGGCATGGCCGCGGCAGTCTTGCGCACCGCGCGGCGCTATGCGTGCGTCCGCGCGCCGAGTTCGTCCAGGAACGCGAGCGTGCGGCGCCAGGCGTCTTGGGAGGCGTCGGCGAACTGCTCCTGCTTGCGGTCGAAGAACGAGTGCGGCGCGCCCGGGTAGACGACGACGTCGTGCTCGACGCCGGCCTGCTCGAGGTTGGCCGCGAAGGTGGCGCGCTGGCTCTCGGTGATGTTCTCGTCGGCGCCGCCGAACAGGGCGAGCACGGGGCGCACGGCCTTGGCCGCCTGGTCGCGCGGCGACGGGATCCCGAGGCGCTCGCCGTCGAGCCCGCCGTAGAAGCCGACCACGGCGTCGAGATCCAGATCGGCGTTGGTCGCGGCCAGGAACGACTGCGCGCCGCCGAAGCAGAAGCCCACGGTGACGAACTGCGTCGCGTCGGTCCGGGTCTTCAGGAGCTCGATCGCCGCGGCGACGTCGGCCTGGATCTGCTCCGGCGTCGTCTCGCGGACGTGCGGCCAGTAGTCCCAGTCGCTCTCGCGCTCGCCGCTGCCCGCGGTGCGGCCGAAGTAGTCGATCGCCACGGCGTGATGGCCGGCCTGCGCGAAGCGCTCGGCCAGCTCGACGTAGAAGCGATAGAGCCCGCGGACGTCGGGCAGGATGACGACGGCCGGGCCGCGCGGCTCGCCGGACGGCGCGAGCGCGACCGAGAACGGCGTCCCGTCGCCCGAGGCGAGCTCGAGGATCTCGGCGGCGGCGCCGCCCGCCAGGCGCGGCACGACGAGGTCGGCGGGGAGGTCGGGCGGGAGGGCGTCGTGGTCGAAGCACATGGGGGCTTGATCCCCCAGGGACAATCTCGGCATGCACGTCCTGGGACTCGGCTTCGGCCTCGGCTTCGTCGTGGCCGCCGCGATCGGCCCGATCTCGCTGCTCTGCATCCGCACCGTGCTGCGCGGAGCCGTGGGCACCGGGATCGCGATCGGCGCCGGAGCTGCGGTGATCGACGCGACCTACGCGCTGCTGGGCGCCCTCGGCGCCGGCCGTCTGCTGGAGATCGATGGCCTGCAGCTGGCGCTCGGCCTCGTCGGCGCGGCCGTGCTCGCGGCGCTCGGCGCCCGCACGCTCTGGTCCGCGTTCCGCGTGCGCCTGGGCGGCGAGAGCCTGGAGGAGGTCGCCACGCCGCGCCAGGCGTTCCTGACCTCGCTGGCCGCGACGGCCTCCAACCCGACGACGATCCTCTCGTGGGCGGCGGTCTTCGCCGCGGCCTCGACGGCCTCGGCGGTCGACGGCACGGGGGAGACGCTGCTGCTGGTCGCCGGCGTGGGGTGCGGGACGCTGACGTGGTTCACGCTGCTGTCGGTGGGGCTGTCGGCCATCCGCACGCGGGTGGGCGATCGTCTGCTGGCGGCCGTCGACGTCGGGTCGGGCCTCGGCCTGCTGGCGTTCTCGGGCGCGCTGGGCCTCCGGGCCGCGCGCGACGCGTAGCCCCGCAACCGCCGGTCTGGCGAGAATCGCCCCGGGGCGATTGCTCGCGGCCTGAAGCGCCCCGGGCGATTTCAAGCAACACCGACCTACGCGGTAGGATTACCCCTGATGATCTTCACGACCAAGGCGGAGTACGGCGTCCGGCTCCTCGTCGAGCTGGGTCGCCAGCACGACGGCTCCGGAGCCCCCGGTGGGGGCGTGCCGATCTCGCTCAAGGCGATCGCCGAGGCCGAGGAGCTGCCGCTCGCCTACCTCGAGCGGATCGTCGCGCTGCTGAAGAAGGCGGGCCTCGTCGAGGCGACGCGCGGCGCGCACGGGGGCTACCGCCTCACGCGCGAGCCCGTGGAGATCCACATGGACGAGGTCGTCCTGGCGCTCGAGGGCGCCGTCGCGCCGATGACGTGCTTCATCGCCGAGGACGGTCAGTCCTCGCACGGGCGCGTCGTCTGCAACCACGAGGCCGACGCCGGTCACGGCTGCGCCACCAAGCTGCTCTGGACCCGCGTCCAGGGCGGCGTCGTCAAGGCGCTGGCCCAGACCACCCTCGCCGAGCTGGTCGCCTTCTCCAACCGTCCCACGCAGACCCAGACCGCCACCGCCGTGCGCAACGCCGCTGCCGCGGTGGCCTGATCCTCCTCCGACACCGAACTGAGCACTTATGGCCGTTGAACTCGAGATTCGCAACCTTCACGTCCAGGCCGGGGACAAGCAGATCCTCAAGGGCCTGGACCTCACCGTCAACCAGGGTGAGATCCACGCCCTGATGGGCCCCAACGGGTCGGGCAAGTCCACGCTGGCCAACGCGATCATGGGCCATCCCGGCCTCGAGGTCACCGAGGGGCAGATCCTCTTCCAGGGCAAGGACATCACCGAGGCCGATCCGGACGAGCGCGCCCGCGCGGGCCTGTTCATGGCCTTCCAGTACCCCGTCGCCATCCCCGGCGTCACGATCACCAAGTACCTGCGCATGGTCCTCAACGCCCACCGCGAGGCCCGCGGCGAGCCGGAGATCTCCCTCAAGGACTTCCGCAAGACCGTCGAGGCCGCGATGGAGCTGACCAACGTCCCGCGCGAGTTCGTTGCCCGCTACCTCAACGACGGGTTCTCCGGCGGCGAGAAGAAGCGCCTCGAGACGCTGCAGCTCGCGCTGCAGAAGCCCGCGATGGCGATCCTCGACGAGACCGACTCGGGTCTGGACATCGACGCGCTGAACGTCGTTGCCAACGGCGTCAACACGATCGCCAAGGGCTCCGACATGGGCGTCCTGATCATCACCCACTACCAGCGGATCCTGCACCTCGTGCAGCCCGAGCGGGTGTCGATCATGTTCGACGGCCGGATCATCAAGGAGGGCGGCCCC
>DASYLT010000215.1:0-19764 GCA_036009425.1 Baekduia sp. | reverse complement strand
ACGAGCCCCAGCCGCTGACGCCGCGGTCGTCGGGCGACGGCGGCAGCGCATCGACCACGGCCAGCGCCGGAGCCCAGAACGGCAGCAGGAGCAGCTGGGCGATGCGGTCGCCGGCGTCGGCGCGAAACGGCTCGGCGCCCGTGTTCAGCAGCGTGACCGCCAGCTCGCCGCGGAAGTTGGGGTCGATCAGGCCGAGCACCGGCATGACGCCGTCGCGCGCGGCCAGCCCGGAGCGGGGGACGATGAGGCCGCAGAAGCCGGCGGGCAGCGCGATCGCGACGCCCGTGGGCACCTTGGCGCGGCCGCCGGGCGCCACGTCGACGGGCTCGAGGCAGCGCAGGTCGTAGCCGGCGTCCCCGGGACGCGAGCGCTCGGGCGGCCTCGCATCCTCGTGCAGCAGCTGGATCTCGAGCTGATCGGCGCCCACGGCGGCGGTCTCCATCCCGTCAAACCTAGCGTCTGACAGGGACATCCCCCCGTTGGGGGATCCCTGCAGTGGGGATGCAAGAAGGGGGGTCAGCCGTACCTCCGGCATCCCCCTGCGCGTCTACCTTCTCGCCTGTGTCGACCCTTCGGATCGTCGTCCTGGCCGCGCTGGGCCTGTTCGTGCTGAGCGGGGCCGCGTTCGGGCTGTCCGAGGCGCTGCGCCGCACCCACGACACGCGCTCGACGCTCACCGCGAAGGTCCACCAGATCGTGGTCCGGACCGACGTCGGCGACATCGACGTCCGCGCCGGCCTGACGGGCGACGTCATGATCTCCCGCCACGACGCCTGGTTGCTGGACCGCCCCCAGGTCAAGGAGCACTACGCCAACGGCGTGCTCACGATCGAGACTCGCTGCGGGGGGCTGAAGACCGTGCTGCGCTGCCGCAGCGACCTGCGCATCGACGCGCCCCCGGAGGTCGACGTCACCGTGCGCGCCGACACCGGCGACGTCGACCTGCGCGGCCTCAGCGGGCGCGCCGACATCCAGACCGCCTCCGGCGACATCCGCACCCAGCGCCTGGAGCCGGTCACGGTGAAGGCCACCACCGACGGCGGCAACGTCTCGCTCGACCTCTTCGGCGAGCCCGCGCGCACGGAGGCCACGACCCACGGCGGCAACGTCCGGGTCACGGTGCCCTACGGCCCCTACCGGGTCGACGCCGACACGGGTGCCGGCAACGTGAAGGTCGTCGGCGTCATCCGCGACGACCTCGCGCCCCAGGCCATCGCCGCGCTGACCGGCGGCGGCGACATCACCGTCCGCGCCCGCTAACGCGCCGTGCGGCGCGAGACTCGCCCAGGGCGCGCGCTCGGCGGCCCCGGGCAAGTCCTGGGCGGCGTCCTTACTGCACGTACCCGGCCTCGGACAGGTACTCGCCGGCCACCTTGGCCGGCGTCTCCTTGTCGAGGTCCACGCGGGAGTTGAGCTCCTGCATGACCTGGAGCGTCAGGCCCGACGTGACCGCGTCGACCGTCTTCTGGAAGTCCGGCCCGGCGGCGTCGGCCACCGAGGTCTTGGCCAGCAGCGACGCGTTGTAGGGCGGGAACAGCTGCTTGTCGTCCTTGAGCAGGACCAGGTTGTCGGCCTTGATCTGGCCGTCGGTCGTGAAGACCTCCCCGACGTCGGTCTGCCCGTTCTTGATGACCTCGTGGCGCTTGGCCAGGTCGATCGACAGGAACTTCTTGAACTTCAGGCCGTAGGTGCTCTGCAGGCCCAGCAGGCAGTCCGTGCGCTGCTGGCACTCCGGCGGCCCGGAGATCGTCAGGCTCTGCGACTTGCCCTTGAGATCCGACAGCTTGGTGATGTTGCCGAGCTTCTTGGCGGTCTCCTGCGTGACGGCGAAGCCGTTGGAGTCCGTGAACGGGCTGGGCGCCTCGGCGGTGATGCCCTCCTTGGCCATGCAGGTCTTGGACTGGTCGTAGGCCTGGGCCGCATCGTGCGGGACGGCCGTGTCCTTGACCTTGCAGAAGCTGGTCAGGATCGTGCCGGTGTACTCGGGGTAGGCGTCGACGCGACCGGCCTTCAGCGCCTTGAGCGCGATCTGCTCGGAGCCGAGGTTCAGCTGCTTCTTGACCTTGTAGCCGGCGGCCTTCAGCGACTGCGCGTAGATCTCGCCGAGGATGAACTGCTCGGTGAAGTTCTTGGAGCCGACGGTGATCGTCGGCGTGCTGCCGTTGGCGGTGTTGGCCTTGATGACCTTGGAGTTGGCGGCCGGAGTCGTCGTGGTGCCCGCGGCGGCGGCGCCGGAGCCGGTATCGGTGCTGTTGTTGGTGTTGTCGCTGCCGCAGGCGGCCAGGCCGAGGGCCAGAGCCAGCGCGAGCAGTGCGAGAACGCTGCGGGATCGCATGCGTCGTTTCCTCCTCGAGGGATGGTTGTTCTTCTTCTCTTGGGACACTTTGAGCCCGCGCGGTGTCACGGCCCGCTGCAGCGCTGCGAAGAGCAGCTCTGCGGCGATCGCGAGCACCGCGATCAGCAACGCCGTGCCGAGGCGCCCCGCGTCGCCGTGCACGTTGGCGTTGATGATCGGCACGCCGAGGGTGTCCACCCCGACGTAGGGCCCGAGCGTCGCCGTCGCCAGGACGTTGACGACCGACGTGCGGATGCCGCCGAACACCAGCGGCAGGGCCAGGGGAAGCTCGACCGCCAGCGCGAGCCGGCGCTCGGAGAGCCCCATGCCGCGGGCGGCGTCCATCACGTCCGGGTCGACTTGGCGTATGCCCGTGTACGTGTTGGTGAAGATCGGGGGGATGGCCAGCAGCACCATCGCAAAGACCAGGTTGGTGACGTTGAGCCCGATGTAGGTGCTGGCGAAGACCAGCACCGCGAAGCTCGGGACCGCGCGGCCGACGTTGGCCAGCGTGCTTGCCGCAAGCTGGCCGCGGCCCTTGTGGCCGAGCCAGAGGCCGACCGGCAGCGCGATTGCGACGGCGATCACGATCGACTCGAACGTGACCCGCAGGTGCGTCCACAGCAGCGGCAGGAGGTGGCTGCCGCCGACCTGGACCCCGCCGCCGACCGACTCGCGCGAGTGCAGCAGGTAGTTGATGGCGTCGCCGATCACGCCGTCGCCCTCGCCCGCTGCCACGGCAGCAGGGCACGCTGGGCGCCCAGGATGCCGAGGTCCAGCACGAACGCCAGCAGGATGCAGAGCCCGCCGGCGACCAAGACGTTGGACTTGAACGCGATGTCGCTGAGGATGGCCTGGCCGAGCCCGCCGGCGCCGGCGTAGAAGGCCAGCGCGGCCAGCCCGACCGTGGAGGTCGTCGCCACCCGCAGGCCGGCGAAGATCTCGGGCATCGCCAGCGGGAGCTCCACGCGCCAGAAGAGCTGCCGGTCGGTGAGGCCCATGCCCAGCGCCGCGTCGCGCGCCTCGGCCGGGACGTTGTCGAGCCCGGCGACGATGTTGCGGAACAGGATCAGCAGCGTGTAGACGATGAGCGGGATCAACGCGGTGGTCAACCCGAAGCCCGTCACCGGGATCAGCAGGGCGAAGAGCGCCAGCGACGGGATGGTGTAGAGGATCCCGGTGACGCCGACGATCGGGCCGGTCAGCCAGCGGTGCCGGTGCGCCACGACCGCGAGGCCGAAGGCGATGGCGAAGCCCACCACGACGGAGGCCACCGTCAGCTGGACGTGGCGCCACAGCGGCGCCCCGTAGTCGCTCAGGTGGTGGACGATCCAGTCGGGGCAGATGCCGTTGTTCTGGACGCAGCTGAGCTTGCCGCTCTCGCGGTTGTGCAGCTGGACCTGCGCGAGGATCGCGAGCGCCGTGCTCACGCGCCCTGTCCCTGACGGCGCACGTCCAGCAGCCACTCGAAGCGCTTGATCATGCGGTCGACGCCGACGAACTCCTCGACGAACGCGTCGGCCGGGGAGCGGACGAGCTCCTCCGGCGTGGCGTACTGCGCCAGCACGCCGCCAGGCTTGAACACCGCGATGTGGTCGCCGAGCTTGAGCGCCTCGTCGATGTCGTGGGTGACGAAGATGACGGTCTTGCCGAGCTGCTGCTGGAGGTTGCGGAACTCCTCCTGCAGGCGCGAGCGCGTGATCGGGTCGATGGCGCCGAACGGCTCGTCCATCAGCAGCAGGGGCGGGTCGGCGGCGAGCGCGCGGGCGACGCCGACGCGCTGCCGCTGGCCTCCGGAGAGCTGCGCGGGGTAGCGCTTGCCCATCGGCGGCTCGAGGCCGACGAGCTCCAGCAGCTCGGCCACGCGGGCCTTGATCCGCGCGCCGTCCCAGCCCAGTAGCTTGGGGACCGTCGCGATGTTGTCGGCGACGGTGAGGTGGGGGAAGAGCCCGATCTGCTGGATCGCGTACCCCATCGACCGGCGCAGCTGCGCCGGCGAGCGATCCAGGACGCTGACGCCGTCGACCCGGATGTCGCCGGCGGTCATGTCGATCATGCGGTTGACCAGGCGCATGGCGGTGGTCTTGCCGGACCCCGACGGGCCGATGAGGATGGTCACCTCGCCCGCCGGCACCACCAAGGACAGGTCGCGGATCGCCGGCTCCGCGGACTCCGGGTAGGTCTTCGAGACGTGGTCGAACTCGACGGTGACGGCGGACGGGGTCATGGATTGTCCACCAATCTACTTGGAAACGGCTCGGCGTAGGCCAACGGCCCCTCGGGGTGGGCGGTGTTGGGAGGGATCATGAGGACTCCGCAGCCGGCGGAACCGAGAACACTACCCCGCGCTTGCGGCGGAACGGCGAAGCACGGCGCTGGCGAACTCGTCCCTCCCCGCCTCCAGCGCGGTGTGGCGCGGCCCGGCGGGCTCAGCGGTGGTCGTCGGGATACGCCTGACCGCGCCCGATGAGCTGAAGGACGCCGGCGCTGCGGCCCGCCACGGCCACGACCCCGAGCGCGGCGTCGACCGCCACGGCGTCGGGCTGGCGGACGGTCGGCAGGCGCAGTTGGACGAGGGGGCGGTCATGGGCCGGCAGCGCGACGACCTCGTTGCGCGCGGTCAGCGTGATCCAGAGCCGATGACGGATCGGGTCGATGGCCATGCCATACGGGCTGCCGGGCAGCTTGACGCGGTACGTGAGGGTCAGCCTGGGTCGCGTTCGAAAGACCAGCAGCGCGCCGCCCTGGGTGTCGGCCACGTAGAGGCGATCTCCGTCGGAGACGACGTGCGTCGGGCCGGCCCCGGCGGGGGTGCGCGCGATCCGCTTCCCCAGGAGGTGGGGGTCGTAGAGCTCCACCGCGCGCTCGCGGCGCGAGACGACGGCGAGGGCGCGGTCGGCGTCGACGCCGGCGAGGCCTCCGGGCTGCCTGCCGACCGCGAAGCGGGCCGTCGGGCGGCCGCCGTCCAGGACGGACACGGTGCCGGAGCGCTCGTCGGCGACGAAGGTGCGGCCCGCCACGACCGCGGCGTCGGCGATGGTCGTCGCGCCGGGGGTGATCGTCAGCGCGTGCGAGCCGGTCTCGGCACCGACGACGAAGACCGACGGCATGGCGTCGCGGGCGCCGTGGCCCGGGCCGGCGGGCACCGCGACGGTCTGCTTCAGGTGGCCGGTGCGCGCGTCGACGAGCACGAGACGGTCGGGGGCGCGCACCGCGACCGCCAGGTCGTGCGCGACGGCGTCGGCGGCGACCCCGTCGGCCGCGGTCCCGACGTGCACGATCCGGCCGGCGGGCGTGGCCTGCAGCGCGGGGGACCGCGCGGGCTCCGCGGCGGGCGGCAGCTCCTGGACGTTCGCCGCGCCGCAGCCGGCCGCCGCCGTGGTCACGGCGGCCAGGAGCGGGAGCAGGGCGCAGCGCACCAGGGGAGGGTCGCAGAGCGGTCGCGTGCCAGGCGCGGCGTGGCATGCTGCGACCATGAGCGAGCTTCCCCTCACCGGCGGCTGTCTCTGCGGCGGCGTCCGCTACGAGATCGCCGAGCCCCTGATGTCCGCCGGCTACTGCCACTGCACCCGCTGCCAGCGGCGTGCCGGCGTCGGTGCGGCGATCTCCGGGCGCGTCGTGCCGGGCAGCTTCCGGATCACCGCCGGCGAGGACCTCCTGCGGCCGTGGTTCCCGCCCGACGGCGGCAACGCCAAGGTGTTCTGCACGTCGTGCGGCAGCGGCGTCTTCGCCCACGATCCCGTGCATCCGGAGCGCCTCGGCGTCCGCCTCGGCACGATCGACGGCGACCCGGGCCTGCGCCCGACCTACCACCAGCACGTCGCCAGCGCCGCGATCTGGGAGCCGCTGCCCGACGACGGCTTGCCGCGCTTCGAGGGCTCCGCACCCTCGCCGCCGCGCTGAGCTCAGACGCCCGCTGCGTGCCGCGCGCTCTGGTGCGCGGCGTCTTCGAGGCGGTCGTCGAGCGGGGTCAGCGTGCCCGGCTCGACGCCCAAGGCCGTGGCCATGAGCCAGTCGGCGAACCAGGCGTTCTTGGGCAGCAGCGGGCCGTGGAGGTAGGTGCCAACGACCGTGCCGCGCAGAACGCCCTCGAAGCCTGAGCGGCCGTCGTTGCCATGGCCCTTGAGCACCCGCCCGAGCGGCGCCTCGCCCGCCGCCAGGTGCGTGCGGCCGCCGTGGTTCTCGAAGCCCGCCAGGACGCGCGGACCCTCGAGGCCCGGCAGCTCCACCTCGATCGCCACGTTGCCGATCAGCCGCGTGCCGTCGATCGCCCGCACGGTGTGCAGGTCGACCAGGCCGATCCCCGGCACGCGCTCGGTCCCGAGCTCGTAGTGGTCGCCCAGCAGCTGGATGCCGCCGCAGATCCCCATGACGACCGCGCCGCGGTCGGCGGCGGCGTGCAGCGCCTGGCGCTTGCTGTCGAACAGGTCCTGGGCGACCAGCTGCTGGTCGCGGTCCTGGCCGCCGCCGAGGTAGAACAGGTCGTGGGCGTCGGGGTCGACCGATTCGCCGAGGCCGGCGGCGGTCAGCGCGAAGCCGATCCCGCGCCAGGCGCAGCGGCGCTCGAGCATCAGCATGTTGCCGCGGTCGGCGTAGATGTTCATCAGGTCGGGGTAGAGCGCGCAGACGCGCAGGGTCCGACCCTCAGCCATCGAGCCCTCCCGTGCCGCGGGTCTCGCCCTCTGGGCGAGCACCCGCAGCGAGACGAGCGCCCTGCGCGAGCTCTCGCCCGCCACGGAGGATCACCACCGTCGAGCCGACGTAGACCTCGGTCGCCGGGATCGACAGCGCGGACTCCGCCACGAAGCCGAGCCCCTCGGCCTCCTCGGCGACCTCGGCCGCGGTCACGCGATCGAGCCGGATGACGTCGTGCGTCTCGCCGGTCATGACGCCGCCGGCGTCCTCGACCTGCCGCAGCCGGTGGATCGCCGCGCGGTCGCCCTCGTCGATGACCGCCAGCAGCTGGCTGGCGTAGCGCACCCCGTCGAGCTCGGCCGCGTCGGGCTGGGGCAGCCCGTCGTGCTCGGCGTCGAAGCAGTCCAGCGCGTCGGCCAGCGCCGCGGCGACCACGCCGCCCGGCGCCAGGTGCGCGCGAGCGTTGCGCAGGAACGCGGCACGGCCGTCAGGGCCGCCCAGCAGCTGCAGCGTCTGCATCGGCACGATGATCAGGGCGAAGCGCGCGTCGCCGAGCGCGAAGGCCCGCGCGTCGGCGACCACCGTCTCCACCCGCAGGCCCGCGGCCGCGGCACGGTTGTCGAGGGCCGCCAGCAGCGAGGCCTCGGAGTCCAGTGCCGTGACGGCGACGCCGCGGGCGGCAAGGTCGAGCGAGATGCGCCCGGTGCCCGCCCCGACGTCGAGCACGGGCCCTGCGCCGCCCGGGGTCTCGCGCTCCACCAGGCGCCGCCAGAGCGCCACGTCCTCGTCGTAGCCGCTGCACTCGACGTCGTGCCACACCACGTCGAGGCTCATCCGAAGCTGCTCCCCGCCACGCCGCGCGTGACGAGCTCGCGGCGCAGCTCGAGCATCGCCGTGTAGGTCGGGATCGCCACCAGCAGCCCGGGCGCCTCGGGCACCGCGGCCAGCGCGCGATCGAGCCCGGCGGCCAGGTCGGGCTCGACGGTGAGCCGGTCCTCCGGCACGCCCGCGTACTTCAGGCGGACCGCCATCTCGGGGGCGCGCGTGCCGCTGCAGGTCACGTGGCGCAGCCGGCCGGCCAGCGTCTCGAAGTCCGCGTCCCAGATCCAGCTCACGTCGCGGCCGTCGGCCGTGTGGTCGTTGAGCACCGCCAGCAGGTCGTGGTCGCCGTCCTCCAGGGCGAGCGTGCGCAGCACCTCGTTGGCGCCGGCCGGGTTCTTGACCAGCAGCATCAGCAGGTCGTGGCCGCCGACGCTCACGGTCTCCGCGCGCCCGAAGGCGGCGGCGACCTCCTCAAGCCCGGCGACGATGTCGGCCGGCGTCGCGCCGAGCGCGCCGGCCAGCGCCGCGGCGGCCAGGGCGTTGTACACGTTGTACAGGCCGGGCAGGGGCAGCCGCACGGCGACCGTCGCGGTCGGCAGGCGCAGCGTGATCCGCGCGCCGCGCAGCCCGTCGAGCACCACCCGCTCGGCGGCCACCTGCGGCGCGGGCCGCGACGCCCCGCACGAGTCGCAGTGGTAGTGACCCAAGTGCCCCAAGAAGATCAAGTCATAGTGGTAGGGTGCGCCGCAGCGCCGGCAGTGCTTGGAGTCGGCCGCGTGGGCCATGCCCTCCAGCGCCATCGCGGGGTCCTCGACGCCGAAGAACACGACGCGGTCGGTGCCGACGCGCTCGCGGCCGAGGTCGGCGACCAGCGGGTCGTCGGCGTTGAGCACCAACGTGGTGTCCTGCGCGTCGGCGACGACCGACTGCCACCGGTCGGCGATCGCCTCCAGCTCGCCGTAGCGGTCGAGCTGGTCGCGGAAGAGGTTGGCCAGCAGCAGCGCGCGCGGGTGCAGCTGGCCGACGAGGCGGTCGAGCCAGAACTCGTCGATCTCGAACAGGCCGATGTCGCCGTCGATGGAGCCGTTGGGACCCGCGGCCTCCAGCAGCGTGCCGGCGATGCCGCCGGCCATGTTGGCGCCGGCGCGGTTGTGCACGAGCCGGTGCCCGCCGCGCTCGAGGATCGAGGCCACCATCGCGGCGGTCGTGGTCTTGCCGTTGGTCGCCGAGATCACCGCGTTGCCGTCGCGCAGGCGACCGGCGAGCGCCCCGACGGCGTCGGGCTCGAGGCGCAGCAGCAGCTTGCCGGGCAGCGACGTGCCGCCACGGCCGGAGCGGCGCGAGAGCGCACCGGCGGCGCGGGCCGCGGCGACCTTTGCGGCGAGCAGGCTCATGCCGCCGGAAGCAGCACCCGGACGGCGCCGGGAATCGCCCGGATCGTGACGGGCAGATCCCCGATGGGGTCCCCGTCGGCGTAGACGGTGAACGGGCGGTCGGCGGCGATCCGGACCTCGGCGCCGCGCAGGACGGTCACGGAGTCCAGCTCGACGTGGGTGCCCTTGAAGACCAGCGGCAGGCACCGCACGAACTGGGTCCGCGATCGCGGCGCGACGAGCACGACGTCCAGCAGGCCGTCGTCGAGCTCGGCGTCGGGGGCGAGGAACATCCCTCCACCGTAGGCGCTCGCATTGGCCGCCGCGACCGTCCAGCCGGCGAACGTGCGGCGGTCGCGGTCGACGACCACGTCGAAGGTCGCCGTCCGCCACGTGGCCAGGGCGCGCAGCGCTCCGTAGGCGTAGACGAGCGGGCCGAGCCGCGACGGCGCCTCGTTGGCGATCCGGTTGGCCTCCGAGTCGAAGCCCAGCGACGCGATGCCGACGAACACGCGTCCGGCGCCGTGCGTGCCCGAGACCTCGCCGACGTCGACGGGACGCACCTCACCGCCCGCGAGCACCGCGCAGGCCGCGACCGGGTCGCGCGGGATGCCGCAGACGCGGGCGAAGTCGTTGCCGCGACCGCCGGGCAGCACGCCCATGACCGCGTTCTCGCGGCCGCGCAGCGCCCCTGCCACGGCGCCGACCAGCCCGTCGCCGGAGAACGGCACGACGACCTCGTCCAACGCCGCCGCTTCGACCGCCAGCGCGCAGGTGTGCAGCACCGACTCGGTGCGCTCGACGCGGAACGGGACGCCCAGCCGGCGCAGCTCGGTCTCGACGGCGGGCAGCGCACGCAGCGCGCGGCCGCCGCCGGCGGATGGGTTGACCAGCAGGGCGACGGGACGCGGCATCGGCCGCCCATCCTGCCGCATCAGGGCCGCAGGACGAGCGCCGCCAGCGTCGCTGCGATCGCCACGGGGGCGGGGTCGGCCGCGGCGCGGGCCTCGGCCTCTGTCGTCACGCCGCTGAGCACGATCGCCCCGTCCAGGCCCGCGGCGTGCGCGCCCGCCAGGTCGCTGTCGAGGCGGTCGCCGACGACGAGTGCCCGCGCGGTGCCCGGGCCGGCACCGAGGCGGTCCAGGGCGGTGAGGAACGGCTGGGCGGCCGGCTTGCCGGCGTTGACGCCGGCCGCGCCCGTGGCCGCCTCGACCGCGGCGACCAGCGGGCCGGTGCCGGGCCATGCGCCGTCGGGCATCGGGAAGGTCTTGTCGCGCCCGGCGCTGAGCAGCTCGGCCCCGGAGAGGACCGCCTGGACGGCGCCGCGCAGGTCGGCGTAGTCGAAGGCGTCGTAGGCGGCGATGACGACGACGTCGGCCTCCGGGATGTCCAGGCCGTTGACGATCCGCACGCCCGCGTCGGCGACGTGGCGGTGGATGACCGGCGCGCCGACCACGTAGGCGGTCCGCCACCGATCGGTCTCGGCGAGGACGTGCTGGACGGCGCCGCCCACCGTGACGACCTCCTCCAGCGACGCCCGGAAGCCCAGGCCCCAGAGCTTGCGCACGTATTCCTCGCCGGAGTGGCGCGCGTCGTTGGTGATGAAGGCGATGGACTTGCCCGCGGCGCGCAGCGCGGTGATGGCGTCCGCAGCGCCCGGCGTCGGCTCGTCGCCGACCCAGACGCAGCCGTCGAGGTCGAGCAGAAGGTGGTCGTAGCGGGCCATCAGGGGCGTCAGCCCTGCGGCACTCACGCGGCGTGGATCTCGTACACCTTGCGGTCGCCCTCGTCGGCGGCCAGGCGCATGCCGGCGCCGAGCAGGACGCGCTGGGAGGCGAGGTTGACCAGGTCGGTGTCGGCGTGCACGGTGCGGACCTCCGGCTGCTGCAGCGCCCACTCGAGCAGCGCGGAGAGCGCCTCGCGGGCGAAGCCTCTCTGGCGCGCGACCGGGACGATCCCGAAGCCGATGCTGACCTCGCCGAGGTCGTCGGGCGGGGCATGGAAGCCGATGCCGCCGATCACCAGGTCCTCGTCGCGCATGAGCACCTGGAAGTGGCCGAACGGGCCGCGCTCCACGCCGTGCTTGACCAGGTCGGCCTGCATGGCGACCGAGACGAGCGTGCCGTCGAGCGGATAGCCGTCGGCCCAGCGCTGGCCGTCGGAGGGGCGGCCGTCGAGCAGATCCTGCATCCCCGCCGGCGAGAGCGGACGAAGACGCAGGCGAGGGGTGGTCAGCTCCACGACCACGACACTAGCCGCTCGGCCGGGCGCCGAGCCGATCAGAACAGGCTCAGCCCGGGATCGGGGTCAGCCGTCTCGGACACGGCCTCCGATCCGGGCTCGGGGTCGGCCAGGCAGTCCGGTCCGTCGTAGCGCGCGTCGCCGACGGCGAAGCCGACGGGTCGCTTGGCCGTCAGCGCGTCGGGCAGCGGTGCGAGCAGCCCGGTGACCAGCTCGCGCGGCGTCGCGTGATCGAGCCAGGCCTCCTCGGCGCCCTGGTCGGGCAGGATCACCGGCATCCGGTCATGGACGTCGCGCAGCAGGTCGTTGGCCTCGGTCGTGACGATCGTGCAGGTGCGCAGGACCTCGTCGCCGGGACCGTGCCAGATGGCCCAGAGGCCGGCGAAGGCGAACGGCGCGCCGTCGGCGCGGGTGATGTGGAACGGCTGCTTGCGCTTGACGTCGGCGCGCGCCTGCCACTCGTAGAACCCGTCGGCGGGGATGAGGCAGCGCCGCGTCTTGAGCGCGTCGCGGTAGGCGGGCTTCTCGGTGACCGTCTCGGCCCGGGCGTTGATCATCTTGAACCCGGTCCTGGGGTCCTTGGCCCAGTGGGGGACGAGCCCCCAGCGCAGCAGCTCGCCGCGCGGCTCGCCCTCCTTGGACGTCGTGACCGCCGCGACGTCGTCACCGGGCGCGACGTTGAAGCGCCGGCGCAGCTCCACCGACTCGCCCAGGGCGAAGCGGGCCCGCAGCTCGTTCTGGGCCGGCGTGGCG
The DNA here is from genome assembly GCA_036009425.1 of Baekduia sp. GTDB lineage: Bacteria > Actinomycetota > Thermoleophilia > Solirubrobacterales > Solirubrobacteraceae > Baekduia. The sequence goes on along the minus strand of DASYLT010000215.1, from coordinate 7,605 downwards.
AGCGAGTAGCGCCCGCACATGGCTACTTCCCGGGTCCGGCGCCCCGCGCCGCCTGCGCGCGACCCTGGCGGCGGCGCCCCAGGACGGCGAGGACGACGAGCGCCACGATGACGATGAGGATGCCGATCCAGACCGAGGTCAGCAGGCTCAGCCCGCCGAACGGCAGGCCGATGAGCTGCGCGATCCCGGTGCCGACGAGCACGAGCGCGACGATCAGCCCGAGGATGATCGCGATGCCGCGAGCGCGGGTCAGGATGCTGGCGTTGCCCGACGGCGCGACGAGCCCCATGAAGCGCAGCAGCAGGAGCTGGCGGTTGGACGGGGGTGCCTGCCCGAGCCGCTCGACCGCCGCCTTGAGGTCGTCGGGGCGGCGCTCGGCGAGGGCCAGCGAGGCATCGGCCATGCGGCGCAGCGCCATGCGCTCCTGGGGACGCGCGGCGGCGAGCGCCTGGCGGAAGTGCTCGCGCGAGGCCTTGGCGTCGTAGCGCTCCGCGGCGCGCGCGCCGAGGATGGCCTGCGCGGCCGCCTTGAACTTCTGCTCGCGGAGGAGCTCCTCGTCGCTGCGGGTCTCGAGCTGCTGCATCGCAGCGAGCCCACCTTGCTGCTGCATCCGGATCTGGCGCTGCTTGGGCGGCATGTCCGTCAAGCCTATCGACAGCAGGCTTTTCCACCATGGCCGTCACACGTGGAAGGATGTCGCGCTCGATGCTCCGCCGCTTCACGCTCCTCATCTGTCTCGTCGCTCTCGCAGCGCCCATCGCCGCCCACGCGCAGAACTCGCCGTTCGCGCCGCTGCCGCCGGCCCAGACCACGCCCGAGCCGGCGCCGACGGCGACGTCGTCGTCGAGCTCCAGCGACGACGGCGGCCTGGCCGGCTGGCAGACGACGCTCATCGTCGTCGCCGGCGGGATCCTGCTGCTCGGCATCGCCTGGGCGATCGTCGCCGACGCCCGCAGCGTCGCCCCGACCGGCGACGAGCCGGAGTCCAAGGTCGAGTCCAAGGCTCGCCAGGAGGCCGACCTCAAGCGCCGCAAGGCGCGCAACCGGGCCGCGGCGAAGCGGTCTCGGGGCTCGCGCAAGAAGAACCGGCCGCGGGCGTAGCCGGCGGCCGGGGCGCCAGGCGCCTCACCGGGTCGGGTCGGTCCCGGCGACGTAGCCGGTGCCCAGGGCCTGGCCCGTCGCCGCCAGGCACGCGCGCTCCAGCCGGACGAACACGAGCGCCACGCCGCGCTCGCCCTGGGCGGGCGTGTTGCGGCACCACGTGTAGGTGTAGGTGTCGAAGTTCAGTGCGGCCACGAAGGCGTGGCCGAGCTCGGCGACGTTCGCGCCCTCGGTGTCGACGATGTGCTTCTTGATGGCCACGCAGTCGTAGCGGCCGATGTGCTTGGTCAGGACGCGGTCGTCGGGGATCGCCGTCTTGGACTTCAGGATCGGCCCGCAGGAGGTGGAGACGATCGGGCCGTCGAGCTCGCCGGCCTTCGCGCGGGCGCGCGCGTCGCTGGTGATCCGCCGCTCGACCGCGCCGACCAGCGCCGCGCGGGCCGCCAGCCGCTGCGCGCCGGTGGCCCCGGGCGCCGGGCGCAGCCCGCGGGCCGCGCCGTGGTGCGGCTTCTGGCGGAGCGTGATCTTGGCCCGCAGCGCCGTGACGCGCTGGGCGGTCGCGGCCCGCTCGCGGGCCACGCGGTCGGTCCGGTCGCCGGCGGCGACCACGACGAACACGGCGATCCCCACCGCCAGCGCGGCGCCCGCCGCGCCGGCGATCAGCCGGCGGCGCCGGCGGACGCTGCGCGGCGTCGCGAAGTAGGAGCCCTGGCAGTGCGGGCAGCGCTCGAACCGCGTGCGGCCCTCCTTCCCGCAAGTGGGGCAGATGCGCGGGGGCGGCAGCTCGGCGTCGGGCACGACCCAGCCAGCGTAGACAGGTTGGGTGGTCGTGCGCCGCTCCCGCGCCTGCGGGTTCCGCGCCCGACAGCGCCAGGGCACCGGTGCAACCGATGCCCTCCGGCGGCGTACCTAGCCTCCAAGCGCGCAACCTAGCCGCCGGGAGGGGGCGCAGCAGCGACTGCGAACTCCACACTTCGAAGCCCAGCGGCCGATCACACCATCACAAGACCTTTACCTCGAGCTTCGTCGCACCCCTCATCCTGATGCCACGCGCCATGGCCACCGCCCGCCCCCGCATGACGCAGCTGCTGCCGCCGCTGCCCAAGCTCCGGCACCTGCGCCGCGAGCGCCTGCGGCTGATCGACGGACTGCGCACCACCCTCTACGTCGCCCGCTACGACCTGCGGCGCACCGACATCCGCGTCGTCCGGCTGCCGCAGCCGATGCCGCTGGAGGCCTACTGCCGCGCCAACGGCTTCGACGAGGCGGTGGTCGGCGGCTTCTACCAGCGTCCCGAGCTGACGCCGCTGGGCGAGCTGCGCACGGGCGGCGTCGTGCGCCGCCACGTCCCGTTCGCCGCGCCGCACGGCGCCCTGCGGGCCTGCCTGGTCGCCGGGGGCGCGCCCCCGGCGATCGCCCATCGCAGCGAGCTGGCCGCCGAGCCCGTCGGCGACCTGCTGCAGGCCGGGCCGCTCCTGGTCCGCGGTGGCGTGCCCGTCCGCGGCGACGTCGAGGGCTTCTCGGCCGGCTCGCATCAGTTCGACTCCGACATCACCGCCGGCCGCTACCCGCGCGCCGCGATCGGCCTCACGCGCCGTGGCGAGGCGCTGGCCGTCGCCTGCGACGGCCGGGCCGACGACGAGGCCGGGCTCACCATGGCCGAGCTCGCCGAGGCGATGGCGGCGCTCGGCGCGGCACAGGCGATGAACCTCGACGGCGGCGGCTCGACCTCTCTGGTCTGCGGCGGCCGCCTGCGCAACGTCCCGCGGGAGGCGCACGGCATCGCGCTGGCCGGCGGGCGCACCGTGCCGACGGCGATCGTCTTCCGAAAGCGCTGAGCGAGGACGCCGGCACCGAACCGTGGAATAAGTCATCTAGGCTCGACGCCGATGGACGTCGACGCCGCCACCGTGCTCGCCTTCCGCCTCGCGGGCCAGGACCTCGCAGCGCCCGCCGCCGACGCCACCACCGCGCTGAGCTCGTGGACGATCCAGGACTCGCCGCCGGGCACCGCGGTCGCCGCCGTGCTGGCGCGCACCGGGGAGGGGAGCGTCGTCCCCACCGGCTGGCTCGACGCGGCGCTCTTCGAGGATCGCTCGCTAGTCGCGCTCTACAACGCGCGCACGGCCACCGCGATCCTGCCCGCCGACCAGGTCGCCGCCTACGCCACCGGGATGCTCCCCGGCGACCACGACGCCGACCTGAAGGCCATCGTCGGCCCCGCGCTGCCCGACGTCGCCGAGGGCTTCGCCGCACCGGTGGCGCTCGCCGTCGCCGCGATCGCCGATGCGCTCGACGGCACGACGCTCAGCCGCGACGACCTCCACGAGGCGCTGCGGGCGCGCCTGCCGGCCGAGCTGCTGCCGTGGTGCAAGGGCTGCGAGAGCCACCACGCGCGCCGCGGCGTGCTGGTCATGGCCGGTCTCCACGGGCGGCTCTGCCGCGCGGGACGCGTCGGGCGCCAGCCGGCGTTCGCGCGCACCGACCAGTGGACGGGGTGGGACGCGCCGGACCGGGCGACGGCGGGCGCCGAGCTCGTCCGCCGCTACCTGACCGCCTACGGTCCCTCGACGCGGCAGCACTTCACGCAGTGGGCCGGCCTCGGGACCGCGCACGCCAAGGCGCTCTGGACGACCGTGGCCGACGAGCTGACCGAGGTGCGCGTGGGCGAGGGCGCTGCCGTGGCGTGGGTGCTCACCACCGCCCTCGACGCGCTGCAGGACCCTCCGGCGGCGCGCGGCGTGCGCCTGCTGGCGCCCGGCGACCCGCTCCTGCTCGGCCGCGACCGCGCCGCGCTGGTGCCCGACTCCGCGCAGCGCAAGCAAGTGTTCCTCGCGATCAACGCACCGGGCCTCGTCGTCGCCGACGGCGTGCCGGCCGCGCTGTGGCGGGGGCGCAAGCAGGGGAAGGCGCTGGCGCTCGCCGTGGAGCCGCTGGACGGCGCCCCGACGGTCGATCCCGCGGCGTTGGAGGCCGCCGCGCAGCGCCTCGCACCGCACCGCGGTGTGACGTCGGTCACGGTCGCTGCGGCCTGACTCGGACGCCGCCGTCCGGGCTTTTGCCCGCCATCGGGTACAACAGTGGTGTGCGTGTGCTCTCCGGCCTGATGTTCTTCCCCCGTGGTGGATCCGCGCATGTGGCTCGTGCACTGGCCCAGGAGCTGCCCAAGCACGGCTGGGACGTGACGCTCGTCGCCGGCTCGCGCGGCGGTCACGGCGACGCCCGCGCGTTCTACGCGGGCGAGGACATCCACCCGGTCGACTTCGACGCCGGCGACGCCCCGATGCACCCGTCCTACGAGGACCGGCCCGGCGCGAGCGACGGCGGAGTGTTCGCCGCCGTCGACGACGCGGGCTTCGAGCTCCACGTCGCCGCCTGGTCGCGCGCGCTGGCCGAGGCCGGCGCCGCCGAGCACGACGTGCTGCACCTCCATCACCTCACCCCGCTGCACGAGGCGGCGCAGCGCGTCGCCCCCGGCGTGCCCGTGATCACCCACCTGCACGGCACCGAGCTGCTCATGCTCGAGGAGATCGCCGACGGCGCGCCGTGGCCGCACGCCGCGGCCTGGGCGCGCCGGATGCGCCGCTGGGCACAGGCGTCGGAGCGCCTGCTGGTCCTGACGCCGGGCCAGGTGGAGCGCTGCGTCGAACTGCTCGGCGTCGACCCCGACCGCTGCGTCCTCAGCCCCAACGGCTTCGACCCCGAGCGCTTCGACGAGCTCGACGTCGACCGCGCCGCGCACTGGCGCCGCCATCTCGTCACGGAGCCGCGCGGCTGGCGGCCGGACGGGGACGAGGGCAGCGTCGGCTACAGCGCCCGCGAGATCGCGCCGCTGTCGACCGGCCCGGTGCTGATCTCCGTGAGCCGGTTCACCGCCGTCAAGCGCCTGGGCCTGCTCGTCCGCGCCTGGGCACGGGCCCAGCGCGAGGGCCGGCTGCCCCACGACTCCTCGCTCGTGCTGCTCGGCGGCTACCCCGGCGAGTGGGAGGGCGAGCACCCGTACGACGCCATCGCCGCGTCGGGTGCCCGCAACGTCTTCCTCGCCGGCTGGCACGGCCACGACGAGCTCCCGGCGTTCCTGTCGGCCTCCGACGCGCTCGTGCTCGCCTCGGTGCGAGAGCAGTTCGGCTCGGTGCTCGTCGAGGGCATGGCCTGTGGCCTGCCGCCGATCGCCGTCGACCGCTTCGGCCCCGCCGACATCGTCGAGGCCGGCAGCACGGGCTGGCTCGTCGCGCCCGACGACGAGACGCAGCTGTCCGACGCGATCGTCGCCTGCCTCGGCGACCCGGTCGAGAGACGCCGCCGCGGCCGGCGCGCCTGGCGCGAGGCGCGGGAGCGCTTCTCGTGGCCGGCGCTGGCCGGCGAGCTCGCCGAGGTCCTCGACGAGGTCGCCGACGTGGCGGACGGGCGGCTGGCCACCGGCCAAGCATCGTCGTGAGGCCCGGACCCGAGCTGCGGCGCATCGCTGCGCTCTTCCGTCCGTACCGCGGCCAGCTCTTCTCGGTCCTGGCGATCATCGCCCTGAGCGCCGGGCTGAGCATGGTCTCGCCGTTCCTGCTGCGGGAGGTGCTCGACCAGGCGATCCCCGACCGCGACACCGGGCTGCTGACGCTGCTGGTCGCCGGCATGATCGCGATCGCGATCGTCACCGGCGGTCTCGGCGTGGCGAGCACCTACCTGTCCAACATCGTCGGCCAGGAAGTCATGCACGACCTCCGCGCGGCGGTGTACCGGCACCTGCAGCGGATGTCGCTGGCGTTCTTCACCCGCACGCGCACCGGCGAAGTCCAGTCGCGGATCGCCTCCGACATCGGCGGCATCCAGTCGGTGGTGACGAGCACGGCCACGTCGATCGTCTCGAACGTCACGACGGTCCTGGCGACGATCGGCGCGATGTTCGTCCTGGACTGGCGCCTGGCCGCGTTCTCGCTGGCCGTGCTGCCGTTCTTCGTGTGGATGACGCGCCGCGTCGGTGGGGAGCGGCGCAAGATCACCGCCCAGCGCCAGGGTCGCGTGGCCGACATGTCGTCCTTGGTCGAGGAGTCGCTCTCGGTGACCGGGATCCTGCTCGGCCGGACGATGGGTCGCGGCGACGAGCTGGTCGATCGCTTCACCGCCGAGTCGCGGGAGCTGGCGACGCTGGAGGTGCGCTCGCGCATGGCGGGGCGCTGGCGCATGGCGTCGGTGCAGATGAGCTTCGCGATCATGCCGGCGCTGGTCTACTGGTTCGCCGGCCAGACGTCGGCGATCAGCGTCGGCACCCTCGTGGCGTTCACGACGCTGCAGACGCGGCTGCTGTTCCCGATCGGCTCGCTGCTGTCGGTGTCGGTGGACCTGCAGAGCTCGATGGCGCTGTTCCATCGCATCTTCGAGTACCTCGACCTCCCGATCGACCTGGCCGAGCGGCCCGACCCGGTGGAGCTGCACGACGTGCGCGGCGAGGTGCGCTTCGAGGACGTGACGTTCGGCTACGACGACGAGGTCGCGCCGACGCTCGACGGCATCGACCTGGACGTTTCGCCGGGCTCGTTCACCGCGATCGTGGGGGAGACCGGCAGCGGCAAGACGACGCTGGCCTACCTCGCCGCGCGCCTGTACGACGTGCGGTCGGGGCGCGTGACGATCGACGGCGTCGACGTGCGCGACGCGAGCTTCGCCTCGCTGGCGCGCACCGTCGGGCTCGTCTCCCAGGACACCTACCTCTTCCACGCCACGGTGCGCGAGAACCTGCGCTTCGCGCGGCCCGACGCGACCGACGACGAGCTCGAGGCCGCCGCGCGCGCGGCGCAGATCCACGACCTGATCTCGTCGCTGCCGGAGGGCTACGACACGGTCGTCGGCGAGCGCGGCTACCGCTTCTCCGGCGGCGAGAAGCAGCGCATCGCGATCGCCCGGGTGGTGCTGCGCAACCCGCCGGTGCTCGTGCTCGACGAGGCGACCAGCGCGCTGGACACCGAGACCGAGCGTGCCGTGCAGGACGCGCTGGACCGCCTGGCCGCGGGCCGCACGACGATCGCCATCGCGCACCGCCTCTCGACGATCCGCGACGCCGACCAGATCGTCGTGCTCGACGGCGGCCGGCTCGTGGAGCGCGGCACGCACGAAGAGCTCCTGGAGCGCGGCGGGCGCTATGCGGCGCTGGCCGCGCAGGGGGAGAAGACGCCGGCGTGAGCGCGCCGCGGCCGCGGCTGGTCGAGCTCGACGTCGCCGACAGCCCCGAGGCCTGGCGCCGGCTCGGGTTCTCGGTGGACGGCGCGGGCCGCTGCCGGGTCGGGACGACCGATCTGGTGCTGGGCGGCGGGACGGGCGGCCTTCGGGGCTGGGCGCTGGAGGGCGCGATCCCGGCGGCCGACGGGATCGACGGCGTGCCGACGGCGGTCGCGGTCTCGGACCGCGACCTCGCCGCGCCGCCGCACGCCAACGGCGTGAGCGCGATCGACCACGTGGTGGTGATGACGCCCGACACGGTGCGGACGTTCGAGGCGCTGGAGGCGGCGGGGCTCG
>DASYLT010000214.1:0-14791 GCA_036009425.1 Baekduia sp. | reverse complement strand
CCTCCCGCACGAGCCGCTCGATCGCCGCCGCCACGCCCTGGGCCTGGGCGCGCTCGCTGGCGCAGCGCCAGAGGCGGACGTCGCCGGGCGCGCCGGAGCCGACGCGGTCGGGGGACTCGGCGAGGCGGTCCTCGATCGGGGCGACCACGGCCTCGGCCGCCGTCAGCACCCGGTCGGGGCACCGCATGCTGCGCTCGAGCCGGACCACGTCGACGCGGCGCCCGCCGATGGGGGTCTGCAGCAGCGCGCGCAGCCGCGGCGCGATGGCGCGCGGCTCGCCGATGGCCTGGTCGTCGTCGGCCGTGGCCATCAGGTCGCCGTGATCGGCGGCCAGCAGCGTCAGGACGCGCGCCTGCGCGGGCGTCGCGTCCTCGAGGTCGTCGACGAGGACGTGGCGCCAGCGTCCGGCCACCCGCGCGCGGACGTGCGGCCGCTGCTCCAGCAGCTCCTGCGTGCGGAGGACGAGCTCGCCGAAGTCGAGCAGGCCCTGGCCGAGCAGCAGGCGGTCGTGGGCCTGGAAGAGGCCCGCGAACTCGCGTTCGCGCTCCGTGCGCTCCTCGCCGTCGGGCAGCGCGGCAGCCCACTCGGCGAAGGCGCGGGCGCGTACGCCAGCCTCCTTGAGGCGGTCGATCCGCGCGATGACGCCACCGAGGACGGCCGCGGGCCGGCCGCGGAGATCGTGGCGGCGCAGGACGAGGTCGTCGACGCGGTCCAGCAGCAGGGCGAGCCGGTCGGCCGGCGACGCGGTCACCGCGAACGGGTCGATCCCGGCCTCCAGCGCCTCGTCGCGCAGCAGCCGCGCGCACATCGCGTGGATCGGCAGGACCGGGAGCTCCTCGAAGGGCCGGTCGCCCAGGGCGTCCTCGACGCGGGCACGGAGCCCGTCGGCCGCGCTCGACGTCCGCGTCAGCAGCAGGATCGCCTCGGGCGCCGTGCCGTCGGCGACGAGGTGAGCGAACCGTGCGACGAGCGTCTGCGTCCGGCCGCTGCCCGCGCCACCGAGGATCAGCAGCGGCCCGCCGCGGTGGGTCACGGCGCGCGCCTGGTCGGCGGTCAGGCCGGCCGGGACGTCCGGGGACGGCGGGTCGACGGGGGTGGCGGCGGGCAGGGGGTCGTCCCCGCGGCGAAGGCGGTCCTCGGGCGTGATGGCACCGGGGGATGCGGGCACGACCCTAGGATATGGCCCTGATGACGTCGTCCTACCCGGCCCTCGAACACGATTGGCTCGGCGCCTGCCGCCGGGCCGCCGAGGGACTGCGGTCGGTGCTGCGCGATCACCCGACCAGCCAGGAGCGCGTCATCGAGACCGGAGAGACCGGCGGAGGCGGCGATCGCACGCTGGTCATCGACGCCGAGGCCGAGGATCGGGTCTTCACCGAGCTGGGCCGCCTGCACGACGAGGGCGCCCGCTTCACCGCCGTCTCGGAGGAGCGCGGGACGGTCGACTTCGGCGGCGGCGACATCCTGGTGGTCATCGATCCGATCGACGGCTCGCTGAACGCCAAGCGTGGCCTGCCGCACCACGCGCTGTCGGTCGCGGTGTCCACCGGCCCGCGGATGAGCGACGTGATCTTCGGGTTCGTCTACGACCTCGGGCCGGGCGAGGAGTGGCGCGCGACCCTCGGCGAGGGTGCTTACCTCAACGACGTGCGCATCCTCCACCCGCCGCCCGAGCGCAAGACGCCCGACGGGCGCTTCGAGCTGCTGGCCGTCGAGTCGGCCGACCCGCGCTGGCTGGCGCTGGCCTCCGACGACCTCGTCGCCGCCACGCGGCGCATCCGGGCGATGGGCTCGATCGCCGTGTCGATGTGCCAGGTCGCCGCGACCCGCGTCGACGCGATGGTCTCGCTGGCCCGCACGCGGGCGGTGGACTGCGCGGCGTCGCAGCTGGTCGTCCGCGAGTCCGGCGGGGAGGTGGCCTTCGTCGGCAGCCCCGACGGGCCGCTCGCGGCGCCGCTGGACCTCGAGCCCCACTTCCCCGTGATCGCGGCGCGGACCCCCGAGTCGCTGGAGCGCCTGATGGTGCTCCCGGCGGTCTAGGCGATGCAGGTCGACTGGGCCCTCGCCGCACGCATCGCGCGCGGCGCCGCCGGAGACCCGCCCATGTCGGAGGCGCCGGCCGGGCTGGCCGAGCGCGCCGACGCCGCCCGTGAGCAGATCGTGGCCGCCACGGGCCTGGTGCCCGCGGGCGACCTGCCGCCGGCCGAGTGGGTCGATCGCGGCGCGTGGATCGACGCCAACCTGGCGACGATGCGCACGACGCTCGGTCCGCTGCTGGAGGGCAAGCTCGGGTCGTCGGGCCCGGCGGCCCTGCAGGCCGCCGGCGGCGCGGTGGTGGCCGCCGAGCTGGGCGGGCTGCTCGGCCTGCTCTCCCGGCGAGTGCTCGGGCAGTACGACCTGAGCCTCATGGACGCCGACGCGCCGCCGCGGCTGCTGCTGGTCGGGCCGAACCTCGATCGCGCGACCGCCGAGCTGGGCGCGCCGCGCGAGGAGGTCGTGACCTGGGTCACGCTGCACGAGGTCACGCACGCGGTCCAGTTCGGCGCCGTCGACTGGCTGCGGCCGCGCCTGGGCGGCGCGCTGCAGGAGCTGATCGGCGCGCTGGACGTCAAGCCCGATCCGCGTGCGCTGCTGAACCTGGGTGTCGACGACCTCAAGGCGATGGTCGGCTCCGTCCGCGAGGGCGGCCTGCTCGGCGTCGTGATGGGCCCGGAGCGCAAGGCGGTCCTCGACCGCGTGCAGGGGACGATGGGTCTGGTCGAGGGCCACGCCGAGTGGGCGATGGACCGCGCCGGCTCCGACGTGCTCGACGACGTCGACGGCCTGCGCGCCGCCATGGATCGCCGGCGCGAGGACCGCGCGCCGATCTGGCGGGTTTTCGACCGCCTCTTCGGCTTCGACCTCAAGCTCAAGCAGTACGCCCAGGGTCGCCTGTTCTGCGACGCGGTCGTCTTCGCCCGCGGCGAGGACGGCCTCCGCGACGCCTGGGCCGCACCCGAGCTGGCACCCACCGCAGCCGAGCTGTCGGACCCCGCCGCCTGGCTCCGCCGCACCGCCCCCGCCGCCGCCTGACGGGGACGGTCCCCTTTTCGCAGACACCCTGCATAAAGGGGTCTGACCCCTTTTCGCAGAGGCACTGCACAAAGGGGTCTGACCCCTTCGTGCCAGGCGCGCTGCGGGCACGGCCGGCCGGTCCAGGTCCGTTCGCCCCCGAAACTGTTGCGAACCGGTGTTCGAACTGTAACCGCTAGGACGGTCGGGTTTACAAACGTGTGTTCGCTGGTACGCTGGAGGCGAACACGGACTTAGAACTAACTTCCTTACACCGACCAAGGAGCCGAGACCAGATGGCCACCACCGCCACCACCGCCCGCAAGACCAACGCCACCAAGCGCTCGACCGCCGCCAAGAAGGCCGCGCAGACGCGCTCGGCCAACCAGGCCGCCGAGGCCCGCAAGCGCACCACCGCCGCCAAGAAGGCCGCCGAGACGCGCCGCGAGCTCGCCAAGACGCCGGTCGATCGTGTCCAGGAGTACGCCGAGCGCGCCGCGCTGGTGCAGCTGGGTGCCGCCCTCGTCGCCCGCGACGTCGTCACCGAGGCCGTCGATTCCATCGTCGGCACGCTGGGCTCGCGCGACCAGGCCGAGAAGGAGCTCCAGGTCCGGCGCCGCCGCCTCCAGGCCGAGCTGAAGCGCTTCGAGCGCCGCGGCTCGACCGCCCGCACGCGCATCGAGCGTGAGGCCAAGAAGACGCGGACCCGCGTCCAGCGCGACCTCAAGGCCCGTCGCACCGATCTCACCAAGGCCACCAAGCCGCTGGCCACGCAGGCCGACCTGGTGACGTCGCGCGTCGAGAACCTCGTCCAGACGGGCATCACGGCCGGCCAGAAGGCCGCCACGACCGTCCAGGAGCGCGTCGCCGCCCGCGTCTAGGGCCGCGCACCAGGAACCTCATCCTCCGCGAAGGGCCGCCGCCGGCGGCCCTTCGTGTTTTTGCGACAATGTGTGGCATGGCCCTTCCCACACGCGACGGGATCATGCAGTCGCTGACCGCCGTCATCGACCCCGAGCTGCGCGAGAACATCGTCGAGCTCGGCATGGTCCGCTCGATCGAGATCGCCGGCGACGGCGCCGTGGCGATCACCGTGTCGCTCACCACGGCCGGCTGCCCGATCCGCAACCACTTCCAGACCGCCGTCGCCAAGGCCGCCCAGGAGGCCGGCGCGACGAAGGTCTCCGTCGCCTTCGACGTCCTCTCCGACACCGAGAAGGGCGCCCTGCAGAAGAAGCTCGGCCGCGGCGGCAACCTGCCCAGCGGCGCGCTCGCCCAGGTGCAGAACGTCATCTGCGTCGGGTCCGGCAAGGGCGGTGTCGGCAAGTCCACGCTGACGGCCAACCTCGCTGCCGCGCTGGCGGCCGACGGCAAGAAGGTCGGCATCCTCGACGCCGACGTCTGGGGCTACTCGATCCCCCGCATGTTCGGCCTTGGCGGCGACCGCCCGCCGGTCTCGCCCGAGCGCAAGATCCTGCCGCTGGAGTCCCACGGCGTGAAGATCATGTCGATCGGCTTCTTCGTGCAGGAGGACAGCGCCGTCGTCTGGCGCGGCCCGATGCTCCACAAGGCGCTGACGCAGTTCCTCGAGGACGTCGACTGGGGCGAGCTGGACTTCCTGCTCGTCGACCTGCCCCCGGGCACCGGCGACGTCTCCATGACGCTCGCCCAGCTGCTGCCCGACGCGAAGTTCCTGCTGGTCACCACGCCGCAGCCGACGGCGCAGAAGGTCGCGCGCCGCGCCGCCGAGATGGCCCACAAGGTCCAGCTCGAGGTGGCCGGCGTCGTCGAGAACATGTCGGTCTTCACCACCCCCTCGGGCGAGCGCTTCCCGATCTTCGGGGAGGGCGGCGGCCAGGAGCTGGCCGACGAGCTCGACGTGCCGCTGCTCGGCAAGGTCCCGCTGACGATGCCGCTGCGCGCGCAGGCCGACGCCGGCTCGCCGCTGGTGGGCACCGACCCCGACGACCCGGCGGCCCAGGCGATCCGCCAGGCCGCCCGCGGGCTCATGGCGCTCATGCCGGTCGAGCTGCCGGTGCTCAGCGCCGCGCCGACACCGGCCATCGAGGTCATCCCGGCGGCGGCGCCGTCGGGGATGAGCCTCCCGATGGCGGGCTAGTCACCGCGATTCCGCCCGGGCTCGCGGCGGCCACCCTGTCGTGAGCCTCACCGACAACATCGGCTATCCGCTGCTCTTCGTCCTCGTGGGCGCGGAGTCCAGCGGGGTGCCGGTGCCGGGCGAGACCGCGCTGATCGCGGCCGCCGTCCTGGCGTCGCGTCCCAACGCGAGCCTGACGCTACCGGCGGTGATCGCCACCGCCGCGGTCGCCGCGATCGTCGGCGACAACATCGGCTACCTCATCGGGCGTCACGGCGGTCGCCGGCTGCTGGAGCGCCCCGGCCGGTTCGCGCGCCAGCGCGCGAAGGTGCTCGAGGTCGGCGAGCCGTTCTTCGAGCGCCACGGCCCCAAGGCCGTGTTCCTCGGACGCTGGATCCTCGGCCTGCGCGTGTGGGCGTCCTGGCTGGCCGGGATCACCCACATGCCGTGGCGCTCGTTCCTGATGTACAACGCCCTGGGCGGGATCTCCTGGGCGGTGACGATCGGCGTGCTCGCCTACGTGGCGGGCAGCGGGATCGCGGCGCTGATCCGCGACGTCGGCGTCGGCGCGCTGGTGCTCGTCGCGGTCGCGGCCGTCACGCTCTACGTCCTGCGCCGCCGCCGCAGGCGGTCGGGCGCGTCGCTCTAGGACTCTAGGAGTCCGACACCGCGGCCCGCGGCGCCATGGGCGGCACCTCGCGCAGCGAGCCGGTCTCGACCTCGTACACGAAGCCGCGCACGGCGTCGCGGTGCGGCAGGAACGGGCTGGAGCGGATGCGGGCGATCGAGCTGCGGACGTCGGCGTCGAGGTCGGTGAACGCCTCGGCGACCCAGGCCGGCTTGATGCCGGTCTCGTCCAGGAGCTCGCGGCGGAACTCGTCCTCGGTGAACGTGAGCATCCCGCAGTCGGTGTGGTGGACGAGCACCACTTCGCGCGTGCCGAGCTTGCGCTGGGAGATCGCGAGCGAGCGGATGACGTCGTCGGTGGCGACGCCGCCCGCGTTGCGGATCAGGTGGGCGTCGCCGGGCCGCAGCCCGAGGATCCCGAAGAGGTCCAGCCGGGCGTCCATGCACGCCACCACGGCGACCTTGCGAGCCGGCCGTGGCGTGTGCAGCGGGTCGGCGAAGGCGGCGGACCACTCCGCCGCCTTCGCCACCAGCTCATCGGTGACCGACTCAGGCGTCGGTCAGCCCTTGTTCTTGAAGTAGTCGGCGTTGATCTGCACGAAGCCGCTCCACTCCTCGGGGACCTGGTCCTCGGCGAAGCAGGCGTCGACCGGGCAGGCCTCGACGCACGCGTCGCAGTCGATGCACTCCTCCGGGTCGATGTAGAGCATCTCGACCTTGTCGTAGTCGGGCTCGTCGGGGGTCGGGTGGATGCAGTCGACCGGGCAGACCTCGACGCAGGAGTTGTCCTTGGTGCCGATGCAGGGCTCGGTGATGACGTACGCCATAGAGAAATCGGTCCTCGTGCGGGTTCGACGGGGTGAGCGCGGCATTCTGCCAAAGCGCGGGTCGCGAGGGTCGCGGGGGCCCATGACGCGTCTCGTGCACAGCTTCGCAGGTGCTTCGGGCCCAGAAACGTGGCACTTGGCGCCGTGGGGGACGTTTCTCCCCCACAGGCGTCAGGATGGTCGGCGGCTGAGGGTGACGTGACGTTCGACCCTGGAATGGACCATGGAAGCTGCGCCGCCGCCCATCATCGAGACGCTGGACCGCCCGCGCGGACGCGCGGCCGCTCATCGCACGCTGCGCCGGGCCACCTGGCTCGGCCTCGACCTGCTCGCGGTCGCCGGCTTCGCGGCCTACGCCATCCAGGTGCTGACCTGACGGCGCCGCCGAGTCTGATACCCGTAGGGGCCGATGTCTTCGAGCTCCTTCATCTCCATGCCGCGTCTGGCGGCCCTCCTGGCGGTGCTGACCCTCGGCGCCGGCGGCGGCATCGCTGCCGGCTGCGGCAGCAGCTCCCAGCCGGCCGGCGAGGCCCTGTCGAACCCGATCGGCACCAGCACGACCGGCCCTGACGGGGCCGTGACCGACGCCGCCCCGGCCGACACCGTGCCGGCCCCGAGCTCCGCGGTGCCGTCGACGTCGGCGCCCGCGGCGACCACGCCGAGCACCCGGCCGGCCGTGCCGGCGGGCACGGGCACCTCGACCACGCCGTCGCAGAGCGCGACGACGCCGGCCGACACCGGCGGCCACGCCGCGCCCGACACCGAGACCGGCACGACCACGACGCCGACGCCCGCCGCGGCGCAGGACCCCGATTGCCGTCCCGGCACGGGCCCCGGGCAGGCCGATCCCCAGTGCGAGCCCACCGCCGGGCCCGACGCGCAGGACGAGGACCCGCGGTAGCCGCCGGCGCTCCCGAGGGCGGGCGCCCCCGGCCGGCCTCCTACAGCGTCGGCCGCCGCTCCGCCCAAGGGTGCGCGGCCTCGAGCTGGGCGGCCAGCGCCAGCAGCGCGCCCTCCTGCGCCGGCTGCCCGATCAGCTGGACGGCGAGCGGCAGGCCGTCCTCGCGCTCGTAGAGCGGCAGCGAGATCGCCGGCTGGCCGCTGATGTTGCACGGCGGCGTGAACGGCGTGAAGCTCGCCGAACGGGTGAACGCGCCCATCGGGTCGGCCTCGTCGAGCGGGTTCAGCGTGCCCAGCGGCAGCGGCGCCTCCGCGAGCGTCGGCGTGAGCAGCGCGTCGTACTGCGCGATCCACGAGACGAGCTGGCGACCGACGGCGTGCAGCTGGAACTCAGCCAGCAGCGCGTCGATCGAGTTGATGTCCTTGCAGAGCTCAAAGAGCGCCCAGCTCAGCGGCTCCATGTCCTGCGCCGTCGCCTCGCGCCCGGCGATCATCTCCGCCAGCCGGATCTGCGTGCAGACCGCAGGCCCGAACGACGCGGTGAACACGCGCGACAGCTCCTCCTGGGCCCACGGCGGGTCGGCCTCGACGACCTCGTGGCCGAGCGACTCCAGCAGCGCGGCGGCGTCCTGGACGGCCTGGCGCGACAGCGCGTCGACCGGCGCGCCCGGCACGGGCGACAGCGTCGACATGGCGATCCGCAGGCGCTTGGGCGCCCGCCCGGCGGCGTCGAGGAAGGGCTCAGCCGGCGGCGGTGCCCACGTCATGTCGCCCAGCTCGGGACCCGAGAGCAGGTCGAGCACCTCGGCGGTCTCGCGCACGGACCGCGTCAGGACGCCGTCAGAGACCAGGAACGAGTGGCCGATCTCAGGCGCCAGCGAGATCCGGCCGCGCTGGGGCTTGAGCCCGACCAGCCCGCAGCACGCCGCCGGGATCCGCGTCGAGCCGCCGCCGTCGTTGGCGTGGGCGATCGGCACCATGCCCGACGCGACCGCGGCGGCCGACCCGCCCGACGAGCCGCCGGGCGTGCGCGACTGGTCCCACGGGTTCCGGGTCGCCCCGAAGCGCCGCGTCTCGGTCGTCGGCAGGATGCCCCACTCGGGCAGCGTCGTCGTGCCGACGATGACGAAGCCGGCGGCCTTCAGCCGCGCGACGACGTTGTGGTCGTAGGGCGCGACGAAGTCGCCGGCGAAGTCGGAGGCGAAGGTCAGCCGCCGGCCCGCCACCGCGCGGTTGTTCTTGATGGCGATCGGCACGCCGGCGAACGGGCGGGGATCGTCGGGGCCGATGCCGTCGGCCTCGGCCAGGGCGTCGTCGGCGAAGACGTCGACGAACGCGTTGAGCGAGGGGTTGAGCTCCGCGATGCGATCCAGCGACGCGCCGACCAGCTCGCGGGCGGGCAGCTCGCCCGATCGCACCAGCGCGGCGAGTTCGTGGACGGGACGGAAGAGGAGATCGGCGCCTGCGGCGGTGGACATCCGCGAAACCTACCCGCCGGGGAACCCCCTTCGCCGCACGCATAACCCTATGGAGCGATATCATGTGGTTATGCCCGACCGCGACCTCCCGGAGGACCTGGTCCTTCCGCTCGCCACCGGCGAGCCGTGGTGGTACTGGTCGGGCGGGCGTCCTGCGGTCGACTTCGTCAACACGCGCCGCGAGCGCTGGCGGCGCGGCGTCGAGACCCTCGTCACCCCGCAGGACCTCACCGCGTGGCTCGTCCGGGCTCACGTCATGGACGGGCGCGCACCAGTTTCCAAGGTGGTCCTCGCGCAGGCGCGCGACCTGCGCGAGGCCATCGACCTCCTGCTGGTCGCGACCATCGAAGAGCGTCCCGCGCCTGCCGGCGCCATCACGCTGATCGACGACTGGCTCGTCTTCGCCGGCGTCCGGCCCCAGCTCGTACCCGGTGGCGCCCACGACCCCGCGGTGCTCACCGAGCGCGCCGCCGCGGACTCGCCCCGGCGCGCGCTGGGCACGATCGCGCTGGACGCCGGGACGATGCTGGGCACCGAGCAGCGCTCGCGGATCCGCATCTGCGCGTCGGAGACCTGCAGCGGGCGCTTCTTCGATCGCTCGCCCGCCGGGCGGCGCCGCTGGTGCTCGATGCGCACGTGCGGCAACGAGGCCAAGGCCCGCCGCCATCGCCTGCGCCGGCGGAAGACCGAGCCGTAGGACGTGTCGGGCGATGGCCTCGATCGCCTGCGCCGGCGGGCCGGCGCGTGACGCCGCGCTGCGACACCGCTTCGCAACACCGTTCAATGACGACAGGAGCAGCATGAGCAACGTGATCGAAGAGGTGCAGTCTGGGCTGGAGGGCGTCGTCGCGTTCGCGACCGAGATCGCCGAGCCCGACAAGGAGGGCGGCGCTCTTCGCTACCGCGGCGTGGACATCGAGGACCTCGTCGGTCGCGTCCCGTACGAGAAGGTCTGGGGCCTGCTCGTCGACGGCAGCTTCGAGCCCGGCCTCGCCCCCGCCGAGCAGCACCCCCTGACGATCCGCTCGGGCGATCCGCGCGTCGACGTCCAGGCGGCCATCGCGGCCCTGGCCCCGGAGTGGGGCCTGCAGCAGCTCATCGACATCAGCGACGAGCAGGCGCGCAACGACCTCGCCCGCGCATCGGCGATGGCGCTGAGCTTCGTCGCGCAGAGCGCGCGCGGACTCGGCAAGCCGTGGGTCCCGCAGGCCACGATCGACGAGGGCGTCACGCTGGCCGAGCGGTTCCTCATCCGCTGGCGCGGCGAGGCCCATCCCGATCACGCCAGGGCGATCGACGCCTACTGGATCTCCGCTGCGGAGCACGGTATGAACGCCTCGACGTTCACCGCGCGCGTCGTCGCGTCCACCGGCGCCGACGTCGCCGCGGCCCTCTCGTCGGCGGTCGGCGCGCTCAGCGGTCCGCTGCACGGCGGCGCGCCCTCGCGCGTGCTGAGGATGCTCGACGAGGTCGCCGCGATGGGCGACGCCGAGCGCTGGGTCACCGACGCGCTGGACCGCGGCGAGCGGCTGATGGGCTTCGGCCACCGCGTCTACCGCGCCGAGGATCCGCGGGCTCGCGTGCTGCGCCGCACCGCCCGCGACATCGGTTCCGAGCGCTTCGCCGTCGCCGAGGCGCTGGAGCAGGCGGCCCTGGCCGAGCTCAAGGCCCGCCGGCCCGACCGCGTGCTGGCGACCAACGTCGAGTTCTGGTCGGCCGTGGTGCTCGACACCGCCGAGGTGCCGCCGGAGATGTTCACGTCGATGTTCACGGCGGCCCGCGTGGCCGGATGGTCGGCCCACATCCTGGAGCAGAAGCGCGAGGCCCGGTTGATTCGCCCCACCGCGAAGTACGTCGGACCAGGCCCGCGGGACGTCGCCGACGTCGCCTGACCGCTGAAACCACCAGCGCCCCGGGATCACCCGGGGCGCTGGCTCATGCGGAAGGTGCGCGTCGATGGTCGCGCGTCACGTACCGTAATCCATTACGGCGTGAGGCGCAAATCACGCACACCAGTGTCTAGGAATCGTGGCGCAACCCCTTCCGGCGTCGTAATCCCGCGGAGGTGCCTTCGTCCCCTAATGTCGCCGGCTCGTGGACCATCTAGAGGGGGAGCGTCTGGGGTCGCTGCTTGCCGAAATCCGGCATCCCGTCCGCCTGCCCATTCTGCTGGCGCTGGCCGATCAGCACCTCAGCCCCTCGCAGCTGGCCGACCGCCTGGGTGTCCCGCTGGACACCGTCGTCTACGCCGTCCGCGCCCTGCACCGGGCCGGGCTGATCGAGCTCGTGCGCGTCGAGCCGGCGGGGGTCGGCGAGAACACCGTCCGCCGCGTCTACCGCTCGCTGCGCCCGGACTGGGCGCGCGTCGTCGAGGTGCTCGACGACTTCGTCCCGCCCGCGGCGCCGGGCTGACCCTGGGCACCCCAACCCTCGACCACCCTCCGAAAGGGGTCAGACCCCTTTGGGAGGGTGGTCGAGGGTTCGGCGCGGCGCAGGAGTTGACATTCTGGTCAGTATCCGAATACCGTCCGGTATGTCATGAGCGCCACGACCGTCACTGCTCCCGCCGCCGCCCCGCGGCCGGCCCGCCCGCCCGGGCTGCCGCCCGGCCCCCGCATGCCGCGCGTCATGCAGACGGTCGGCTGGCTGAACCGGCCGTTCCAGTTCGTCGAGCGCGCCCGCGCGCGCTACGGCGACGTGTTCACGATGAAGATCGGCCGCGACACGTTCGTCGTCCTGTCGGACCCGCAGGACATCAAGCAGGTCTTCACCGGCGACCCGGCGATCTTCCACGCGGGCGCGTCGAACATCATCTTGCTCCCGTTCTTGGGGCACAAGTCCGTATTGCTGCTCGACGGCGCCGCGCACCTCCAGCAGCGCAAGCTGCTGCTGCCGCCCTTCCACGGCGAGAAGATGCGCCAGCACGTCGGCCTGATGCAGGAGATCGCCGAGCGCGAGGTCGACACGTGGCCGGTCGGCGAGCCTTTCGCCGCGCAGCCGCGCATGCAGGGCCTCACGCTCGAGGTCATCATGCGGATCGTCTTCGGCGTCGACGAGGGCGACCCGCTGCTGGCGCGCCTGCGCCTCCACCTCCGCGCGTTCCTCGGCTCGACCGCCGACGCGCGCGAGATGCGCAAGCTCCTGATCTATGGCCCCGAGCGCGCCGAGCGCCGCCGCATCTACGGTGCCGTGCTCGATCCGGTCGACGCGGTGATCGCCGAGGTCATCGCCGAGCACCGTGAGCTCGACGACCTCGCCGATCGCGACGACGTGCTGTCGATGCTGCTCCTGGCCCGCCACGAGGATGGGTCGCCGATGGATGACGTGGAGCTGCGCGACGAGCTGGTGACGCTCCTGGTCGCCGGCCACGAGACGACGGCCACCGCGCTGGCCTGGGCGCTGGAGCGCCTGACCCGCCACCCCGAGGCGCTGGCGCGGTTGACCGAAGACGTCCGGGCCGGCGGCGAGGAGTACGTCGACGCCGTGATCCGCGAGACGCTGCGGCTGCGCCCCGTGCTGCCGTTCGTCGGGCGCAAGCTCACCGAGCCGCAGACGATCGGCGGCTGGGACCTGCCGGCCGGCGTCCGCGTCGCCCCGTCGATCCACCTCGTCCACCGGCGGCCCGAGCTGTACCCCGAGCCCGCTGCGTTCCGTCCGGAGCGCTGGCTCGGCGTGCGGACCAACCCCTACACCTACCTGCCGTTCGGCGGCGGGGTGCGGCGCTGCCTGGGCGCGAGCTTCGCCGAGACCGAGATGCGCGCCGTGCTCGGGGCGATCGTGGCGAACGTCTCGCTGCGCCCCGCCCGCCCCGAGTCCGAGCGGGTCGGCCGGCGCGTCATCACGCTCGTCCCGGCCCGCGGCGCTGAGATCATCGCCGCATGACGATCGAACACCGGACCGCGGAAGCGAGCATCGTCATGCGGTCAGCGCACTCGTGACGGAGCGACTCACGCGCAAGCAGCGCCAGGAGCACACGCGCCACTGCCTGCTGGAGGCGGCGGGGCGGGTCTTCGCGCGCCGGGGGCTCGCGCAGGCGTCGGTCGACGAGGTCGCCGCCGACGCCGGCTTCACCAAGGGCGCGGTGTACGCGAACTTCGGCTCCAAGGAGGAGCTGTTCTTGGAGATGCTCGACGCGCGCTTCGCCCGGCGGCTGGCCGACATGGACCGCGCGCTGTCGACCGACGAGCCGCCCGAGGCGCAGGCGCGCGCCGCCGGGCGGGACTTCGTCGACTACCTCAGCGGCGATCCGGAGTGGGCGCGGCTGTTCTTCGAGGCGGCGCTCTACGCCGCCCGCGACGAGGGGTTCCGCGAGCAGCTCCAGTCGCGCTACCGCGCGATGCGGGAGCGGATGGCCGAGCTGCTGCAGGAGCGCGCTGCGGCCGGCGGCTTCGACCCGGGCGTCGGGTTCGACCACCTCGCGACGATGATCTTCGCGATGGCCAACGGCGTCGCGTTCGAGCGACTCGTCGAGCCCGAGGCGGTGCCCGACGACCTGTTCGCCTCGATGCTCGAGCTGTTCACGCTCGGCGCGGCGACCCGGCAGCCGCGACCTTGATCAGCAGGTCGCGCAGCAGCTGAGCCTCGTCGCGGCTCAGCCCGGCGAAGCCGTCGGGCGGCGCCTCGAGGCGCTCGGCCACCCGGTCGCGCAGTGCCCGGCCCTCGTCGGTGAGCACGAGGTGGCGGATGCGCCGGTCGTGCGGGGCGGGCCGGCGCTCGACCAGGCCGCGCGCGGCGAGGCGGTCCACGAGGCCGGTGACGTTGGAGGCGTCGCAGCGGAGCATGCCCGCGAGGTCGCCCATCGGCGCCGGCCGGCCCGGCGTGAGCGCCTGCAGGGCGAAGAGCTGGGGCGGCGAGAGGCCCGCCTCGGCGGCCACGGCCAGGACGCGCCCGCGCTGGGCCAGCGCCAGCGTGCGCATGACGGCCCAGGCCTCGGCGGCCTCGGGCGAGAGGGACTGGGCGGTCGTCTCCATCGCATGCGATGGTACCGGCGGGCGCCTGTTCGTTGGGGAAAAAAACCATTGACAAGCTCAATGATCTTTGGCAGGGTCAGGACATGACCACCGACAACGGCATCGAGGTCCGCGGGCTGGTCCGGGAGTTCAAGGGCGGGATCCATGCCGTCGACGGCATCGACCTCGACGTGCGCCCCGGCGAGATCTACGGGTTCCTGGGCCCCAACGGCGCCGGCAAGTCCACGACGGTGCACATGCTCACCACGCTGCTGCCGCCCACCGCGGGCACGGCGCGCGTGGCCGGCTTCGACGTCGCGGCCGACGGGCCGGCGGTGCGCGCGCGCATCGGCGCGGCGCTGCAGGAGGCGGCGCTGGACGCGTTCCTCACCGGTCGCGAGCACTTCGATCTCCAGGGCGGCCTGCACGGCCTGTCGCGGACCGACCGGGCGGCGCGCGCCGACGAGCTGCTGGCGCGCGTCGGGCTGACCGACGCGGCCGACCGCAAGGTCGGCGGCTACTCCGGCGGCATGAAGCGCCGCCTGGATCTCGCGCTCGCGCTCGTGCACCGCCCGACCATCCTGGTCCTCGATGAGCCGACGAGCGGCCTGGACCCGCAGAGCCGCAGCGCGCTGTGGGAGGAGGTCGGGCGGCTGGCCGCCGACGACGGCGTCACGGTGTTCCTGACCACGCAGTACCTGGAGGAAGCCGACGTCCTGGCCGACCGCGTCGGGATCATCGACCGCGGCAAGATCGTCGCCGAGGGCACGCCCGAGACGCTGAAGGCCGAGATCGGCGCGTCCACCGTCGAGGCGACGCCCGCCGACCCCGGCCAGCGCGAGGCGACCGCGGCGGTGCTCA
>DASYLT010000213.1:0-11921 GCA_036009425.1 Baekduia sp. | reverse complement strand
GAACGTCGTGAGACAGTTCGGTCCCTATCTGCCGTGGGCGTTGGAGAGTTGAGAGGATTTGCCCCTAGTACGAGAGGACCGGGGTGAACGGACCTCTGGTGTATCTGTTGTCCTGCCAAGGGCATAGCAGGTTAGCTACGTCCGGATCGGATAACCGCTGAAGGCATCTAAGCGGGAAGCCGGCCTCAAGATGAGCTCTCCCATCCCCTTGAGGGAGTAAGAGCCCTGGGAGACCACCAGGTTGATAGGCCAGATCTGGACGCGCGGTAACGCGTGAAGGAGACTGGTACTAATGGCTCGAGGGCTTGACGGTTTTTATTTTTCTTCGTCTGCGTGAATTACACATGTGGTGGGCTGTGCGGTTTTGAGGGGCCGCCGGGACTCTCTTGAGTTTCCGGTGGCTTTGGCGAGAGGGAAACACCTCTTCCCATTCCGAACAGAGAAGTTAAGCCTCTCAGCGCCGATGGTACTTGGCTCGCAAGGGCCCGGGAGAGTAGGACGCCGCCGGTTTAATGTCATACGAGCCGCCCCTCACGGGGCGGCTCGTTGTCGTTGTGGGGTGCTCCGCGTCGGGTGCCTTGTCGGGCCGGTGCGCCCTTGTGCGCTGCAGAGCACGGGTCCAGGCTCGGCCCGGCATGGACGGACGGCTGGTGGCCGGCTGTCGACGGTGAGCCGTCCCTCGATGACGGGGTGTCGGGCCCGTCCTCGCCGGCCTCGCGGGCGCGGGCGCGGGCGAGGCCGGCGTTCAGTACGGGAAGCAGGGGTGGCGCGGCCGTTGGATCGCCGGCACCGACGAGAGACAAGGCGGTTGGCGCTGCGCTGCGCCTGCGGCCGTCCGGCAGCGGCATGGCGCGGGCGCGGGCGCCGGCGGGACTAGCGGCGAGCGTCGAGGGACGACTCAACCGCGTATATCGCGGTTCAGTCGTCCCTCGATGAACAGGCGCGCCTTCCCTCGGCGCCGGCGGTCGATGCGTGCCGGGCTCTCGAGGTGTCCCGGGCTCTCGAGGTGTGCCGGGCGCTCGAGGTGTGCCCGGCTCTCGAGGTGTGCCCGTCTCTCGACGTGCTCGGCTCTCGACGCCTGCCCGGCGCGCCACACGCCGCGCCGACTGCTCCCGGACGCGCCGCGGGCCGCCAGATGGCGGCCCGCTCGCTGTTGTCTATCCCATGTTCTTCCGTGCGCCCGCGGCCTCCCAGCTGGGGCGCTTGAGGATCACCGCACGGCTGAGGTGCTGCGACGGTGCCGCGGGCGCTCGGCCACTGGCATCGTGCAGGACTGCGCTCGCGAGGCCACTGCGCCGGGACGCCGCGTGCGAGAGGGCGCGCGCAGCTCGAGGCGATGAGGGTGGTCCGCGAGGTCGTCGACGGAGCGGTGCGGCGGCAGCTCGTCAGCGAGCGTCGCAAAGGCAACCACGAGGTCGACGGCACGCCGGACGGTCGCACGCAGGGAGCGCTTGACCGGCCGGGAATCTGCGGTGGGGGAGAACATGTGTTCGCAAAGCTACGGGGGCCGTCGGACGGCACCTGTGGGAACGCGTGTTCGTATCCATATCGTCTCGGAATTTGGCTGTACAGAGCCAAATGCGACCGGGCGCGGTGCACGGGATCTTGCAGGCCTCCCCGCAAACAGCGGGCGCGGCGACGGCCGGCGCGCCGGACCTAGATCGTCGAGCCCAGCGACGCCCACACGTCGAGCTTGGTGCGCACGCGGCCGATGACGTCGGTCGTGAACTCGGTCGTCCCCGCACCGCCGCCCAGGTCGGGCGTGCGCACCCCGGAGGCGGTCGCCTCGAGCACCGACTCGTAGATCGCCCGTGACGCGCGGTCGGCGCCCTCGAAGCCCTTGTCGGACGCGTAGTTGAGCACCGCGCCGCAGGCCAGGATCATCGCCATCGGGTTGGCGACGTCCTTGCCCAGCAGCGCGGGCGCGGTCCCGTGCGGCGCCTCGGCCATCGCCACCTGGGTGTTGAAGTCCTCGTCGAAGGCCAGCAGCACCGACTCGGCGCCGGCGATCGAGCCGAACATCGGCATCACGAGGTCCGAGAGGCAGTCGCCGTCGCGATTCAGCGCCGGGATCACGAGCGGGCTGTCGGCGGCGCCGGAGACCAGACCCGCGTAGGTCGCGTCGATCAGCACCGGCTGGTACCAGACGTCGGGATGGCGCTGCGCGGCGGCGTCCATCTCCTCCTTGAGCATCCCCTCGTAGACGGGGGACACGGTCCACTTCGGGCCGCCGTAGACCTTGCCGCCCATCTTCTGCGCCGTGCGGAACGCGTACTCGGCGACCGCGCGGCACGTGCCGCGCGAGATCTTCTCGGTGCGGTAGGCGATCTCGTCGTTGGCGCCATCCTCGCCCTCTCGCCACTGCTTGGCGCCGTAGGCGTCGTCGACGGCCATGCGGACGACCGAGATCGGGAGGTAGACGCCGGCGACCGGCGTGACGCCCGGGATGCGGCGCCCCGTGCGGATGATGACCTTGCCGTCGACGCCCTCGCGCACGATGCGGTTGGGCGAGCCGACGTCGTCCTTGCCCTCGGGCGTGATCGTCGCGGCCTTGATGCCGAGACCGGACTCGCGCATCGCGCGCGCCGCGTCCTCCACGATCTGGTTGCCCGTCTCGCGCCGCTTCTCGAGCGAGAGGTCGTAGCGGTCGAGCTCGACGGGGAGGCCGACGACCTCCGGATCGAGGACCCGGAGCGCCTGCTCGAGCAGCTCTTGGCCGGTCTCGTCGCCTTCGAGGATGGTGATGGTCAAGGGTGCGGTGGCCACGCCCTGCAAGGTAGCCCGTCGCGCCGGGACGCGGCGCGCGGCCGGTGCGTGCCGTTGCCCGCGCCAACCCCCATCTCCGTCGCGACCAGCGTCTACTCTTGCACGCACCGATGGCCGAGCAGTGCACCTGGTGCGGGACCGCGGTCGACGCCGACGACGGGTTTCGCGTGGCCGAGCCCGAGAGCGAGCGCCGGGCGGTCTTCTGCCGGCTGGAGCACGTCGTGCCCTGGATCATGCAGGGCGCGGCGTGGGAGCCCGGGCGGATCGTGGCCTCCGGCGAGCCCGACGACGCGCTCGGCCGCTGCGCCCTGTGCGGCGATCGACTCGGCGACGACCGCGTGCTCGTCGTCCGCCACCGCGGCCAGCACCGCATCGGCGACGCCTTCTGCCGCATCGAGCACCTGCTCGACTGGGCCAAGGGCGGCGGGCGCTACAAGGCTGCTTCGTAGGAAGCCGCGCCGACGGGCGTGGCCGCGCGCAGCGTGCGCCACCGCGTTGCGGCCAGCAGCGCGCTGAGCCCGGCCCCGGCGGCGCTGACCAGGAAGGCGGTCCGCCAGTCGACCGACTCGACGATCGCGCCCGCCAGCCAGTTGCCCAGCGCCAGCCCGACGACCAGCGACGTGATCGGCCAGGTGTAGGCCTCGGTCTCGGCGCCCTCGGGCGCCACGTCGCCGGCGATCTGGTTGCCGGCGGTGAGCGTCGGCGCGATGCAGACGCCGGCCAGCAGCGCCAGCGGCACCATCACGCCGATCGAGGGCGCCAGCGCCAGCGGCAGGTAGCCGATCGGCAGCAGCGCCGCGAGCCGCGCGTAGCGCCGGCCCGGCGAGCCGGTCCAGTGGCGAGCGCCGTAGAGCAGGCCGCCGACCGCGCTGCCCGCCGACCAGACGGCCACCAGGACGCCGCCGATCTCGCGACTGCCGTGCGCCTCGCTGAACGCGGGCAGCGTCACCTCCATCGCTCCGAAGCAGAAGCCCATCGGCAGCGTGACGAGCACCAGCGTGCGGATGCCCGGCGAGCGCAGCGCCCCCAGCGCGCCATGGCTGCCGGCGTGCTCGGAGATCTCCCAGGTCCGTACCGGCTCCTGCACCAGGAACAGCGCGAGGCCGCCGAGCAGCAGCACGGGGGAGAGCAGCAGCGCGGCCGCCGGGTCGATCAGCGCCGACAGCAGCGCCGTGATCAGCGGCCCGATGACGAAGACCAGCTCGATCAGCACGCCCTCCAGCGCCAGCGCCGTCGCCAGCAGCCCCGGCTCCTCGTCGCGCAGGATGCGCGGCCACAGCGAGCGCGAGATCGAGCCCAGCGGCGGGATGAACGCGCCCGCCGCCACCGCCAGCAGCGCGAGGACGCCCAGCGGCGCGTCGCCGAGGCCGAGCACCACGAGCCCGACCATCGCCACCGCGTGCAGCACCGACAGCGGCAGCACGACGCGCGCCAGCCCGCGCGCGTCGATCAGGCGCCCGATGATCGGCGACGAGAGGCCGAGCGCGAACCCGAACGCCGCGGCGACGACCCCGGCCGAGGCGTAGGAGCCGGTGTGCTCGCGCAGGAAGAGGACGATCGCCAGGCCGTTGATGCCGACCGGCAGCCGGGCCGGCAGCTCGGCGAGGAGGAGCGCTCGCGCATGCGGCGCGCGGAGCACCCGCGCGTACCGCTCACGCGCTGCCATCTCAGGCGGGGTCGGGCTCCGGGGCGCCGGCCTCGGCGCTCTTGCCGTGCAGCTCGAGCTCGTCGGCCCGCTCATCCAGGGCGGCGATCACGAACGCGAGGTGCTCGTCGAAGTCGACGCCGAGCTCCTCGGCGCCCTGGCGCACCTCGTCCCGGTTGACCGCGGCGGCGAACGCGACGGTCTTCAGCTTCTTCTTGACCGACTTGGGCGTCATCCCGTGGATGCCCTCGGGGCGCACGTAGGCGCAGGCGACGATGAAGCCCGACAGCTCGTCGACGGCGAACAGCGTCTTGGCCATCGGCGTCACCCGCGGGACGTCCAGGAACGTCGCGTGGCCGGCGATCGCCTCGACGATCTCGGGATCGGCGTCGCGCTCGCGCAGGTGGCGCATGATCGTCCGTGGATGGCCGTTGACGGCGTCTTCCATGTCCGGGAAGCGCTCGTAGTCGGCGTCGTGGAGGAGGCCGGTGACCGCCCACAGCTCCTCGTCGGCCCCGAGCTTGCGGGCGTAGCCGACCATCGCCGCCTCGACCGCCAGGCAGTGGCGGCGCAGCGACGGTGATTGCACCCATTCTGTCAGGAGGTCCCAAGCCTCCACGCGCGAAACCTGCAAGGACATGGCTGTTACCCTAGCCCAGCGCTCGTCCGCCGCTTCGGCAAGCACACGCGGGCGCTTCGACCGTATGGAGAAGTTCCTCATCGACGGCGGCGTTCCGCTCTCGGGCACCGTCGTGCCCGCCGGCAACAAGAACGCCGCCCTTCCCTGCCTGGCCGCCACCGCCCTCACCGCGGAGGAGGTCGTCGTGCGCAACGTGCCGCGCATCCGCGACGTGCACTCGATGCTCGACCTGCTCGAGCACCTCGGTGCCACCGTCGAGTGGCGCGGCGAGCACGAGGTGGCGATCTGCGCGGCCGGCATCACCGCCGACTCCTACGTCGATCCGCACCTGTCCTCGCGCATCCGCGCGTCGTTCCTGCTCGCCGGCCCGCTCCTGGCGCGCTTCGGCCGCGCCGACATGCCGCCGCCCGGCGGCGACGTCATCGGCCGCCGCCGCCTGGACCCGCACCTCGACGCGTTCTGCGCCCTCGGCGCGGCGGTCGAGCGCCACGACGCCTCGAGCCTCGTGCTCGTCGGCCGGCTCCGTGCCGGCGAGGTGTTCATGGACGAGCCGTCGGTGATGGGCACCGAGAACGCGCTGCTGGCCGCGGCGCTGACGCCCGGTGAGACCTACATCGGCAACGCAGCATCCGAGCCCCACGTCGTCGACCTCGCCCGCATGCTCGTGAAGATGGGCGCCGACATCCGCGGCATCGGCTCCAACGTCCTGCACGTGACCGGTGCCACCGAGCTCGGCGGCACCACGCACGACATCGGTCCCGACCACATCGAGATCGGGTCGTTCATGGCCATGGCCGGCATGACCGGCGGCGAGATCCGGATCAAGGACACCGAGCCCGACGACCTGCGGATGATCCGGCTGGTCTTCAAGCGCATCGGGTTGGAGAGCCTCGTCGACGGGGCCGACATCATCGTCCCCGGCGAGCAGAAGCTCGTCGTCGCCCGCGACATGGGCGAGCACACCAGCAAGGTCCAGGACGGTCCCTGGCCGGCGTTCCCCGCCGACCTGACGTCGATCGCCGTCGCCCTGGCCACCCAGAGCGAGGGCGAGGTCCTCGTCCACGAGTGGATGTTCGAGTCGCGACTGTTCTTCTGCGACAAGCTGATCTCGATGGGCGCCAACATCTTCATCGCCGACCCGCACCGCGCGCTGGTCAACGGGCCGCGTCGCCTGCGCGGCGCCCGCGTCGAGTCGCCCGACATCCGCGCCGGCATGGCCGTGCTGCTCGCCGCGCTGGCCGCCGAGGGCCGCACCGAGATCGGCAACATCCGCCAGATCGATCGCGGTTACGAGCGCATCGACGAGCGGCTGCGCGAGCTGGGCGCCCGCATCGAGCGGGTCGCCGAGCAACCCGCGTTGGCGTAGCCGGTCTTGCGCCCGCGCCGCTCGCCGCGGCTTCCTGAGCAGCCCGCGCCGGCCTGGGCGCCGCGCAGGAACCCTGCGTGACCTTTGGTCTCGTAGGCTGCGGGACCCGATGATCCACCCGATCCCCAACGGGACGCGCGACGTCCTGCCCGACGAGATGCGCGAGCTGCGCGCCATCACCGAGGCCATGCGCGCGGTGTTCGAGCGCCGGGCCTACGGCGAAGTCTGGACGCCGACGATCGAGTTCGAGGACGTGCTGCGGCGCGGTGAGACGGGCGTCGACCCGGCCTACCGCGTCTTCGACGACCACGGCCACGTGATGGCCCTGCGGCCGGACATGACCGTGCCGATCGCGCGCGTCGTCGCCGCCCGATACACGACCGCCGAGCCGCCGCTGCGCTTCTCCTACTTCGCCCACGCCTACCGCGGCGTGCGCCCCCACCGCGGCCAGATGCGCGAGTTCCTGCAGGCCGGCATCGAGCTGGTCGGCGCGCCCGGGCCGCACGGCACGGTCGAGGCGCTCAGCGTCCTCTGCGAGGCGCTCGACGCGGTCGGCCTCAAGGGCTACCGGATCGCGCTCGGGTCGGCGTCGCTGTACCCCGCGCTGATGGACACCTTCGGGGTGCCGGTCGAGCTGCGCGAGACGCTGCTGGCGGCCCTGGCCGCGCGCGACTTCGTGCGGCTCGAGACGCAGGTCGCCGCGCACGGGCTGGACGACGCGCTCGTGCGCGTGCCGCAGTTGCGCGGCGGCCCCGAGGTCCTCGACCAGATCACCGGCGGCGAGGCCGGCGGCCTGCGCGCCATCCTCGACGACCTCCCGCCGGCCGTGTCCTCCCGCGTCGTCTTCGACCTCGGCCTCGCCCGCGGGCTGGGCTACTACACGGGCGCGGTGTTCGACGTGCTGGACCCCGAGCTCGGCGAGCCGCTGGGCGGCGGCGGGCGCTACGACGACCTGCTGGGCCGCTTCGGCCGGGCGCTGCCCGCCGTCGGGTTCGCGCTGCACGTCGACCGCCTGCATCTGGCGCTCGCGGGCGAGGAGGCGGCGGCATGAGCGCGCCCGAGCCCGGTCCCGCCCTGACCATCGCGGTGCCGCGCGGCGCGCTGCTGCGCGAGACGCTCGACCTCCTCGACGGCGTCGGCATCGACACGGCCGAGGTGCGAGCCAACGACCGCAAGCTGCTGTTCGGCGACGTCGGCATCGTCACGATGCGCCCGTCGGACGTGCCGACCTACGTCGAGGCGGGCGCCGCCGACGTCGGCATCACGGGCAAGGACGTGCTGACCGAGCAGGACGAACGCGAGGTCGTCGAGCTGCTCGATCTCGGATACGGCCCCTGCCGCATGATCCTCGCGACCGTCGCCGGAGAGCCCGACCCGGCCGCCGAGGCGCTGCGGCGCCTCGGGGTGATGCGCGTCGCGACCAAGTACTACCGGATCGCCGCCAGATACTTCGAGGCGACCGGCCGCCAGGCCGAGATCGTCGAGGTCAAGGGCTCGGTGGAGCTGGCGCCGCTGACCGGGCTGGTCGAGGCGATCGTCGACCTCACCGCCACCGGCACGACGCTGCGCGAGAACGGCCTGGTCATCCGCGAGGAGATCATGGTCTCGACCGCTCGGCTGATCGCCAACCCGGTGGCCCACAAGCTGAAGTCCGCCGCGATCGACACGCTCGTGGCCCGGATGCGGGAGCAGCGCCCCGCGGTGCCCGCATGAACGTCGAGCGGCTCGCCTTCGACGGCGACGCCGCGACGACCGCCGACGCCGTGCGCGCGCTCGCGCCCGCCGGCGTGTCGGTCTCCGGAACGGTGAGCGAGATCGTCGCCTCGATCCGTACGCGCGGCGAGCAGGCGCTGCTGGAGTACGTGGAGCGCTTCGACGGCGTCACCGGCCCGCTGCGCGTCGAGCAGGCCGAGCTGGACGAGGCGCTCGAGCAGCTCGACCCCGACGTCCGGCGCGGGCTCGAGGTCGCGATCGCCAACGTCCGCGCCGTGGCCGAGGCGGGGCTCGGGTCCGACAAGCCCGTCGCGCTGCCCGAGGGGCAGACCGTGACGATCCGCGAGGTGCCGGTCCGGCGCGCCGCGATCTACACGCCCGGTGGCCGCAACCCGTACCCGTCGACGGTCGTGATGGGCGTCGTCACCGCGCGCGCCGCGGGCGTCGACGAGGTCGTGGTCTGCGCGCCCGGCGCGCACCCCGTCATCCTCGCCGCATGCGCCCTGTGTGGCGCCGACGAGGTCTGGCGGATGGGCGGCGCCCACGCGGTCGCCGCGTTCGCCTACGGCACCGACAGCGTCCCGCGCGTCGACGTGATCGCCGGCCCCGGCTCGCTCTATGTCCAGGAGGCCAAGCGCCAGGTCTCCGGCGACGTCGGCATCGACGGCTTCGCCGGTCCCAGCGACGTCCTCGTCCTCGCCTCCGGCGACGCCGACCCGGCGCTGGTGGCGATCGACCTCGCGGCCCAGGCCGAGCACGGCGTCGGCACCGTCGTGGCCCTGGTCACCGACGACGCCGCGCTGGGCGACGACGTCGCCGCGCGCCTCGAGGCCGAGGCCGACTCCGACGCCGCCGCCGCGGTCGTGCTCGTCCCCGACCTGCCGACCGGCCTCGCCGTCGCCGACGCCTTCGCGCCCGAGCACCTGGAGCTGGTCGGCTCCGGCGCCGAGCCGCTGGTCGACGGCGTGCGCAGCGCCGGCTGCGTCTTCGTGGGCCGCGAGAGCGGCACGGCGTTCGGCGACTACGTCGCCGGCTCCAACCACACGCTGCCCACCGGCGGAGCCGCGCGCTTCACCTCCGGGCTCTCGACCCGGCAGTTCCGCCGGCGCATGAGCGTCGTGCAGATCGGCGCCGCCGCCGACGCTCTGGCGCGCGCCGGCGTGCCCGTCGCGGAGGCCGAGGGCTTCACCCGGCACGCGGAGTCGATGCGCGTGCGCGAGAATCCCCCGGGATGACGCGCACCGCCGAGATCGACCGCCAGACCAAGGAGACCGACGTCCGCCTGACGCTCGGCCTCGACGGCGACGGCGCCGGGACCCGCCAGACGGGTGTCGGGTTCCTGGACCACATGCTCGACCTGCTGGCCCGCCACGGCCGGCTCGACCTCCAGGTGCAGGTCACGGGCGACCTGGAGACCGGCGCGCACCACACCGTCGAGGACACCGGGATCGTGCTCGGCCAGGCGCTGGACCGCGCGCTCGGCGACCGCGCGGGGATCCGCCGCTACGGCCACGCCGTCGTGCCGATGGACGAGGCCCGGGCCTCCGTGTCGCTGGACCTCTCGGGCCGGCCGTTCCTGGCGTTCGAGGCCGATCTGCCGCCGGGCAAGACGGGCGACTTCGACCACGAGCTCACCGAGGAGTTCTTCCGGGCGGTGGCCAACGCGTCGCGCATGACGCTGCACGTCACGGTCGAGACGGGGACCAACGCCCATCACATGATCGAGGCGGCGTTCAAGGCCTTCGCCCGCGCCGTGCGCGAGGCCGTGTCGATCGACCCGACCGAGACCGGCGTGCCGTCGACCAAGGGCACGCTGACGCAATGAACGTCACGCTCGGCCTCGTCGACTACGGCATGGGCAACCGCCGCTCCATGCAGAAGTCGCTGGAGCGCGCCGGGGCCACGGTCGTGCTGAGCGGTGACCACGACGCGCTCCGCGCCACCGACGGCCTGGTCGTCCCCGGCGTCGGCGCGTTCGCCGCCGCGATGCGCGCGCTGGCCGACACGGGGCTCGACGAGCTGGTGCGCGAGCGCGCCGCCGCCGGCGTCCCCGTCCTCGGCGCCTGCCTGGGGATGCAGCTGCTGTTCGAGCACGGCGCCGAGCACGGTGGCGCCGACGGCCTCGGGCTGCTGCCCGGCGAGGTCGTCCCGCTGGACGCCCGCGGCCTCAAGCTTCCGCACATCGGCTGGAACGAGGTGCGCTGGACGCGCCCGTCGGCCCTCAGCGAAGGGCTGCCGGACCCGGCGCCCTTCTACCACGTGCACACCTTCGTTCCCGTCCCCGCCGAGGACGACATCGCCCTCGGCATCAGCGACTACGGCAGCGAGTTCGCCAGCGTCGTGGGCCGTGGGAACGTGTACGGCACCCAGTTCCACCCCGAGAAGTCCTCGCGCGACGGCATCGCGCTGCTGGCGAACTTCGTCGGGGCCTGCGCGTCACTGGAGGCGACGGCAGCGTGATCCTGTATCCGGCGATCGACATCAGCGAGGGCAAGGCGGTCCGGCTGGTCAAGGGCGACTTCAACCAGGTGACGGTCTACGAGGACTCGCCGCTGGAGGCCGCCCGGGCGTGGGTGGAGGCCGGCGCGCGATTCCTGCACGTCGTCGACCTCGACGGCGCGCGCACCGGCTCACCGAAGTCGCTCGAGCACCTCGAGCAGATCACGGGCGAGCTGCACGTGCCCGTCCAGTACGGCGGCGGGCTGCGATCGCTGCCCGCCGTGCGCGACGCGCTGCGCGCCGGCGCCGAGCGCGTGATCCTCGGCACCGCGGCGTTCAACGACATCGACTTCCTCGACGACGTGCTCGGCGGGTATCGCGACCGGACGATCGTGTCGGTCGACACGCGCGGCGGCAACGTCTCGACCTCGGGCTGGCAGGAGACGACGCAGATGCCGGCCGAGGCCGTCATCGAGCGCCTGCAGAACCGCGGCGTGCGCTCGTTCGTCTACACCGACGTCGATCGGGACGGCATGCTCGGCGGCATCGACTTCGAGAACGTGCGCCGGATCGCCAAGGCCGTCCGCGGCCGC
Organism: Baekduia sp.; assembly: GCA_036009425.1. Classification (GTDB taxonomy): domain Bacteria; phylum Actinomycetota; class Thermoleophilia; order Solirubrobacterales; family Solirubrobacteraceae; genus Baekduia. The sequence goes on along the minus strand of DASYLT010000213.1, from coordinate 759 downwards.
TTCATCTACTCCGGCGGCATCGGGTCGCTCGACGACCTCCGCGGCCTGCGCGACCTGCGCCAGGTCAACCTCGGGGGCGTCATCGCGGGCAAGGCGCTCTACGAGGGACGCTTCACGATCGCCGAGGGCCAGCAGGCGCTGCAGCCCGAGCCGTCCGGCGACAAGAAGCCGTACCGGCCGGTCGCCGCCAGCGAGTAGGGCGCGCGGGTCGCCGCGGGCGTTGCGCGTACTCTTGTGCGCGTGCACCTCAAGCGCGTGATCCCCTGCCTGGACGTCGACGCGGGACGCGTCGTCAAGGGCACCAACTTCGTCGGGCTGCGCGACGCGGGCGACCCGGTCGAGCTGGCCGAGCGCTACGACGCCGAGGGCGCCGACGAGATCGTCTTCCTCGACATCACCGCCACGCACGAGAAGCGCGAGACGATCGTCGAGCTCGCGCGACGCACCGCCGACAACGTGTTCATCCCGTTCACGATCGGCGGCGGGATCCGCTCGGTCGCCGACGCGCAGCTCGTGCTCGACGCGGGCGCCGACAAGGTGTCGATCAACTCCGCGGCCGTCGCGCGGCCGGAGCTCATCAACGAGCTCTCCGAGCACTTCGGGACCCAGTGCGTCGTGCTGGCGATCGACGCCAAGCGCCGCGTGGACGCCACCGAGGCCGACGGCTGGGAGGTCTTCGTGGCCGGCGGCCGCACGCCGACGGGCCGCGACGCGGTCGAGTGGGCCCGCGAGGGCGTCGAGCGCGGCGCCGGCGAGATC
>DASYLT010000212.1:0-3427 GCA_036009425.1 Baekduia sp. | reverse complement strand
CGACCACGCGCTGCTCGAGGTCGCGCTGGACCGCATCGGGCTCACCTCCGACGTGCTCGACGTCCTGGCCGACGAGATCACGCACACCGACCAGCGCGGCGAGGCGGGGCGGCTGGCGCAGCGCGTCGCCGAGCTGGAGCGCCTGTCGCAGACCGACGACCTGACCGGGCTGGCCAACCGCCGGCACTGGCTGCAGACCACCCGCACGGCGCTGCACGACAACGGCGGCGGGGCGATCGTCATCGTCGACATCGACCACTTCAAGGCCGTCAACGAGCGCCACGGCATGGCCGCCGGCGACCTCGTCCTGGCCGAGATCGGCCGGATCATCGGCCACCACGGGCACGCGGGACGGCTCGGCGGCGACGAGTTCGCGGTGCTGGTTCCCGGCAACCTCGAGGAGGCCGTGCAGGCTGCGCAGCGGATCATGGCGCAGGTCGCCGAGGCGTTCGAGGCCGGCAGCGGTCCGAAGATCGACCTCTCGATGGGCTGCTCGGCGGCGCCGACGCACGGCGACGAGCTGGCCGACCTGCTCGAGGCGGCCGACGTGGCGCTGCTGGACGCCAAGCGGGCGGGTCGCTCGCGGGCGATGATCGCCGGCGCCGAGCTGCGCCCCGACGACGTGGCCGCCTAGCGCATCCCAGCGGCCGGGCGCCGCAGCGCGCGATGATGGGCGACATGGACGACGACGTGCTGGTCACGACGCGCCAGGCACTGCATGCGCTGGCCGCTCTCGTCATCAGCCCGTTGCGGGCCCAGGCGACCGGCAACGAGATCGCGCTGCAGGTGCGCCCGGGCGGGTTCGGGACGCCCGAGCTGCCCGGCGGCGGTTGGGTGGGCATCTGCGGGACCGAGGTGGTGGTGATCGAGGCCCTGGGCGACGAGCGGCGCACGACGATCACGACGCTCCGCGCCGCAGGCGTGTTCGTGGCGCTCGACGGCGCCGGCGTGCTGCCCGACGATCGCCTCGAGGTCCACTCCGGCGCCGCGATGATCCTGGCCGACACGTTCGCGAGCGGCGACGAGGCCCTCCGGGCGCTGATCGAGGCGGCCGGCCCCGCCGACGACCCCACCGAGATCCACCTGTGGCCCGAGCACTTCGACATCGCGATCGAGCTCGGCGCGGCGGCAGCCCGCGGGACCTACGGCGTGTCGCCCGGCGACGAGCACCACGTGGAGCCCTATGCCTACGTCGCGCCCGCGTCCCCGCCGCCCGACGGCCTGTTCTGGAACGGCACCGGCTTCCCCGGCGCCGAGCGCCCAGCCGACGACCCCGACGAGATCACGGCCTTCTGGCTGGCCGCCCACCAGCTGTTGAGCCCACATGAAGGGGTCTGACCCCTTAACGCTGGCGACTGTCCCCATCCGGGCGCGCGTTGAGCGCAGATGAAGGGGTCTGACCCCTTCATGCGGGGACGGTGGCTCAGAGCAGGTGGCGGCGGGTGACGATCTCGGAGGAGAGGGTCTTGTAGCCGACGCGGTCGAAGACGACGGTGATGATCCCGTCGTCGATGCGCTGGACGGTGCCGGTGCCGAACTCGGGGTGGTCGACGTGCTCGCCGACCCAGAACGGCGCGTCGTCGTCGTGGACCGCCGGCACGCCGTCGGGGTGGGCGTCGCACCAGTCGCAGTTGTGGCACGGCGGCGTGAACGCCTCGCCGAAGTAGCCGAGCAGGTAGGCGCGCCGGCAGCCGTCGTGCTCGGCGTAGCCCCGGACCATCTCGACGCGGGAGCGCTCGAACGCCTCGCGGTCGGCCTCCATCGCCTCCGCGACCCTCAGCGCGTCGTCCAGGTCGGTGCCCTCCACGGGTACGACCGTCCCGTCGTCGGCGACCGACACGAGGCCGGCGTCGTCGAGGCGGTGCAGCACGGTCGCGATCCGCGAGCGCCCCATGCCGAGCTCCTCGGGCAGCGCGGCCGCGTCGACCGGCCCACCGACCGCGACGACCACCCGTGCGACGCGCTCGAGCACCGCCGTGGCGATCCGCCCCGAGGCGAAGAACCGCCGGCGCCCCAGATCCTCGGGGCGGTAGAAGAGCTGCGCGCGCGACGCCAGGCCGTCGCGCCCCGCGCGGCCCAGCTCCTGGAAGTAGGCGTCCAGGGACTCGCTGACGTCGAGGTGCAGGACGAAGCGCACGTCGGGCTTGTCGACGCCCATGCCGAAGGCGATCGTGGCGACCATCACGTCGACCTCGCCATCCTCCATGAACGCCTCCTGCGCGGCGTCGCGCCGCTTGGCGCTCATGCCGCCGTGGTACGCGGCGGCCCGCACCCCGCGCTCCACCAGCGCCGCCGCGACGCGCTCGGTCCCCTTCTGCGTCGAGACGTACACGATCCCCGGCCCGCCGGCGCTCGCCGCCTCCAGCAGCGCGCGCTCCTTGTCCTCGGCCTCGTGGAAGCGCTCCACGCCGAGCCAGATGTTGGGGCGGTCGAAGCCCTTGACGATCACCGCCGGGTCGCGGAGGCGCAGGATCTCGAGGATCTCCTCGCGCACGGGCGCGGCGGCCGTCGCGGTCAGCGCCAGGACGGGCGGGCGGCCGAGCGCCTCGGCTGCGGCGCCGAGCTCGAGGTAGTCGGGCCGGAAGTCGTGGCCCCACTGGCTGACGCAGTGCGCCTCGTCGACCACGAACAGCGAGGGCTTCAGCGCGCGCAGCCGGTCGCGGGTCTCCTCGGAGGCCAGCTGCTCGGGCGCGAGCAGGACGAACTCGGTCTCGCCGGCCTCCAGCGCGCGGAAGACCTCCTCGCGCTGGTGGTGGGTCAGCGTCGAGTTCAGCTCGTGGGCCTCGCCGCCCTCGGCCTGCTCGACCTGGTCGCGCTGCAGCGCGATCAGCGGCGAGACGACGATCGTGGGACCGTCCAGGAAGAACCCGGCCAGCTGGTAGATCGCCGACTTGCCCGAGCCGGTGGCCATGACGACCAGCGCATCGCGCCCCGACAGCACGGCCTGCACGCCCTCCATCTGCCCCGGGCGCAGGTGCTCGTGGCCCAGCTCCGAGAGGGCGGCAGCAGCGATGTCGTCGGAACCAGGGAGGGGCACGGTGGTCAGCCGTACCCGAGCCTATCCTCGAAGGGAACATGGCCTCCGCGTCGCAATCCGAGGGTCGCCGCACCCGCCTGTCAGAGCAGCGCCGCAAGCTGCCCGACGGCCCGGGCGTCTACCTGTTCCACGATGACAAGGGCAAGGTCATCTACGTGGGCAAGGCCATCTCGCTCAAGAAGCGGGTGGCCAGCCACTTCTCCAACCCGGTGACGCGCGGCGCGCACCAGATGATCGACTCGATCGACTCGGTGGAGTTCCTCCTGGTCTCGTCAGAGACCGAGGCACTGATCGTCGAGCAGAACTTCATCAAGCAGTACCAGCCGCGGTTCAACATCCGGCTGCGCGACGACAAGTCCTATCCCTACATCGCGATCTCGATGGACGAGC
>DASYLT010000211.1:0-9724 GCA_036009425.1 Baekduia sp. | reverse complement strand
GGAGATCGACTTGGCGAAGATGTTGCTCGTCGTGTTCGGCGCGGCGTGCACGATCTTGGCGCCCGCGTCCTGGTGCTGTCCCTCGCCGGCGAAGGCGATGGACAGGACCTCGCCGTGGGCGCGCTCGCCCATCAGGTAGACCGACGGGTACTTCATCGTCAGCTTCGAGCCGAGGTTGCAGTCGACCCACTCGACGGTCGCATCGGTCTCGGCGATCGCGCGCTTGGTGACCAGGTTGTAGACGTTGTTGGACCAGTTCTGGACGGTCGTGTAGCGGATGCGAGCGCCCGGCTTGGCGATCAGCTCGACCACCGCGGAGTGCAGCGAGTCGCCGCTGTAGGTCGGGGCGGTGCAGCCCTCGACGTAGTGCACGTAGCTGCCCTCGTCGGCGATGATGATCGTCCGCTCGAACTGGCCCATGTTCTCCGTGTTGATGCGGAAGTAGGCCTGCAGCGGCATCTCGACGTGGACGCCCGGCGGCACGTAGACGAACGAGCCGCCCGACCACACGGCGCTGTTGAGCGCCGCGAGCTTGTTGTCGTTGGGCGGGATGATCGTCGCGAAGTACTCCTTCACGAGGTCCTCGTGCTCACGGAGCGCGGTGTCCATGTCCGTGAAGATCACGCCCTGCTTCTCGAGCTCCTCGTTGACCTGGTGGTAGACGACCTCGGACTCGTACTGGGCGCCGACGCCGGCGAGGAAGTTCCGCTCGGCCTCCGGGATGCCCAGGCGGTCGAACGTCTTCTTGACGTCCTCGGGGACGTCGTCCCAGGAGCGCTCGGAGCGCTCGGAGGCCCGGACGAAGTAGTGGATGTCGTCGTAGTCGACATCGGCCAGCATCGGGCTGCCCCAGGTGGGCTGGGGGCGGTTCAGGAAGTACTCCAGCGCCTTGAGCCGGAAGTCCCGCATCCACTGCGGCTCGCTCTTGAACTCCGAGATCTTCTCGACGATCTCGCGGTTCAGGCCCTTGGGGGCCTTGTAGAGGTAGTTCTCCGCGTCGTGGAAGCCGTAGCGCTCCGTGTAGTCGGAGCCGAGGTTGCGCAGCGACGCCTCGTCGGCGGTCAGGACCTTGCTGGACTCGGTTGTGGGCGTGGGAGTGGCGGCCATGTGGAAAATCCTACTTTCAAAGTCGGTATTGCCATTCTAGCGAGGCTCGGGTCCGGGGTCCGGATGCCCGCGGAGGCCCTGACGGAGACGCCGATCGGGCCCACCGGGGGGCGCGATCGGGCCCCTCCTACGGGCTATTCGACCTCGATGCTGATCTCGCCGTCGACCACTCGCACGGGGAAGGTCTCGATGGGCTCGTAGGCCGGCAGCGTCTTCGGGACGCCGGTCCGCAGGTCGAACAGCGAGCCGTGGCGCGGGCACTCGATGAAGCACGTGTCCTCGTGCAGCGAGCCCTCGGCCAGCGGCCCGTCGTCGTGCGAGCAGCGGTCCTCGATCGCGTAGAGCGTGCCGGCGCAGTTGACGACGGCGATCTCGACGTCCTCCCACACCACGACGCGCATGGCGCCGGGAGGCAGCTCGTCGACGGGGCAGATGGCGATGGTCTCGGGCAACGGCGGGATCGTATCGGCCGCGCCCTCCCTGCCCTCGGCCCCGTCCGGGCCGCGCGCGAGACTCGCCGCGTGTCCGAGGTCCCACGCCACCCTCCCGTCCGCCGCGTGCTCCGCGGCGTCGCCATGACGGTGCGCGGCGCGACGCCCGCGCACGCCGACCTGCGCAGCCGCGTCGTCGGCGTGAGCGTCGTGAGCATCGCGTTCGACCTGGTCGCCGCGTGCATCGCGTGGGCGTTCGAGCACGGGCACGGCGAGATCACGACGTTCGGCAACGCGCTGTTCTGGACCACCACCCAGCTGCTGACGGTCTCGTCGCAGTTCCCCAACCCGCTGACCACCGGCGGCAAGATGCTGGACGTGGTGCTGGAGCTCTACGCCATCGTCGTGGTGACGTCCGTGGCGGGCGCCTTCGCGTCGTTCTTCCACCGCCGCACGCTCGAGCGCCGCGAGCACGCAGCCAAGTCGTCGGGGTAGGGTTGCGGCGGGGCGACCCGCATGGACCATGCGACCCTGCGCATCCGGCTGTTGGGCGGCTTCTCGGTCGACGTCGACGGAGCCCCGGTCGATCCGCGCGCCTGGCGCCTGCGCAAGGCCCGTGCGCTGGTCAAGATCGTGGCGCTGGCGCCCGGCCGGCGCGTGCACCGCGACGTCGTCGTGGACCTGCTGTGGCCTGAACGCGACGCGGCCGCGTCGGCCAACAACCTCCACCAGGTGCTACACGCCGCCCGGCGCGCGCTCGGCGATCCGGGCGCGCTGACCCTCGCCGACGACGTGCTCGCCGTGAGCCACGCGGTGTGGGTCGACGTCGACGCGTTCGAGGAGGCCGCGGCCCGGGGCGACCCGGAGGCCGCGCTCGCGCTCTACGCGGGCGAGCTGCTGCCCGAGGATCGCTTCGAGCCGTGGACCGAGGGCCGCCGCGCGGCGTTGCAGGACCTCCGGCTCGATCTCTGCGTGCGCGCCGCCGAGGCCCTCGGCGCCGCCGGCGAGGTGGGCCGGAGCCTCGCGCTGCTGACCGGCGCCTCGGCCGAGGCGCCGCTGCACGAGCCGGTCCGGCGTGCGCTGATGCGCGCGCTGGCCGCCGCCGGCCGCCGCCAGGACGCGCTGGCCCAGTTCGAGGAGCTGCGCGCCGCCCTGCGCGCGCACAACGAGGCCGACCCGGATCCCGAGACCCGCGCCCTGTACCGGCAGCTGCTCGACCAGGGCGAGGCGGCGACCGCGCCGCGAAGGGCCGCGCTCCCCGAGGTCCTGACGAGCTTCGTCGGCCGCGAGCGCGAGCTGGTCGAGCTCGACCGGCTGCTGCGGCGCGCGCGGTTGGTGACGCTCACCGGTCCCGGCGGCGCGGGCAAGACGCGGCTGGCGCTGGAGGCCGCGGCCCGGCGGGCGCGAGCGGTCCCGGACGGCGCGTGGTTCGTGGACCTCGGCCCGCTGCGCGATCCCGTGCTCGTCGCGCAGGCCCTCGCCACGACGCTCGGCGTCCCGATCCCGGCCAACCGCCCCGCGCTCGACGCGCTGGTCTCCCACCTCGCCGCCACGCGCGGGATCCTGATCCTCCTCGACACGTGCGAGCACGTGCTCGACGCCTGCGCGCACCTCGCCGAGGCGCTCCTCTCGGCCGGCCCCGGCGTGCGCCTGCTGGCCACCAGCCGGGAACCGCTGCGCTGCGCGGCCGAGGTCGCGTGGCGCGTCCCGTCGCTGGCCGAGGCGCCCGCGCTGTTTCGCGCCCGCGCGGCCGACGTGTCCGCCGAGCCGCCGGGCCGGACGGCGCAGCAGGACGCGCTGATCGAGGAGATCTGCTGGCGCCTGGACCGGATGCCGCTGGCGATCGAGCTCGCAGCGGCCCGCACCGGCGCGCTCACGCTGGAGCAGATCGCCGCGCGGCTGGGCGACTCGCTCGACGTCCTCAGCGCGGGCACGCGGACGGCGCGGACCCGGCAGCAGACCCTGCGGGGCACGATCGCCTGGAGCCACGACCTCCTGACCGACGACGAGCGCATCCTGTTTCGCCGGTTGGCGGTGTTCGCGGGCGGGTGCTCGCTGGAGGCAGCCGAGGCCGTCGGCGCCGACGACGCGCTGCCCCGGCGCAAGGTCGCCGACGTCGTCGGCCGGCTGGTCGACAAGTCGCTGCTGATCGCCGAGGACGGGCGCTTCCGGCTGGGCGACACGATCCGCCAGTTCGCCGACGAGCAACTCGGCGCGGCCGGCGAGCGCGACGCCGTCGCGCGCCGCCACCTGGACTGGTGCCTGGAGCTCGCCCGGCAGCACGATCCGCTGGCCGCGACCGGCAGCCGCTCGCTGCGCACGCTCGAGGACGAGCACGACAACCTGCGGGCGGCCCTCGACTTCGCGCTGGGCCACGACCCGCCGGCGGCGCTTGCGCTCGCCACGCGGCTGTGGCGGTTCTGGCTGGACCGCTCGTGGTTCGTGGAGGGCACGCGGTGGATGGACGCCGTGCTCGCCGCCGCGCCGGCGCACACGCCCATGCGCGCCGAAGCCCTGCTGGCGGCGTCCGGGCTGGCGCTGCGCCGCGGCGACCCGGACGCCTACCTGCGGCGGATGGAGGAGGCGGTCGAGATCCCCGACGGCCTCGGCGACCCGGCCGCCACGGTCGAGGCCCACCTCCAGCACGCGCTGTTCGACGCATACGTCAGCACCGCCGACGTGTCGAGCGAACGCTTCGCGGAGGCGATCGGCACCGCGGAGCGTCTCGGGCTCCCGGAGCTGGCGGCCGCCGCCGCCCACGCCGCGGCGCTGCCGCCGTGGCAGCGCTCCGACCTGGCCGGCGCCGAGGAGGCGCTGCACGACGCGATCGGCCGGTTGCGCCGGCTGCCGGCCGGGTCGCCGCGGTTCCTCGACGCCGTGACGCTGGGCCTGCTGCCGCTACCCGAGGGGCCGGGTGGCGCGAAGCGCCTGGTCTGGGAGGCCACGGTGTTCGCGTTCCGCCGCGTCGGACGCCAGCAGGCGCTCGGCTTCGCCCTCAACAACCTCGCGTGGACCGCCAGGGCGCGCGGCGACCACGGCGCCGCCCGCGCGGCGCTGGAGGAGGCGCTGGCGTGCTTCCGGGCCGCGGGCGACCGCAGTGGCGAGGCGCTCACGATCGCCCACCTCGGCCACCTGGCCCGCAGCGACGACGACCCCCGCGCCGCCCTCGCCCACCTCGAAGCGGCGCTTGCGCTGCGCCGCGAGCTCGGCGAGCAGCGCGACGCGGGCCTGGTGCTGCTCGGCCTCGGGCTGGCCCATGGCGACGCCGGCGATCCCGCCGCCGCGCGCACCTCCTTCGGCACGGCGCTGGAGCGCTTCGACGCCACCGACGACCTGCCCGCCATGGCGGGGGCGCACTGCGACTGGGCGATCTTCGAGGAGCGCCACGGCGACCCGGTCCGCGCGCGGGAGCTGTACGCCGCCGGCGCGGCGCTCTGGGCTTCCCAGCAGCTGACGCGCTACGAGGCCTGGGCCAACGTCGGCCTGGCCGCGATCCTCGGGCGGCTCGGCGATGGCGACGGCGCCGTCTCGGTCGGCGACCGTGCACGGGCCGCGTTCGTGACGACCGGCGACCACCTGGGCGCCGCGCAGATCGATGCGCAGCGCGTGCTAAGCGAGCGCAAAGCCACCCAGACCTAGGCTCGCCGAGACCTTCACCGACCCATCCGAGAGGATCTCCATGAGCACCATCGATCATCAGCACGGCGTCCTGGACGCCGGCACCGTCCAGGAGCTGCGCGAGGGGCTGCGCGGCGAGGCGCTGGCCCCGGGAGACGCGGGCTACGACGCCGCTCGCACCGCCTGGAACGGCATGTTCGACGACCGCCGGCCGGCCCTGGTCGTCCGGTGCGCCGGCGTCGCCGACGTGATCGGCGCCGTCCAGTTCGCCCGCAGCGAGGGCCTCGAGATCGCCGTGCGCGGAGGCGGCCACAGCATCCCCGGGTTCTCGACGGTCGACGGCGGCATCGTCATCGACCTCGGCCCGATGAAGGGCGTCCGGGTCGACCCGTCGCGGCGCCGCGCCACCGCCCAGGCGGGCCTGCAGTGGCACGAGCTCGACCACGAGACCCAGGCGTTCGGCCTGGCCTCCACGGGCGGCCTGGTCTCCACCACCGGCGTCGCCGGCTTCACGCTTGGCGGCGGGATCGGCCACCTCGTCCGGTCCCAAGGGCTGGCGTGCGACCGCCTCATCGGCGCCGACGTCGTGACCGCCGACGGTCGCCTGGTCCGTGCCGGCATGGGCTCCGACGAGGAGTCCGAGCTGCTGTGGGCGCTGAAGGGCGGCGGCGGCAACTTCGGGATCGTCACCTCGATGGACTTCCAGCTCGCCCCCGTCGGGCCGGTCGTCTACGGCGGCGCCGCGTTCTTCGAGGGCCACCGCGCCGGCGAGCTGCTGCGCTTCTTCCGCGAGTGGGGCGCCTCGGGCCTGCCGGACGAGCTCACGCCGATCCTGAACATGACCACCGCGCCGCCGGCCCCGTTCATCCCGGAGGCGCTGCACGGCAAGCCGGTCGTCGCGCTGATCGCCTGCTACAACGGCGCGCTCGAGGACGGCGAGCGCGCGCTCGAGCCGGTCCGCGCGCTGGGCGACGTCGCCGTCGACCTGCTCGGCCCGATCCCCTACGTCGGGCTCCAGCAGCTCATCGACCCCCTGTGGGGCAAGGGGGCGCGCAACCACATGAAGGCCGGCTACCTCACCGGCCTCGGCGACGAGGCCATCGACCGGCTCGTCGAGGGGTACGAGCGCAAGCCCGCGCCGCAGTGCGAGCTGCACGTCCACCTGATGGGCGGCGCGGCCGGCCGCGTGCCCGCCGACGCGTCCGCGTTCCCCCACCGCGACGCCCCGTACGTCCTCAACCTCATCTCCCGCTGGGACGATCCGGCGCAGGACGACGAGGCCCTCGCGTGGGGCCGCGACACGTACGCCTCGGTCCAGGAGCACACCACCGGCGGCGCCTACGTCAACTTCCTCGACGACGAGGGAGCCGGGCGCGTCCGCGACGCCTACGGGTCCGGGACGTGGGAGCGCCTGCAGGCCGTCAAGGCGACCTACGACCCTGACAACGCGTTCCATCGCAACCAGAACATCACGCCTGCCGGCTGACCGCCGGAGGTCGCGGGCCCGCGGCGGCGGCCGGCCGTCGCGGGGCCCGACCCCCTAGCCTTGGGCGGGAATGCCCGCCTCTCGCCACAACAACACCGCCACGCGCGACGACCTCCGCAACGTCGCCATCATCGCCCACGTCGACCACGGCAAGACCACGCTGGTCGACGCGATGCTCCGCCAGTCAGGCACGTTCCGCGAGGGCGCCGCCCTCACCGATCGAGTCATGGACTCCATGGACCAGGAGCGCGAGCGCGGCATCACGATCCTCGCCAAGAACACGGCGATCCAATACGGCGACACCAAGCTGAACATCATCGACACCCCGGGCCACGCCGACTTCGGCGGCGAGGTCGAGCGCGGCCTCACGATGGTCGACGGCGTGCTCCTGCTCGTCGACGCGTCCGAGGGCCCGCTGCCCCAGACGCGCTTCGTGCTGCGCAAGGCGCTGGAGAGCAAGCTCCCGGTCGTCCTGGTGGTCAACAAGATCGACCGGCCCGACGCCCGCATCGAAGAGGTCGTGCACGAGGTCGAGGAGCTCTTCCTGGACCTGGACGCCGAGGAGGAGCAGCTCGAGTTCCCCATCGTCTTCACCAACGCGAAGGCCGGCACGGCCTCGATGGACAAGACGCAGCCCGGGGAGTCCCTCAAGCCGCTGCTCGACCTGCTGGTCGAGACGGTCCCGCCGCCGTCCTACGACCCCGACCACCCCGCCCAGGCGCTGGTCACCAACCTCGACGCCGATCCCTACCTCGGCCGCCTCGCGGTCTGCCGTGTGCGCCAGGGCACGCTCCGCAAGGGCGACATCGGGTGGTGCCGCGCCGACGGCGAGACCGTCACGCGCGGGAAGATCACCGAGCTGTTCTTGACCGACGGGCTCCACCGCGTGTCGGTCGACTCCGCCGGCCCGGGCGAGATCTGCGCGGTCGCCGGCCTCGAGGACGTCACGATCGGCGAGACGCTCGCCGACCTCAACGACCCGCGCCCGCTGCCCGTCCTGCACGTCGACGACCCGTCGATCGGCGTCACGATCTCGACCTCGACGTCGCCGTTCGCCGGCCGCGACGGCAGCAAGCTGACCGCCCGCCAGATCCAGGCGCGCCTCGACCAGGAGCTGATCGGCAACGTGTCGATCCGCGTCGAGCCGACCGAGCGCCCCGATGCCTGGGAGGTCCAGGGCCGCGGCGAGCTGCAGCTCGCGGTGCTCGTCGAGACGATGCGCCGCGAGGGCTTCGAGCTGCTCGTCGGCCAGCCGCGCGTCGTGACGCGCGAGATCGACGGCGCCGTCCACGAGCCGATGGAGCGCATGACGATCGACGTGCCCGAGGACTACGTCGGCGTGGTCACCCAGATGCTCGCGCTGCGCAAGGGGCGCATGGAGCAGATGAGCAACCACGGCACCGGCTGGGTCCGCATGGACTACCGCGTCCCGGCCCGCGGCCTGATCGGCTTCCGCACCGAGTTCCTCACCGAGACGCGCGGCACCGGCATCGCGCACTCCGTCTCCGACGGCATGGAGCCCTGGCACGGCGAGCTGCGCACGCGCCCGACCGGCGCGCTGGTCTCGGACCGCATCGGCTCGGTCACCTCGTACTCCTGCTTCCAGCTGCAGGAGCGCGGCCAGCTGTTCGTCGCTCCGGGCGACGAGGTCTACAGCGGCATGGTGGTCGGCGAGAACTCCCGCTCCGACGACCTCGAGATCAACATCGTGCGCGAGAAGCACCTGACCAACGTGCGCTCGGCCACCGCCGACGAGCTCGAGCGCCTCGTGCCCGCCAAGCGCCTCTCGCTCGACCAGGCGATGGAGTGGCTGCGCGAGGACGAGTGCGTCGAGGTGACGCCCAAGGCCGTGCGCATCCGCAAGTGGCAGCTCGACCCCAACGAGCGCATCAAGGCCGCCCGCCGGGCGAAGGCAGGCGCGGCGCCGAAGTAGGACCCGAGCGCGCCTCAGTATCCCCTGAGGCGCGCCGCGATCCGCAGGGCGGTCATCGCCGGGCCCCGCACCGGCGCCGGCAGCGCGAGCGCGAACTCCGTGCGGTACTCGTGCAGCAGCGGGGCGGCGGCGACCGGCGTGAGCATCCCATGGGCATCGGTGGGCCGGGTGCGCCGCGCGGCGTCCACGGCGGCCCAGAAGTCGGCGGTGCGCAGCGCGGGGCGGGTCTGCCACGTGGCGCGGACCGGCGTCGTGCCGCTGTTCCACATCCGGTGCGGCGTGCCGCGCGGAACGTCGGCGGTGTCGCCGGCACGCAGCGTACGCCGTTGTCCTCCCGCATCGAGTGTCAGCTCGCCCTCGTGGACGACGAACCGCTCGTCCTGCGCGGCATGCACGTGCGCCAGCGGCTTGTGCTCCGCAGCACCCCACTCCGCCTCGACCTCCAGCAGCTCCGGCGTCAGCGCTCGCACGGTCGCGCGTTCGTGGTCGTGCAGCTCATAGGTGTCGCCGACTTCGGGCATCGCTCCAGCCTCCCGGTCACCTTAAGGGGTCAGACCCCTTAATGTTGTGGACAAGTATCTTGATGGCAAGATAAACGGATGCGAGATACTCGACAAGTAGGGTTAGCCCCCATGTCGCAGAGCCCCGATCAGATCGACGCGCTCGTCGGCCAGTGGGCCGGGGAGCGGCCCGACCTCGACCTGGCGACGATGGCGCGTGCGGCCCGCGTCATGGAGGTCGGCCGGCGGATCGAGGCGGAGATCGCAGCCATGGCGCGCGGTGCCGGCCTCGACGTCGCCGAGGGCGACGTGCTGTTCGCGCTGCGCCGCGCCGGATCCCCGCACCGGCTGGCCCCGTCGGCGATCTCCGCCGCCCTGCTCGTGTCGTCGGGCACGCTGACCAGCCGCCTCGACCGTCTGGAGCGCAAGGGGCTCGTCCGGCGCGTGGCCCACCCCACCGACCGCCGCTCCACCGAGGTGGAGCTGACGCCGAAGGCCGTGCGATTGGTCGACGCCGCCGTGACGCAGCACGTGGCCAACGAGCAGGCGATGCTCGCCGGCCTCAGCGACCGCGAGCAGGCCCAACTGGACCGCCTGAACCGCAAGCTGCTGGCGCACCTGACCGCGCGCACGAAGCCCACAACGACGT
>DASYLT010000210.1:0-1575 GCA_036009425.1 Baekduia sp. | reverse complement strand
CGCGTCGTCGACCTTGAGCATCACCTTGAGCTGGTCGCCGCAGAGCGGGTTGTGGTCCTCGGCCTCGAGGTCGGGAGCCTCCATCGGACCCCAGTTGTGGGGCCGCTTGTAGTGCTGCAGGATCTCTTCGCGGTACAGGTCGTCCATCAGGCGAAGATCCTCTGAACCTCGGCGAGGCCGTCGACCAGCGCGTCGACCTCCTCGCGGGTGGAGTGGACGGCGAACGACGCGCGCGTCGTGGCCGACTCGCCCAGGTGCTGCATGAGCGGCTGGGCGCAGTGGTGTCCGGCGCGCACGCAGACGCCGCGGCGGCCGAGGATCTCCGACACGTCGTGCGGGTGGATGCCCTTCACCGCGAACGAGATGAGCGCGCCGCGCTGCTCGACGTCGCGGGGCCCGTGCAGGGTCACGCCGTCGACCTCGCTCAGGCGCTCGATCGCGTAGCCGGTCAGCTCGGCCTCGTGGGCGCGGACGTTCTCCATGCCGAGATCCGCGAGCCAGTCGACCGCGGCGCCGAGGCCGATGACCTCGGCGATCGCCGACGTCCCCGCCTCGAAGCGCGCCGGCGGCGGCGCCCAGCGGACGTCGTCGAACGACACGGTGGAGATCATGTGGCCGCCGCCGATCAGCGGCTCGGTGTCGAGCAGCAGGTCGTGGCGGCCGTGCAGGACGCCGACCCCGGTGGGGCCGTAGGCCTTGTGGCCGGTCCATGCGTAGAAGTCGGCGTCGATGGCCCCGAGGTCCACGGGGATCTGCGGCACGGCCTGCGAGCCGTCGATGACCGCGACGACGCCGGCCGCGCGGGCCCGGCGGACGATCTCGGCCACCGGGTTGAGCGTGCCGACCACGTTGGAGACGTGGGCCACGGCGAGCACCTTGGCGCCGGGCAGCAGCGCGTCGAGCGCGTCGAGGTCCAGCACGCCGTCGCCGGTCAGCGGCACCTCGACCAGCTCGGCGCCGACTTCCTTGGCCAGCATCCACCACGGCACGAAGTTCGAGTGGTGCTCCATGCGGGTGACCAGGATGCGGTCGCCGCGTCCGACGTGCCCGCGGCCCCAGCCGTGGGCGACCACGTTGAGCGCCTCGCTGGCGTTGCGCGTGAACACGGTGTCGCGCGACGGCCAGTTCAGCCACTGCGCGATCCGGGTGCGCGCACCCTCGAACAGGTCGGTCGCCTCGGCGGCCAGCGGGTAGGTGCCGCGGTGCACCGACGCGCGGTGGTGTCGGTAGTAGTCGTCCATCGCCGCCAGGACGGCGTCGGGCGTCTGCGATGTCGCGGCGCTGTCCAGGTAGGCCACGCCCTCACGCTGGAGGGTGGGGAACTGGGCGCGGACGTCGAGCTGGGCGGTGGCGGCCATGGAGACCTCAGGCGCCGACGCCGGCGGCTTCCTTGATGTTGGCGTAGCCCTCGCGCTCGAGCTGCTCGACGAGCTCGGGGCCGCCCTCCTTGATGATCCGGCCGTCGAACATGATCGACACCCGCTCGGGCTGCACGAGGTGCAGGATCCGCTGGTAGTGGGTGATGATCAGGACGCCCATGTCGGAGCCCTTGGCGATCGTGTTGACGCCGTTGGC
>DASYLT010000209.1:0-3566 GCA_036009425.1 Baekduia sp. | reverse complement strand
TGCTGACCCATTGCTGACCGGCGAGGCCGCCGCCGAGACTGTGCTGGATCGACGGCAGCGCGACGCTGACGACGCTGCTGTCGAGGACCGCGATGCTGGACCCCAGAATCGTCGCTACCAGCGTCAAGCGCTTTCTCGACGCCGGCAGGCTCGCGACAGCCTTAGGGCTCACAGCCGTCGCTGTAGACGCGCCGCTCTGGCCGCACATTCCGTCGCTTATGAGATCGCGGTGTAGCGGCGCGGCTTCCCGAGACCGCGCATCCGCTGGACCGGTGATGCCGCCTGGCAGGATCACGCGGCGAGCCGCGGGCCGTCGCCCAGTGACCTGAGCCGGTGCAGTGCCTCGCGCTCGAGCTGGCGGCTGCGCTCCTCGCCGACGCCGAGCCGCGCGCCGATCTCGGCGTGCGTCTCGGGTTCCTCGCCGCGCAGTCCGTAGCGGCGCAGGAGGACTTCGCGATGGCGGTCCGGCAGCGTGCCGACGATCGACCACAGCTGTCGGTTGGTCTCGCGCTCGTCGGTGTGCCGCCAGGGGTCGACGGCCTGGCTGTCGGCGATCAGGTCGCCGAGCGCGGATCCGTCCTTCCCCACCGGCTCATCGAGCGACGCGGTCACGGACGCGGCCTCGCGCAGCGCGTTCACGCGGCGGACGCTGAAGCCCGTGCGCTCGGCGATCGCCTCAGTCGATGGTGAGCCGGGGGCCAGCCGCTCGAGCTCGCGTTCGGCGCGCTGGATCGCCGCCAGCCGATCCGAGGCGTTGGACGGGATCCTGATCGTCCGCCCGTCGACGACGGCGTTGGCGAGCGAGCGGCGGATCCACCAGACCGCGTAGGTCGAGAACTTCAGGCCGCGGCGATGGTCGAACTTCTCGACGGCGCGGACCAGGCCGATGGTGCCCTCTTGCACGAGGTCGTCGTAGGGAGCTCCTCGCCCGCGATATCTCTGCGCGAGCGAATACACGAGTCGCAGGTTCCGCTCGATCATTTCTCGCTTGGCCGCGAGGTCACCTCGTTCGATGCGCTTGGCGAGTCCGATCTCCTCGGCGGCCGTGAGGAGGCGGTCGTCCGTGGCGGCCATCTCACGCCACCGCCGCGAGCACCCGACGCGGCACACCGGCGCGGGCCTCCGCGCAGAGGATGAGCTCGTTGAGCGCGGGCGCCGGGGTCTCATCGCGCCAGAACAGCGCGAACTCGACGCGGCGGACCGGGTGGATGGCGCGTGCCGTCACTGCGCCGAGCGCAGCTTCAGGCGTGGTGGTCAGCGCGAGGGCGTCGCCGGCGGCGACCGCGGCGAGCATCGCCGGCCCGGGCCCTCCGCGCTCCAGCACCGCGGTGACGCCGAGCGCGCCGAGGGTGTCGGCGACGAGCCGGTCGTAGCCGGCGCCGTCGCGGTGCCCGGTGACGACGAACCGCTGGCCCTCGAGCTCCGGCGCCGCGACGGGTCCGGAGCCGGCCAACCGGTGACCCGGTCCGGCCAGGACGAGCCAAGGCTCGCGGCCGAGATGCACCCGGGGCAGATCCGCCGACCCGAACTCGGACGGCGCGGTCATCGCGTCGAGACGCCCATCGCGCAGGTCGCGCAGCAGCGTGCCACCGTAGGCCTCCACGACCGTCAGCTCGACGGCAGGGCGCTCGCGCCCGAAGTGACCGAGGAGCGCCGAGGTCCCGGGCCAGCCGGCGCCGGTGACGATCCCGAGACGGACGCTGCCGAGCAGCCCTTCCTCAAGGTCATGGCCGGTTGAACGGGCGGCGTCGATCGCCGCCAGCGCCGTGCGGGCTCGCTCGAGGAACAGCTCGCCGGCATCGGTGAGGTCCACGCCGCGCGTGTGCCGCTCGAAGAGCTGGACGCCCAGCTCGGTCTCCAGCCGCCGGATCTGAGTCGACAGGCCCGGCTGGGCCACCCAGAGACGCTCCGCGGCGCGCGTGAAGCTGCGCTCCTCGGCGATCGCCACGAAGTACCGCAGATGCCGCAGTTCCATGACTCAGGCTGCTTCGGCGAGGTCCGAGCGCGCGTGGGCGAGCTCGCCGGCGGCCACGGCCTCGGCGTCAAGCGCGGTCACGTAGGCGGCAAACGCGCCACGGCGCGACGCGCGGTCCGCCGCGAGGAAGGTGTCCCACCGCAGCTGCACGAGCAGCTCAGCGTCGCGCCATGTCGCGAGCGCGCGGGTCTGCAGCTGGGCATCGTGCAGCGGCGCACGGGGACGGATGAGGAAGGTCATGCCTCCGCCTCTCTTGTTGATCCGATCATGGCGGCGACGCTATGTCCGGGGGCGGGGGTCTCGCATCACCAGCGTTGACAGTCTTGGGCCGACTGCCAGCCGCGATCTGGTAGCCGACCGCGGTTGGGCATGTGCCGCGATACGGCGGCGACCCAGCGGCCGCGCCGGGCCGCTGGGTCGTCGATGGCGATGGGTCAGAGGAAGCGGGTGCTGGTCACGAGGCCGCCGCGGCGGGGTTCCCCGCGTCGGGCTTGGCGCCCGCCGCCGTGCCGTTCCGGTCCGGCGCGGTCCAGGCCTTGTCGACCTCGTCGGGGAGCCGCTTGATCTGGAAGGCCAGCACGATGCGCATCACGCCGATGGCGACCCCCCAGATCCCGCCGACGGTGATGAGCGCGGCCAGTGTCGCTCCGGGGTTGGCGAGGGCGAGCACGCCGAGCGGGATCTCGAGCAGGCCCGTGATCAGCAGCAGCCACCAGTCGGGCAGGACCCGGCGGGCAGCGAAGGCTCCGGAGATCGTGAGCGTGCCGATGACGATCAGCCACGCGCCGAGGAAGATCGCGAGTGCCACGACTCCCGGACCGGGCCAGGCGATGATGACGATGCCCGCGACGATCGAGAGCAGCCCGGTCGCGACATTCGCCTGCCGCGCTCGAGCATTGATTCCGGTGGTCAGCGCATAGGTGACGCCCTGGACGATGAACAGCACGCCGATGAAGGTGGCGAGGCTGCGGATCGACCAGTTGATGCTGAAGATCAGGACGCCGGCGACGATCAGCGCCAGGCCGTTGAGGAGCAGCCTCCACCAGTTGCCGGCCACCCGCTGGGCGGCCTGACGCGAGAGGTTGCGACCGAGGTTCGGCACGGTGCCGGGGGCGACGAACATGATGGGTCCTCCTGGACGGGGTTTGGATTGGTCGCAGCCTGCGTGCGGAGGCGTCGCGTCCTAGACGCGGTCTGCCGTCCTCCCATCGCGCCCGCGTATGACGCCTACCGGCCGAGGAGGCCGGTAGGCCGAGCTGACGGTGATGGCGACGATCACCGTCCCGAAGACGTACGAGAGCAGCGCGTGGTGCAGCGCGGCGCGGCGGACGCGCCAGGCGCCCCAAGAACCTTCTTGTATCGCCGCGGTCCGTGTGGCGTCTAGGCATGGCGCCGTCTGGCTGCAGCCTCTCGTCGACGTGTCAATCCAACGCAGAGGTGACGAGATGAAGCGAGCGATGAAGGGGCTGATCGCGCTGATGTTTCTTCGGCAGCGCGGCCGGCGCAGTCGACACGCCCACAGGTGAAAGCCGGAGCGTGCTCCGCATCGGGGGCGCCCGCACGCGGGCGTCCTCGAGAGCACCTGGCACCG
>DASYLT010000208.1:0-87571 GCA_036009425.1 Baekduia sp. | reverse complement strand
ATGCCCAGCTCCTCGCAGCGGAACGTGACCTCCGCCCCCTCGGACCGCCCGATCCAGTTGCGCTGCATCGTCTTGACATGCTCGGGCCATTGGACCGTGTCGAGATCCTCGACCAGCTGATCGGCGTAGTCGGTGATGCGGAAGAACCACTGCTCGAGCTGCCGGACCTCGACCTCGTGACCGCAGCGCTCGCAGCGTCCGTCGATGACCTGCTCGTTGGCCAGGACCGTCGCGTCGTTGGGACACCACTTGACCGCGGCGTTCTTCCGGTAGGCGAGCCCGTGCTCGAAGAACTGCAGGAAGAGCCACTGGGTCCAGCGGTAGTACTCCGGCTGGTGCGTGGCCAGCTCACGCGACCAGTCGATGGAGATGCCCCACGCCCGGAACTGCTTCTGGAACGAGCGGATCGCCTCTTCGGTCGAGACCCGGGGGTGCTGACCGGTGCGGATCGCGTGGTTCTCAGCCGGCAGGCCGAACGAGTCGTATCCCATCGGGTGCAGCACGGTGCGACCGGTACGCCGGTGGAAGTGCGCCACCGCATCGCCCACCGAATACACCTTGAGGTGACCGATGTGCGGCTCCCCGCTGGGATAGGGCAGCATCTCGAGCACGTAGGACTTCGCGCTCGCGTCGAGCGCCTCGTCGTTGGACACCTCCCACGTGCGTTCATCGGCCCAGAGCTGCTGCCAGCGCGGTTCGATCTCCTTCGGGTCGTAACGATGGTCGGCCACGCCCCGCAGTCTACGGCGGAGACCTCGGCGGCCGATGTGCGCAACCGGCGCCTCCGGCGCACCTCCTCCGGCCGTAGGATCGCCATGTGGGCGAACCGGTCTCCGTCGACGCGCTGCTGCGCGACCCTACCCCCGGCGAGGTCACCGAGGGGCTCGAGCGCAACCCCGGGTCACGCCGGCTGGCCGAGCGCGGATGGCAGCCCCTCTGGTTCGAAGTGCGGATCGGTGTCGGCGACCACGACGACCAGGAGTTCGTGCACTCCCTGGTGTGGCGCGAGCCCGGCCGCACGCCGCGCGAGGTCGCCGAGGAGGAGCTCGGGCACGCGTTGGACGAGGCGCTGCGCAACCTGCGCGACCTCGAGGGCTACGACGTGTGGCCCGAGGATGTCGGCGAGCCGACGCTGCGGGTCGCCGTCGCCGAGCAACCCGCCGACGGCTGAGCGCGTTCTTGCGGGCTGCGAACCCACGGGATCTACCATTGCGGGGATGGAGGATCGACCCACAGATCCCCTCCCCGGCGAGGATCCCGTAGCCGGCGCGCACGACGACGAGGAGTCCGTCGCGTTCCTGGCGTCGTTGAGCGCGTCGCGTCCGATGAGCGAGATCTCGGTCGCGTCGGCGAAGGTCGCCGCGATCGTCGAGGCCGCCGAACGCGCCGCCGAGGATCTCCGCCTGAAGACCGAGGAGAAGGTCCGCGAGCGGATCGCCGAAGCCGACCGGGCCGCCGATCTGCGTGTCGAAGCGGCCGAGGCCGAGGCCCGTGAGCTCCTCGACGCCGCTCGCCGCGAGGCCGCCGCCACCGAAGCCGAGGCCCGCGAGGGCGTGCGCCTGATCCACGAGCGTGCCGCGCAGGCGCGCGAGGAGGCCGAGAAGCGCAAGGCCGCCGCGGTCGGTGAGGCGCAGGCCGAGGGCGCGCGCCTGCGCGCCGATGCCGACGCCTACGCGGAGGAGACCAAGCGCAACGCCAAGGTCGACGCGCGCGACATCATCGCCGAGGCCCACGCCGCCGCGCGCGGCGTGCTGCACGACGGCAGCACGCTCTCGGGCCATCTCCAGGAGCTCAGCGACTCTTTGCACCGCAATGCCGAGCGACTCCTCAACGACGTCAAGCTCGCCCACGCCCGTCTGACCGCCGATCTGGACCAGGCCGCCCCCGCCGGCGGCACCGATCCGGCGCCCCGCGCGTCCCGCGGCGCCGGCGCCGGCGCGGCCTCCACCCCACCGCCGGCGCGCGGCGGCAACGGCGGCGACGCCGACTTCGACGTCCCCGAGTTCCTTCCAGGGCGTCGTTGAGCCGTGGGTGTTAAGATGCACGTCGACCTGGGGCTATAGCTCAGCTGGGAGAGCGCCTGCATGGCATGCAGGAGGTCGTCGGTTCGAGCCCGACTAGCTCCATCGGTACGAAAGGCCCGCATCTGCGGGCCTTTCGTCGTCTGGAGAAGGTGTGGACCTGCACCAAAACCGGTGGCTAGGCTCCGGTGGGTACCGCGCGTGGGTACCGCATTGCAGCGCGATCGGTCGATCTGCAGGCTAAGCGAGCTGGTGCCGGAGCTGCAAGTTCGCGTGCGATGAAGCACCCGTCGGCTCGCCGGGCGGTCCGTCTCCGGCGCGCCGTCGAGCTGGTCATCTCTCACCGCGACGCCGACCACGCCCGCGGCGTCGTCGCGCTCCTCGGCCGCCGCGAGCTGGACATCGGCACGATCTTCATCGCCGCCGACGCGGCCAAGGATCCCACCGCGCCCGACACGGCGCTCGTGCTTGCGGCGCTCGACGACGCCAAGCACGGCGGGCGCTGCCGCGTCAGCCGCGACCTCGACGCGCCGGAGCCCTCACCGCCGAAACGCCCGCGATCGCCGACCTGCTGCTCGCCAAGCAGGGCATCCACGGGCGCGACGCTGGCGCGGCAACGCCAACCTCTGCTGGCCGGCAAGCCGTCAAGGCGATCGTCGTCGACGCCTTCCGCTGGGGCGCCAACGACGACGGCGGCCCCCGACCCCGCGCCGCGGTCGCCCGACCGCATGTACGACGCCGCCGGACTGTGACGCGGCCGGCCCGGCGGCGGGCCTAGGAGGCGGGCGCAGGCTGATAATACAGCGGCACGCACCAGTGGTTCGTGGCTACCCAGTCGCTGTTGGGCAGGTCCACGGCGTGCCCCATCAGGCGATGGCAGGGCACGTCGTACACCTTGCCCGTCGATCGCTCGATCGGGTCGAACACGATGTACTTGTACAACCCGGACACCATGCCGGGGGGGATCTCGAGCCGCCCCGGGTGGACCGGATCGAGATGCGTGCGCGCTGCCTCGTTCTTCCTGGCGACGATCTCGTCGAGCCGCTCGGCCTGCACGACGCCGAGCGCGGCGGTGAACTCGTTCATCCGGAAGTTCACGCCCGCGACCTCGTAGCCGGGCTTGCCGTAATTGCGATAGGCCCGAGCGTGGTCGAGCACCGCCTCGTTGCGGGAGACGAGCATGCCGCCCTCGCCCGTCGAGACGGTCTTGGTCGCGTAGAACGAGTAGGCCCCGGCGTCGCCCCACGTTCCTGCCCGGCGGCCGTCGAGGCTGGCGCCGTGCGCATGGGCGCAGTCCTCGAGCAGGAACACGCCCTCGGCGCGACACAAGTCGGCGATCTCGGCGATCCGGAAGGCGATATGGCCCCCGATGTGGACGACGATGACCGCCTTGGGACGGTGCTCGGCGATCTGGCGCTCGAGGTCGCTGAGCGACATGCAGAGGTCGTCCCGCTCGCAGTCGACGAACTCCACGCGCGCGCCGAGGTGGATCGCCGCCAGCGGCGTGGCCATGAAGGTGTTCGAAGGGCACAGCACGACATCGCCGCGTCCCACGCCGGCGTGGTCCAGCGCGGCCAACGCCGCACCCGTCCAGCTTGCGACGGCGACGGCGCCGGCTTGGTGCTGTGCGCCCCACAGCGTCTCGAACCGCTCCGTCATGGCCCCCTCCGACCACTGCTCGGCGTCAAGGATCCCGTCCCATAGCTCGTGGAGGCGGGCGCGATCGCGGTGGTCGAAGCCGATCGCGAAGCGGTCGAGTCCGGCGGGCAGAGGAGGTGCGTCCATGGCGCGGAGAAGATACGCGCGCCGCGCCGTCGGCGCGACACGGCATGCTCTGCTCCGATGGTGCAAGGCGATGTGCTCCTCGGGGTCGCCGTGGCAGCCGCCGCTGCGGCGTGCTTCGACGGCGCGGTGATCCTGCAGGCCGGCGACGCCCGCCAGATGGCCGCGGCGCAGGGCCTGCGGCTGTCGCTGCTGCGCCGGCTGGCGACGCGCCGGCGCTGGCTCGCCGGCACGGCCATCGCCGTCGTGGGCTGGCCGTTGCAGCTGGTTGCGTTCGCGCTCGCGCCGGTGGCCGTCGTCCAGCCGACGCTCGCGCTGGGCACGCTGGTGCTGCTGGCGGGGGGCAGCCGGATGCTGGGCGAGCGGGTCGGGGCGCGCGAGTGGGCCGCGGCGGGCGCCATCATCGTGGGCGTGGGCGTCATAGCGGTGGCCGCGCCGACGCCGACCGACCACGTCCCGAGCGTGGGGGCAGCGGCGCTCGCGGCCGGAGGCCTCGTCGCGGTCATGGCTCTGCCCTTCGTCCTGGGCGTGCGCCGGAACACGGCGTGGACGCTGATCGTCGCCGCCGGGTGCGCGTTCGCCCTCACGGCGCTCACCGGCAAGCTGGTGACCGTGGAGCTGGCGGCGGACCGTACCTGGGTCGCGCTGGCCGCGGCGGGCGCCACGGCGCTCGTCGCGGGCACGGGCATGCTCATCGACATGACGGCGCTGCAGCGCTTTCCCGCCACGCGGGTCGCGCCGCCGATGTTCGTCCTGGAGACCATCATCCCCGTTGCCCTCTCCACGGTGCTGTTCGACGAGCGCTGGGGCGCGACCCCGGGCGGCGGAGCGCTACTGGTGCTGGGGCTCCTGCTGGTGCTCACCGGGGGCGGCGTGCTCGGCGCTTCGCGGCCGGTGGCCGGCTTCGAGACCGGCCCCGGCCGCGGCGAACGCCAGGATCCGGTCGGCGGCAGCGGGCAGGCGCGCGTAGGCGGCGTCGGGCCGCCGCGGTGACGCTAGGTCCCGCGCGATCGCGCCCGGCAGCTCGCCCGCGCCCTCGACGACGTCGGCGAGGCCGAAGCGGCGATAAGCGCGGTTGTTGTTGCGGATGTGCCCGACCCCCCAGCCGTAGGAGATCACCCGGACCCCGCATACGATCGCCTCGAACACCGTGAGGCCCGCCGTGGAGTGCACCAGGACATCAGCGGCCGACAGGACATCGCCCATGCGATCGGTGAAGCCCATGACCCGCACGCGAGGCTCGCCGGCAAACGCCCCCTCGAGGCTGGCCTGAACGCGGGCGTTGCGCCCGCACAGCACGACGACATGGACCCCTGGTGCGGTCATTAGCGCGGCCGAGACCGCGCCGCGCAGGTCCCCGATGCCCCAGCCCCCGCCGGACACCACGACGATCGGGGCACGCGCCGGCAGCTCCAGGGCCGCCCGCGCGCCGGCGGGATCGAGCTCCCGCTCGAAGACCGGTGACGTCAGGCCGCGCACGTGCTCGACCACCGCATCCGGCCCGGCGATCTTCCGAACCTCCTCGGCGGACTCGGGATGGATGACGAGATGGGCGTCGCAGCCCGGGTGGGCCCAGTATTGGAGGGCGGAGAGATCGGTGATGACGGCGATCAGCGGGACGGCCAGCTCCCCGCGCCGGCGTGTGCCGCCGAGCACGTCGGTCGCCCCGGGATAGGTCGAGACGACGACGTCGGGGCGAAGCTCGGCGATCGTGCGCAGCAGGCCCTTGCGCCCGAGAAGCTCGGCGAGGCGCCGGCCCAACCAGCGCGTCGGCGGAAACCGCGTCAACAGCCAGTACTCGGCGTCGAACAGCCAGGGAAGCCGACCCAGGAGGAACTCCGCTCCGTTGCGCACGACGAATCGTGCGCCGGGCCCCGCGCTGTCGAGGGCGTCGAGGATCGTCACCTCGGCGTCGGGACGCCGGGCCAGCAGCGCGTCGCGGATCACGCGCGCGGGCAGATCGTGCCCCTCGCCGATGTCCGCGCTGAAGATGAGGACCCGAAGCACGTCGCGGCGAAGCGTATGTGACGACGACCCGCGAGTCGGTTAACTTCAGGCCATGCGACCCACTGTCCTCGTGACCGGAGGCTCTGGCTTCATCGGTTCGCACGTCGTCGACCAGCTGGCCGCTGCGGGCCTGCGGCCCAAGATCCTCGACTCGCGGCCGTCGCCCTGGCACGATGCCGGCGACGTCGTGACGGTGATCGGCGACATCCTGCGCATCGACGACGTGCAGCGGGCGATGACCGACTGCACCGCGGTATGCCACCTGGCTGCCGCCGCAGACGTCGGCGAGGTCCAGCTGCACCCGGCTTGGGCCACCGAGCTCAACAGCACCGGCACGCTGAACGTCCTCGAAGCAGCACGGCAGACCGGCGTCAAACGCGTGCTGTACGCCTCCACGGTATGGGTGTACTCCGACGTCGACGGCGACGTGGCCGACGAGGAGACGCTGCTCCCCCAGCCCGCCCACCTCTACACCGCCAGCAAGTTGTCGGGCGAGCTGTACTGCCGCTCCTACGCCGAGCTGTACGGCCTCGAGCCGACGGTCGTCCGCTTCGGCATCCCATACGGTCCGCGGGCCCGTCCGGCGGCCGTGATCCCGAGCTTCGTCGACCAGGCGCTCCGCGGAGAACCGCTGAAGATCGCCGGCTCCGGCGAGCAGCAGCGCAGCTTTGTCTACGTCGAGGACTTGGCGCAGGGCGTCGTCCGCGCGCTGGTGTCCCCCAGGGCGTCGGGCCGCACGTACAACTTGGCCGGCACGGAGATGACGACCATCCGCGAGCTGGCGGAGATCGTGCGCGACGAGGTCGCCCCCACGGAGATCGTTCACACGGAGGGCCGTGCAGGGGACCTGCGCGGTGCGCGCATCAGCAGCGTCCGCGCCGAGGAAGAGCTCGGCTGGCGGGCTGACACGCCGCTTCGGGAGGGCGTTCGCCGCTACGCCGAATGGTTCAAGGCGCAACCGGAGACGGTGGCCGCTCCTGCGCAGGTACCCGGCCGCGTCGTCGAGCCCGCCGATGAGATCGCGCCGGCGCACCGCCGGCTGGCCGCGCTGCTGGCGTCCGGGGTCGGTAACCCGGCGGTCGCCGGACTCCTGTCGCTCATCGCTGTGGCGTCAGCGACGGCGACCGTCGTCGTCGGCGCCCAGGAGGAGGCGCCTGCCACCGACTTGTCGCTGCTCGGCAGCTCGCTGCTGCTGCCGCTCTGGGCGATGACTGCCGTCCACTGGGCGCCCGCGCACCGGCGCCTGCAGAGCATCCTCACCGTCGCCTACGGCATGATGGCCGTGGTCCTGCTCGGGCTGATCAGCGCAACGATCAGCACCGGCGGCGAGCCACGGGACAGCCTCGGGCTGGCGGTCGGCCTGTCGATGGCCCTGACCGCAGCCCTGCGGGTCATCCCGCCTCGGCTCAGCGCGGCGGCCTCGTAGGCCCGCGCGCCCGCCGGCGCGGCGCGCCCCTCCGCGCAGCGGGTCCGGTCCGCCATCATGGCGACGATGCGAGCCGCGCGAAGCGCACGGGCCGGTGCCGACCGCCATCGACCGCACCGCGCCGTCGCCGCCACCGGGCTGGCGCTCGCCGCCGTCCATTCCGCGCCTGCGCTCTGTGCACACGTCTCGCTGCTGCGGTCAGCGCTCGGCCTCCGTGACCACATCGAGGACACCGGCGCCGTCGCGCTGACGTTCGACGACGGCCCGGATCCCCGAGGGACGCCGGCGACGCTGGCGGTCCTCGCCGACGCGAGCGCTCGCGCGACGTTCTTCCTCACCGGTGAGCAGGTGCGGGACCACCCGTCGGTCGCCGCCGAGATCGTCGCCGCCGGCCATGACGTCGGCCTGCACGGCTTCCGCCACCGCAACCTGCTGCGCGTCGGGCCCCAGGCGTTGCGCGAGGACCTGGCACGTGTCCGGGCGGCGATCGCTGACGCGACGGGCCGGTCGCCTCAGATCTACCGCCCGCCCTACGGGATCGTGACACCGGCGGCGCTGGCGGTCACCCGGCGGCTGGGCTACGAGACGGTCCTGTGGAACCGGTGGGGTCGTGACTGGCGCGTCCGGGCGACGCCGTCGAGCATCGCCTCCGAGGTGACGCGGGACCTCCAGGGCGGCGAGATCCTGCTCCTCCACGACTCCGACCGGTACTCGGCGCGAGGCTCCTGGCGGGCGACCGTCGCCGCGCTGCCGGCCATCGTCCACGCCGTCGAGGCGCGGGGCCTGAGCTTCGCCGCGCTCCCGCGCGTCACCCCGCGGGCTGCTCCTCAGATCCGAAGGCTGCGTTGAGCCGCGCGACGTCCTGGGGTCGAGCCTCGGCGTGCATGTACCGAGAGCTGCCGGATCGCCCCTCCCCTGCCGACCGGCGGCCTGCGGTGTCGTCCGGCGCCCGCGCCCGCGGTTTCAGGCACTGGTGCCTGAAACCGGCGATATACGACTTGCTCGCGGCGGTTACCACGGGTTCGGACGCGCCGCGCCCGCGCTCCTGCGCCCTCGTCGGAGCGCAGCACGCGACGAGGCGCGCCCGGATACGCGTTGGTCCCGCGCGGCGACAGCAGCTCCACGGCAGCAACTTGACGATCCCCGCCACCAGGTCTGCCGTCAATTCCAACTCCTTCGGTGGACAAACGGCTAACGTTCGGGTGACTGACCGCGATCAAGCCTTAGGAGGCCCACCATGTCCGTGCTCGACGAAGTCCTCGCCGCCAACGACCAGTACGCCGCTGAGTTCGGCGACAAGGGTGAGCTGGCGCTGCCGCCCGCCCGCCGGTTCGCGATCCTGACGTGCATGGACGCGCGGCTGGACCCGGCCAAGTACGCCGGGCTCGCGGAGGGCGACGCGCACGTGATCCGCAACGCCGGCGGCCGCGCCAGCGACGACGCGATCCGCTCGCTCGTCATCTCCTACAAGCTGCTCGGTACGGCCGAGTGGTTCGTCATCCACCACACCAACTGCGGCATGGAGTTCTTCACCGACGACGTCATGCGCGGCCTGCTGGCCAGCAGCCTCGAGACCGCCGCGCTCGGCGAGGACGGCTTCTCCGACGTCGGCACCGGCCCCGGCTCCTCCGAGGGCAAGTACGTCGACTGGCTGACGATCGCCGACCAGCAGCAGAGCGTCGTCGACGACGTCACGCGGATCCGGACGCATCCGCTGGTGCCGGCCGGGATCCCGATCTACGGCTACATCTACGACGTCGCGACCGGCAAGCTCGTCGAGGTGCCCGAGGCCACGGCCGCGGGCACCGCCGCGGGCTAGCTCGGGGCCGAACGCGCCCGCCAGCCGCGCGATGGCCGCGCGCCGCTCGACCGGGTCGTAGATGTGGGCGATGGCGCTGACCTCGTCGGCCTCCGCCGCCTCGAGCGCGAGCCGCCTGCCGCGGCGGTGGTACGCCGGGCAGATGCGCAGCGACAGTAGCTCGACCCCCGAGAACTGGGACGCGAGCCGCCGCAATCGCGACCGATCCCAAATCTCGTGGCCGCCGTCGCGCCCAGGCACTCAATCGTCGCGCAGTCGCTCGCGTAGCCCGGACGCACGCGCGGCAGGACGGCCGACCGCCGCGCGCACCGCTTCCTCGGTACCGACGACGATGAGGTGCCGGCGGGCACGCGTGACCGCGGTGTAGAGGAGCTCACGGGTGAGGATCCGCGAGGCGGGTGGCGGGAGGATGAGGGCCGCGGTCGCAAACTGCGATCCCTGGCTCTTGTGGACGGTCATCGCGTACACCGTCTCGGCCGAGCCGAGCTGGTTGGGGCGCACCGTCGTGACGTCGCCGCGCTGCTCGAAGGCCGCCACCATGCGCCCCTCCCCCGCCGCGACGACGACGCCCGTGTCGCCGTTGAACACGTTCAAGTCGTAGTCGTTGGCGGTGATCAGCAGCGGCCGGCCGGGGTAGTCGCGGTTGCGGACGCCGCCGGCGGCGTCGATCTCGGCGGCGAGCCAGCGCTCGACGGTCGGCATCCAGGTCGACACGCCATATGGCCCGCGGCGGTGCCCGCACAGCATCCGGAACTCGCCGAGCGCCGCCAGCGCACCGGGCGCGTCGCCGTCGCGCGCGGCGGCGATCACGGCCCGCCCAGCCGCGGTCGCGATCGCCCGCACGGAGGCCAGCGCCGCGCCGGCGCGGACCGCGTCGCCGTCCTCGGCGATCCAGGTGACGTCGTCCTCGGCGGAGCGGAGAGCGGCGACGGTGCCGTCGGCGTCGCCGCGGCGCACCGCGTCGGCGACCGCCGCGATCCCGCCGCCGAAGCGGTGCAGGCGATCGAGCACGACGACACTACCGGCCACCGCGGTGCCCCCGCCCCGCTCGCCGTCGGTCGTCGCGGGGCCGACGATGTCGCCCAGCACCGCCCCGGCCTCGATCGACGAGAGCTGGTCGGGATCGCCGACGAGGATCAGCCGCGCCTCGTCGCCGAGCGCCTCGAGCAGCCGCGCCATGAGCGTCAGCGACACCATCGAGGTCTCGTCGACGATCACGACGTCGTGCGGCAGGCGGTTGAGATGGTCGTGGCGAAACCGGACCCGGGTGCCGGGTCGCGAGCCCAGCAGGCGATGGAGCGTCAGCGGGCTGGTGGCCAGCAGGGCATCGCGGATCTCGGGGTCGACGTCGAGCACCCCGGCCTGCGCGTGCACGGCCTCCCCCAGTTGCGCCGCCGCCTTGCCGGTCGGCGCCGCGAGCGCGATCAGCGGTGGAGGCGCGCCCGGCCCCTGCGCGCGCGCCTGCTCGGCCAGCAGCGCGACGACGCGCGCGACCGCGGTCGTCTTGCCGGTGCCCGGGCCGCCGGCGACGACGGTGAGCCGGCGTCGCACGGCGGTCTCCACCGCCGCCCGCGGCCGCTCGTCGCCGGCGTCGGGGTACAGCCGCCGCGCGCCGGCGACCAGCGCCGCCTCGTCGACGCGCCGGGGCGCCGCGCCAGCCAGCGCGCGCAGGTCCCGCGCGACGGCGTGCTCCTCCCGCCAGTAGCGATCGAGGTAGAGCCGCCCGCCGTCGAGGTGCAGCGGATGCGGCGGGTCGGTGACCAGCGAGCACGCGGCGACGCGCGCGATCCAGTCGGCGGGCTCGGGCCAGCCGAGCGCGGCCAGGTCCACGGGCTCCTCGGTGTCGACGGCGACCGACGTGCCGATCGCGGCGAGGTCGACGAGCACGTGGCCCAGGCGAGGAGCGCGCACCGCGAGCGCCAGCGCCAGCAGGACCGCGGGGTCGGTCACGCCGCCGAGCGCCGCCAGGCGCCGCGCCACCTGCACGTCGGCGGCCGACAGCACGCCCGCGTCGTTGAACGCGCGCAGCGGCTCGGGGGCGACGCGGGCGAGCCGGACGTCGTGCGGATCGCGGTCGCGCAGCGACGTCATGACGGGCGCCCCCGGTCCAGGACGTCGCTGAGCGCCGGCAGCAGCCCGGCCGGCGGCCGCCACGCGAAGACGCCGCACGGCGCACCGGCGACGCGCGGCGTGTCCGGTCCGGCCATGCCGCGCAGGAACAGGTACAACAACACCGGACGGTCGCGGTCGGCATCGTAGCCGGGCTGGCGCCAGCGCAGGTAGCGGTGAAGCGCCACGGCGTACAACAACGCCTGCAGCACGTAGTGCGAGCGCTGCATCTCGTCGGCCAGCGCCTCGGGCCGGTGGTGCCAAGCGGTCAGCGCCTCGCCCGCGGCGGCCAGCCGGTTGGACTTGTAGTCCATGATCGCGAAGCCGCCGTCGATGCGGGCGACGAGGTCGATCGTGCCCGTCAGGTAGCCGCGCAGGTTGGCCTTCAACATGGGGTCGGCGAGGCGCTCGGCGTAGCCGGCCAGCGGGTCGCTTGCGGTGACGTGCTCGCGCAGCACGGCGGCGATCGCCTCGAGCGTCAGCTCGCCGTCGGGCCGGTCGCCGCCGGCCAGCGGCAGCTCGAAGGTCAGCTCGTCCAGCCGGTCGACGGGCGCGAGGTCGCGCAGCCGCCGGTCGCCGACCAGCGGCCCGAGCGGCGTCTCGATCGCCGCGCGCAGCCCGTCGAGCAAGACGATGGGGTCGCCGAGGTCGACCGCACGGCGTCGCCGCGCGTCGGCCACGCGCGCCGACAGCTCGCCGGTCAAGTCGCTCGCCCCGAAGTCGGTCTCCTCGAAGACCTGATGCAGGAGCGTGCCCACGCGCGTGCCCGCGGGCATGTCGGACAACAACGACGGGACGCCCAGGAGCGCGGCTTCGTCGCCGCCGGCCTCGGCCAACGGCAGCGGCCGGTCGTCGGCCGGGTCGTCGCCGCCCGCCACCTCCTCGACCTCGCTGGCCACGCGCGCCTCGTAGGCGCCGGCGGTGATCGAGCTGTAGGACATCCGCCGCCAGCGGGGATCCAGCCGGCGGTCGAACGCGGCCGCCTCCAGGTCGGCGGCCCGGGGCTCGGCCGGCGAGAAGCGCGCGCCCGCCGCGATCAGCGCCCGTTCCAGCACGATGGACTCGGGCGCCGATGCGGCCAGCGCGGCGAAGCGCTCGCGCGCCTGCGCCGCCGCCTGGTCGGGGTCGCGCCGGCCGGCCGGAGCAGGCCCGCCGAAGACCAGCCGCCCGAGCGCCGAGTCGCGGCTGTTGTAGGTGCTGGCCCACCAGATCACCGCCTGATGCTTGGCGCGCGTCAGGGCGACGTACGCCAGGCGCAGCTCCTCCCCGCGCTGCTCGTCATGGTCCTGGACGACGTGCCGGGCGTAGGCCGCGTCGCGCGGGTCCATCGCGAGGTCGATCGTGCGCGCGTCGGCGTGCTCGGCGTCGTGGTAGATCGCCGGCGCGGGCTCGTCGGAGATCCACACCGGGTCCCACAGGTACGGGCAGTAGACCACGGGGAACTCCAGGCCCTTGCTGCGGTGCACGGTGAGCACCTGGACGGCCTCGGCGTCGGACTCCAGCCGCCGCAGGCGGTCCTCGGCGCCCGCGTCGCGGTCGTCGGCGGCCATACGCCGGCGCAGCCAGCCGGCCAGCGCGGTGATGCCCAGCCGGCCGTCGACCGCCGCGGAATGCAGCAGCGCGCCGAGCTGGCGCAGGTCGGTCAGCTCACGCTCGCCGCCGAGCACCGACAGCAGCCGCTCGGCGAGGCGCTGCTGCGCGCTGATCACCTCCAGCAACGTCGCGACGCCATTGCGTCGCAGCACGCCCGTCCAGGTGTGCAGCCGCTGCTGGAGCGTGTTCCATTCCGCGTCGCCGGCGCCGGCGATGTCGTCGGCGGTCCAGCCCAGGAACGGCGTCAGCGCCGCCGCGCGCGCTCGCGGCAGCGACTCCGGACGCTCCAGCGCCTCGAGCAGCCGCACCCAGTCGAGAGCGGTCTCGGTCGCGAAGACGCTGCCCGCGCCGTTGACGACGGCCGGGACGCCGACGTCCTGCAGCGCGACCTTCACCGCCCGCGCCTGGTCGTTCTTGCGCACCAGCACGGCGACGTCGCCGGCGCTCAGCGGCCGGCCATCCTCCAGCGTCGGGGACGCCCCGAGCAGCCCGGCGATGTCGGCCGCCGCGTCGCGCGCGATAAGTTCGCGAGCCGACGGAACCGCCGACCAGCCGGTCGGCGTACGGCGCACGTCGGGGTCGTGGCGCGCGACGACGCGGATGCGCAGCGGCGTGGCCACCGGCGCGCCGTGCAGCCGCCCGGTGGCGTTGGCGTCCGCCGCGCGCACCCGGCGGTAGGCGATGTCCTCGTGGCCCAGACGCGTGTCACCGAAGAGCACGTCATAGGCGTCGAGCAGGCCTTGGTCGCTGCGCCAGTTCGTGCGCAGCGTCGGCCGCGCGGCGGCGTGCTCGGCGGCGTCGAGGTAGGCGTACACGTCGGCGCCGCGGAACGCGTAGACGGCCTGCTTGGGGTCGCCGATCAGCACGAGCGTCGTTCCGTCGTGGGCGAACGCGGTGCGCATGATCGCCCACTGATCGGGATCGGTGTCCTGGAACTCGTCGACGAGCGCGACGCGGTAGCGCGCCCGCAGCTGCGCGGCGACCTCCTCGCCGTGCGGTCCCTCGAGCGTCGCCCGCAGCCGCGTGACCAGGTCGTCGTAGGTCATGAGCGCCAGCCGGCGCTTGCGCCGGTCCAGCTCGGTCCGGGCCGCCTCGGCCAGCGCGCGGCGCAGCGCGGCGGCGCCGCCGTCGGCGCCCGGCGCGACGGGCGCCAGCGGCGCGCTCGGGTTGGCGATCGCTGCCTGCGCGATCGCGCGCGCCTCCGCGCGCGAGAACGCCGGCGTGCTGTCGAGGAAGTCGTTGACGTACAGGTCGTCGACGACCTCGTCGACCAGGTCGCGCGCGTCCTCGCTGAAGCGGTGGCCGCGGTCGATGTCGCCGGCGACGCCGAAGGAGCCGAGCACCTCCTGGCAGAAGCCGTGCGTCGTGGTGATCGTCGCGGCGTCGAAGTCGGCGATCGCGCGCACCAGGTGGTCGCGGCGCGCCTGGACCTCGACCAGCGTTCCACCCGCCAGCATCCGCGCGAGCCGGTCCGCGGCGTCGACCGCCTCGGGGTCCGGCGCGCCGTCGCCGGCCAGCGCCGCGTCGAGCGCGCGGCGCGCGGTGGTCAGCCTCCGCCGCACGCGGTCGCGCAGCTCGCCGGTGGCCAGCCGCGTGAAGGTGACCAGCAGCAGCTGCTCGAGCGGGATGCCGTCGGCGACGTAGCGGGTGGCTAGCGCCGCGATGGTGTAGGTCTTGCCGGTCCCCGCGCTGGCCTCCAGCACGGTGACGCCATGCGGCAGCGGCCCGCAGATGTCGAACGCACTGCCGGAATCGACGACGCTCACCGGTCGGTCACTTCCTCGACCTCGAGCAACCCGTCCCACAGGCGGTGCGCGTAGCGCTCCAGGCGCGACGCAGACTCCTCGGCCGGCCAGTCCTCGTCCTCACGCGGCGGCTCCGCGACGAGATCATCGAACGCGCGGTCGCTGCCCAGGACCAGCACATGCTCCTCGTCGCGATCCTCGCGCGGGCGCCGGAACTCCGACGTCCACGCCTGGCCGGCACGGCGGCGCGCGGTCGTGGCCGGTGGCGCGGCGAGCGCCGCGGAGGTCTCGCAGTACAGCGGCAACGGCTCGCGCATGCCGCGGTCGTAGAGGTCGAGGAGCTTGCCGAGCTCATCCAGCGCCCATGCCTCGCGCGCGGCGGCGGTCGTCAGCGCGGGCGGCGGCGCGAGGCGCGCGACCGTCACCCGGTGCTGGCGCGACACCCCGGCCCGCGCACGGCCGACGGTCACCGCCGAGAACGTCCGCTCCGGGAACGCGGCGGTGAGCGCGAGCACGCGCGCCCACCCGCCGAGGCGCTGCTGTGCCTTGATGCGCGAGAAGCCGACGTGGCGCACCACGTCGCCGATCAGGCCGGAGATCGTCCCGCGCAGGAAGCGGTCGCCCGGCAGGGCGATCCGGACGTCGACCGTCTGCTGCGCGGCGTCCAGGTCGACCGTCGCTCGCGCCGCGCCGATCACCGTCTCGACCAGCGACGCGATGGCCTCGAGCTGCCGCTCGCCGATCCGGCCGGGCGGCAGCGTCCCGCGGGCGCGCTCGGCGGCGCGGGCACCGGCCGCGTCGGCGCCGCGCAGCTGCGCCGTCAGCAGCCGGTCGCCGATGCCCCATTGCGCCAGGTGGTCGAGCTCGAGCGGCAGGCCGTCCTCGATCTCACCGGCGCGGGCCGTCGCGCCCACGCCCAGGCGCTGGCGCAGAAAGCCGCGCACCGGATGGCCGAGGAAGGCGACGAGCTGCTCGAGCTCGACGAGACCTGCGTCGGCGGCGGGCACCAGGGGGCCGCGCAGGAACGCGGAACGCGGGTCGCGGTCTGAGACCAGAGCGCGTGCGCCGGCGAGCGTGACGGCGTCGAAGCTCCACGGGACGCCGGGCTCCAGCGCCCCGGGCTCGAAGTTGATGGGGTCGAACGGCTGCAGCGGATGGCGCACGACGACCGGGGCGCCGCCCGTGGTGCGATCGATCACGTCCAGCAGCTCGGCGATCGGGACCGCGGGCGCGCGTTCGGCGTTGGTGCGCTCGTCGTTGCCGGTATAGGTGATGATCAGCCGATCGGTGGCGGCCATCAGCGCGTCGAGCAGGATCTGGCGATCCTCGGAGCGCGCGTCGCGGTCTCCGACCTGTGGCGCGGCGAGGAGGAGATCGTCGCCGTCGCGCGCCGAGCGGCGCGGGAAGACGGTGTCGTCGAGCCCGAGCAGGCACACGACCCGATGAGGCACGCTGCGCATCGGCTGCAGCGTGCATACGGTCAGGTGCCCGGTCCGGAAGTTCGCGCGCGTCGGACGCCCGGCGAGGCGGCTCTCCAGCAGCGCGGCGACGTCGGCCACGTCCAGCGGCGCGGCGCTCGTGCCGTTCTCGCCGGTGGCCTCGTCGACGACCTCGGCCAGCAGGCGCTCGAGCTCGGCGCGCTGCCAGGCGGCGTGCGCCGGGACGGCGGTCAGCGCGTCGGCGGCATCGGCCAGCGCGGCCGCCCAGGCGCCGATCGGCCGGGGCTGCGCGAAGTCGGCGACCGTGGCCTGCAGGCGGTCGACGTACTCGGCGAAGCGTCCAGCGAGGTCGATCGAGGAGCTGTCGACGTCGTCGTAGGGCACGACGCCGTGCAGCAGCCGCGGCTCGTCCTCGGCCATCGCGACGCCGGTGAGCAGGCGGTCCAGGCCGGTGTGCCACGTGCCCTGCGCGACGTCCTGCAGTCCGAACGGCGCACGATGGTCCGCGTCGAGGCCCCAGCGCACGCCGACCGCGGCGACCCACTCCTCCAACCGGCTCATGTCGTCCTGCGCGAAGCGGAAGCGGCGCCGGACGGGCTCGCGGTCGGCGAGGTCGAGGACCTCCGAGGCAGTCACGCGCGCGGTCGCGAGCTCGAGCACCCGGGCGACGACGGCGAGTACCGGGTTGGTCTCGCGCAGCGAGCGGTCGGCGAGGCGGACGCGCAGCTCGGCGGCCGGCCCGCGCGGTGTCGCGGGGTCGTCGGCCTCGTCCGGATCGCCCGCGCCGAACGTCGCCTGGATCAGGGGCGCGAACGTCTCGATGTCCGGGCACATGACGATGACGTCGCGGGGCTCCAGCGTCGGGTCCTGCTGGAGGGCGTGGAGGATCGCGTCGCGCAGGACCTCGACCTGCCGGCCAACGCCGTGGCAGGCGTGGACCTGGACGCTGGCGTCCGGCCCGGCGCCGGGCCGGCCCACCGGCACGCGGTCGGCCCGCACGTCGGCCTGCAGCTGGGCGAGCAGCGTTCCCCCGTTGTTGTCGTCCTTGGCCGCGTGGTCGACGTCGTCCGCCTCGGTCGCGGCGCGCGCGAGCACGATCTGCAGCTCGCGCCCGTCGCGCCCCCAGGAGGCCAGCAGCGGGTTGGCGGGCAGGAACGCGGTCCCGACGGCGTGGCGCGCGATCGGCGCGTCGTAGCGGCGCAACGCGCCGGCGACGCCCTCCCACGCGGCGGGGGACGGCTGCAGCAGGAAGAGGTGGACGTCACGGCCGCCGTCGGCAAGCGCGCGCAGGACCTCGATGTGACGCGCGGGCAGGCTCGTCAGGCCAAAGAGCGAGAGCCGGTGCGGCAGCGGCGTCAGGTCGGGGTGGGCGAGCAGCGCCCGGCAGGCCGCCTCCAGGCGTTCGGACGGACCCGGACGCCCGATCCGCGTGCGCAGCTCCCGCCACAGCTGCGCCTGCCACCGATCGTCACCGTCGTCGGCGTGCCATCCGTTGAGCAGCTCGGGGCGATAGAGCGCGTAGCGGTCGTACAACGCCGCGAGGTGAGCGACGACGCGCAGCCGTCGCGAGCGGTCGCCGCGGCCGGGATCGAGGTGCGCGCGCAGCTGCGCGAGCCACGGCTCCGCCAGATGCGCGTCGACGGTCTCCAAGAGCGGCCACACGACGCGCTGCGGCAGCCACGGGTCGCGGTCGGCGTCGAAGCCCGACGCGGCCGCGACGACCTCGTCGACCAGTCGCCGCGGCGCCGGGAAGGCGACGTTGGCGCAGACGCCGTCGGCACGGTCGCCGACGCCGAGCGCGCCCGACAGCTGCTGGGCGACCCACCGCTCCACACCACGCGTCGGCACGGCCACCACCTCGGTGGTGAACGGGTCGGCCGGCGGCTCGGCGAGCACCCGCGCGAGCGCGTCGGCGAGACGATCGGCGCGGTCGGCGCGATGGACGTGCAGCACGACCGCCGGAGGATAGGTTCGGCCCCGGACGGACTGGGCGCCCGTCGATCGCCCAGCCGATCTCGCGGCAGGCCGGCGTGGCGGTCGCGATCCGGGTCTCCGGGCTGCCAGAGCGCGAGGATGCCCTTCACACCGTCCGCGCCTCGCGGCGGTGGCGCCGGGCCATCTCGGCGTAGCGGCGCGCGCCCTCGTCGACGTACGCCCGCCCCGGGCGGTCGGTGCGCACGATGACCGCGGGGAGGCCCTGGGCGCGGTAGCCGCTCGGCACCTCGATGCCGAGCAGGACGGCGCCCGCCGCGGCCACCGAGCCGGCGCGCATGCGCGTTCCGGGAAGGAGCTTGGCGCCGACCCCGACGAGGCAGGAGTCGCCGACCACCGCGTTCTCGACGAACGCGAGATGGCCGACGATGCAGTCGTCCCCGATCACCGTGCCCTCGGCATCGGCGTGGATCACCGCGTTGTCCTGGATGCTCGTCCGCGCGCCGACGCGGATCGGGCCGTAGTCGCCGCGCAGCACCGCACCTGGCCAGATGCTTGCGCCCGGACCGATCGTCACGTCGCCGATGACGGTCGCCTGCGCGTGGACCCACGCGTCGGCGGCGATCTCCGGGACGGCGTCGCCGAGGCGCTGGATCACGATGGCGGCCCGGCGAGCAGCTCGGCGACGCCCTCGACGACCACGTTCCCCACCACGGCGGAGGCCGACAGGCGCAGCAGCATCCGCACGACCTCGGCCAGGTCACGCGGGTCGATCATGGTCGAACGGTCGGTCGTGAGGTACTCGGTCATGGCCGTGTCGACCGTGCCCGGGCACAGCGCGCAGGAGCGCACGCCGGCGCCGGCCAGCTCTCGGTTCATCGCCCGCGTGAAGGCGATCACCGCCGCCTTGGTGGCGGAGTACACCGACAGCCACGCCTGCGGCTCGACGCCGGCCAGCGACGCGGTGTTGACGACCAGCGCGCGGCCGTGCTCGGCACCCGCGGCCCGCAGCAGCGGCGCCGCCTCGCGGTAGGCCAGCACCGTGGCACGGAGGTTGAGGTCGATCTGGCGGTCCAGATGCCGGCTGGAGATGTCCTCCACCGCCTGGCCCGCCCCGGTGCCCGCGTTGTTGACCAGGACGTCGAGCCGGCCGTAGCGGTCGCCGTGGGCCGCCACCGCGGCGACGACGGCCGCCTCGTCGACCAGGTTGTAGGCCAACCCGTGGGCGGTGATCCCGCGGTCGACCAGGTCGGAGACGGCCGCCTCCAGCGGCTCAGGCCGCCGCCCCACGAGCGTGAGGGCGTAGCCCTCCTCGCCCAGCATCCGAGCGACCGCCAGCCCGATCCCTCCCGAGCCGCCGGTGATCATCGCCGCGCGCGTCGCCGGGACCGCCATCGCCCTAGAGGTTGCCGGTGGCGTTGTCCAGCAGCCCGGCGAACCGCGAGACGGCGTCCTCGCGTCGCGCCGGGACGTCCTCGCTGGGCACCGCATGCGGCTCGTATCCGGCGAGGATCCGCCGCGCCACCGACTGGCGGTGCACTTCGTCGGGACCGTCGTAGATCCGGGCGGCGCGCGCGTTGCGGTACATCGACTCCAGCGGCAGGTCGGTGGAGAACCCCAGCGCGCCGTGGGCCTGCAGCGCCCGGTCGATCACGTTGTACATGACCGACGCGCCGTAGTACTTGATCATCGCGATCTCCTGGCGGGCCGCGCGGGCGCCGTCCTGGTCGATGCGCCAGGCGGTGTAGAGCGTCATCAGG
This sequence comes from Baekduia sp., assembly GCA_036009425.1. Classification (GTDB taxonomy): domain Bacteria; phylum Actinomycetota; class Thermoleophilia; order Solirubrobacterales; family Solirubrobacteraceae; genus Baekduia. The sequence goes on along the minus strand of DASYLT010000208.1, from coordinate 67,938 downwards.
CGCGCGGCGAGGATCTCGGCCGCCGAGTCGGCGACCCACGCCTGCACGACGCCCTTCTCGGCCAGCGTCGTGCCGTGGGTGACGCGCGACACCGCGCGCTCGCAGAGCATCTCGAAGGCCCGCTGGCTCTGGCCGAGCCATCGCATGCAGTGCTGGATGCGCCCCGGGCCGAGCCGCCGCTGGGCGAGCAGGAAGCCCTCGCCGACGCCGCCGAGCAGTGCGTCGCCGGGGATGCGGGCGTCGTCATAGATGATCTCTGCGTGCCCGTAGCCGCCGGCGCGGAAGCGGCCGGGGATGCCCGACGGGTCCTCCATCGTCGGGATGTCGCGCAGGATGTTCACGCCGGGGATGTCAGTCGGGACGAGGAACATCGAGGCCCGCTGATGGGGCCGCGCCTCGGGGTCGGTGACCGCCATCACGACGAGGAAGTCGGCCACCGAGCCGTTGGAGGTGAACCACTTGCGCCCGTTGAGGACCCAGCCGTCGCCGTCGCGCTCGGCGCGGGTCTCAAGCAGTGTCGGGTCCGAGCCCGACGTGCCCGGCTCGGTCATCGAGAAGGCGCTCTTCAGCTCACCGGCCAGCAGCGGCTCCAGCCACCGCTCCTTCTGGTCGGGCGTGCCCTCGGCGGCGATCAGCTCGGCGTTGCCGGCGTCCGGTGCCTGGCTGCCGAACACCGTGGGACCGAACGCCGAGCGCCCGGTCACCTCGTTGAGCAGACCCAGCTCCACGGCACCGTAGCCCAGGCCGCCGAGCTCCGGCGGCAGGTGCGCGGCCCACAGGTTCTGCTCCTTGACCTGGTCGCGCAGCGGGTCGAGCACGCGCTGGAAGCCTGCCTCGTCGACGCCCTCCAGCGTCTCGAGCGCGTAGACCTCCTCCTCCATGAACGTCTTGGCCCAGGCGAGCTTCGCCTCGAACTCGGGCTCCGTCGAGAACTCCCACATCGTCTTGCGTTCCTCGCTTCGTGTCTTGAAAAGGGTTCAGGAGAGGCGCTCGACGAGCATGGCCATACCCTGGCCGCCGCCGATGCACATGGTCTCGAGGCCGATGGTGGCGTCGAGCGTCTCGAGGTCGTTGAGCAGCGTCCCCAGGATGCGCGCGCCGGTCATGCCGAAGGGGTGGCCGAGTGCGATCGCGCCGCCGTGGGGGTTGAGCTGGCGGTCGATGTCGATGCCCAGCTCGTCGCACACCGGGATGACCTGGGCGGCGAACGCCTCGTTGAGCTCGACCACGTCGACGTCTGCGATCGTCATGCCGGCCATGGCCAGCACGCGGCCGACCGCCTCGATCGGGCCGACGCCCATGATCTCCGGGCCGAGCCCCGAGACCGCGGAGGCGAGGATGCGCGCGCGGGGGCGCGCGCCGAGCGCGGCGGCCTTCTCGGCCGAGGTGACGAGCACGGCCGCGGCGCCGTCGCTGAGCGGGCAGGCGTTGCCCGCGGTGACGCGGCCATCGGGGCGGAAGGCCGGCTTCAGCGCGGCCAGACCCTCCATGCTCGTGCCCGGACGCGGATGGTCATCGGTGTCGACGACGGTGCCGTCGGGGAGCGTGACCGGCACGATCTCCCGGGCGAAGAACCCGGACGCCTGGGCGGCCAGCGCCCGGGTGTGCGAGCGCACCGCGATCGCGTCCATGTCTTCGCGCGTGACGCCCCAGCGATCCGCGACGTTCTCCGCCGTCTCGCCCATGACGATGTACATGTCGTTGACGTAGTCGGGGCGGCTGGGATCGGTGAAGCGCGGATTCTTTTCGGTCTCGTCGAAGTCCCGGCCGGCCACCCGGCTGACGCATTCGACGCCCGCGGCGATGAACGTGTCGCCCGCGCCGGCGACGATCGCGTGGTGGGCCATGCGCACCGCCTGCAGCGACGACGCGCAGAAGCGATTGACGGTGGTGCCGGCGACCACATCGGGCAGGCCACCGAGGGCGCCGACCAGGCGGCCGAGGTTCATCGCCTGCTCACCCGACTCGTTGGCGGTGCCGCAGATGACGTCCACGACGTCGCCCGGCGGCAGCTCGGGCACGCGTTCCATCAGCGCCCGGATGACGTGCCCGCCCAGGTCGTCGGAGCGCAGCTCCTTCAGCGATCCCTTGAACGCGCGCCCGATCGGCGTGCGCACGGTCTCGACAATCACGGCTTCGGGCATGACGACCTCCGGGCCCGGGGCATCCCGAGCGGCTGCTTGATCCACATGGCGCCCAGCATGGGGCCGCAGCAGGTCGCTCGCCAATCTACTTCTCCAGAGAGAAGCTCGTTGCGAAAGGATGCGACGAGGCACAGGATCCACCTGTGCCGACGCGGGAGGAGACCAACGTGGGGAAGCGAGACGACGCGACCGATCGGCCGGAGCCCAAGCGCGCGGGCGTGCCGGCGGTGGTGCACGCGATCACGATCATGCGGCACTTCCAAGAGCAGGTCAACGAGCCGCAGTCGATGACCGAGATCGCGCGCGACCTCGGCATCAACGGCAGCACGTGCTTCAACATCCTGCGCACGCTGACCGACGGCGCGCTGCTTGCCTACGACGCCGACACGCGCCGCTACCGGCTCGGCATGGGCCTGGTGGAGCTGGCGTCGATGGTCGACAGCCACGGGCACCTCCTGCAGGCCGCCCAGGTCCACGCCGCGCGCGTGGCCAAGGAGGTCGGCCAGGTCTGCCTCATCCTGCGCAAGGGCGCCGACGACAGCTTCATCGTCGTCGGCAAGGCCGAAGGCACCGGGCGGCTCAAGGTCACCGCGTCGGTGGGCGACCGCTTCCCGCCCAACGGCGCCGTGCTGGCCAAGGCGTTCTACGCCTGGTGCGACCCGGAGGAGGTCGAGCAGATGCTGACGCTGCACGGGCTCCCCGCCCGCTCCGACACGTCGATCACCGGCTACCTGGACTTCAAGAAGGAGCTGGAGAGGACCCGCGCCCGCGGGTACTCGACCAGCTTCGGCGAGTACTTCGACGGCCACAACGCCGTCGGCACCGCGGTGCTCACGCCCGCCGGCGACCCCGCGCTGCTGCTCGTGGTCACCGGCTTCGCCTCGCTGATCAAGTCCAAGACGATGCCCTTCATCGGCAGCCGCCTGACGCTGGCCGCCGAGGCGGTCACCCGCGACGTCTTCGGCACCACGCTCCGCTCCCTCCCCCGAAAGACGGCATGACCCCAGCCCTCGACGCCTCGCGCTACTCGTTCTTCGACGTCACCGTCGAGGACGGAATCGGCTCGGTGATGATCAACCGGCCCGAGCGGATGAACGCCTGCAACGCCCAGGACCACGGTGAGTTCGCGACGATCCTGCGCGACATCGCGGCCGACGATCGCATCCAGGTCGGCCTCCTGCACGGGGCCGGCAAGGCATTCTCGGTCGGCGCGACCTACGACTGGATGGACGAGCTCACACGCGACGCCGCGATGCTCGCCGAGCTCCAGGTCCAGGTCCGCGAGCTGGTGCGGGCGCACATCGAGATGGACAAGCCGATGGTCGCGGCGATCAACGGCGCGGCGACCGGCTCGGGGCTGATGTTCGCGTTGTTGTCGGACTACGTGATCATGGAGGAGGACTCCAAGATCGCCGACGGGCACATCAAGGCGGCGCTGGCCGCGGGTGACGGCGGCACCCTGATCTGGCCGATGGCCGTCGGCATCACACGGGCCAAGCGGTACCTCATGACCGGCGACTGGATCGACGCGCACGAGGCGGAGCGGATCGGTCTGGTGACCGAGATCGTCCCCACCGGCACCGCGCTGGCTCGCGCGACCGAGGTGGCCGAGCGCTTTCGCGGGATGCCGACGATGGCGGTCCGCTACACCAAGCGCGCGATCAACCAGCTGCTGTCGGCCGCCGCCGCGACCACGCTGGACTACTCCGTCGCGCTGGAGATGCAGACGTTCTCGCTCGGCGGCGAGGAGGTCCGCGCGGCGGTCGCCGAGCTGCGCGACGTCAAGAGCGCGCGGGAGCGGAGCTCATGAGCTCGCCGTCGCGCGACGCACGGTTCGCAGGGCAGGTCGCCCTGGTCACCGGCGCGGCCCGCGGCCAGGGCCGCTCGCACGCCGTGCGCTTCGCCCAGGAAGGCGCCGATGTCGTCCTGTGCGATCTGCCCGGGACCAACCTGCCGAGCGTCCCCTACCCGATGGGCACCTCGGACGAGCTGGCCGAGACGGCCCGCCTGGTCGAGGCGACCGGGCGTCGCGCGCTGCAGTGCACCGTCGACGTGCGCGAGACCGCGCAGGTCGACGCCGCCGTCGCCGCGGGCCTCGACGCCTTCGGCCGGATCGACGTCCTGGCGGCCAATGCCGGCATCGGCAGCATCTCCACGATCGCCGAGATGAGCGACGACACGTGGGACACGATGATCGCCGTCAACCTGAGCGGCGTCTTCCGCTCGCTGCGCGCCGTGGTCCCCCACATGCTGGCGCGCGGCTCGGGCCGAATCATCGCCACGTCGTCGATCGTCGGCCGGCAGGGCTCGGCGAACATCGGCCACTACGTCGCCTCGAAGTGGGGAGTCATCGGGCTGGTCAAGAGCCTCGCGCTCGAGGTCGCCGAGCACGGCATCACGGTCAACGCGGTCTGCCCGACCGCGGTCGACACGCCGATGATCCAGAACGAGGCGTTCTACCGGATCTTCCTGCCGGGCCAGGAGAGCTTCGACCTCGAGGACGTCAAGCGGGCCTACACGGCGCAGAACCCGATCCCCATCCCGTGGGTCCAGCCCGGCGACGTGTCAGACGCCGTCCTCTTCCTCGCCTCCGACGAGGCGAGGTTCATCACCGGTGAGGCGCTCCCCGTGGCGCTCGGCTGGAACGCGCGGAACGCGGCCTAGGCGATGGGGCGCTTCGACGGACAGGTGGCGATGATCACCGGCGCGGCCCGGGGGCAGGGACGGTCGCACGCGGTGCGCTTCGCCCAGGAGGGCGCCGACATCCTCCTGCTCGACATCCCGGGCGCGCAGCTGGCCACCGTCCGCTACCCGTTGGCCGGCGCCGACGACCTGGCCGAGACGATCGCACTGGTGGAGGCCGCGGGAGGCCGCGCCGTCGCCTGCGTGGCCGACGTGCGCGACGCCGCCGCCGTCGACGCCGCGGTCGCCGCCGGGTTGGAGGCGTTCGGCCGCATCGACATCCTCGCCGCCAACGCCGGCATCTGCACCTTCCACCCCATCGAGGGGATGCCGGCCGACGTGTGGCAGGAGATGATCGACATCAACCTGACCGGCGTCTTCAACGCCGTCCGCGCCGTCGCCGGCCACATGATCGAGCGGGGGTCCGGCCGGATCGTCGCGACCTCCTCGATGGCCGGCCGCGCGGGCTGGGAGAACCTGTCGCACTACGCCGCCGCCAAGTGGGGGCTGATCGGCTTCGTCAAGTCGGTCGCCGCCGAGCTGGCGCCGCACGGGATCACCGCGAACGTCGTCTGCCCGAGCTCGGTCAACACCATGATGATGCACAACGACGCCTCCTACCGGCTGTTCCGGCCCGACTTGGAGCACCCGACGAAGGACGACGCGCTGCCGGCGTTCGCGAGCGTCAACGTGATCCCCGTGCCCTACGTCGAGCCCGACGACGTGTCGGACTCCGTGCTCTTCCTCGCCTCCGACGAGGCGCGCTACGTGACCGGTGCGACGCTGTCGCCGTCGGCCGGCGTCAACGCCCGCAACATCTGACGTGGCCGGCGACGCTCCACGCTCCCCAGAGGGCCTCGATCTGGACCGCGCCGGCGCCTGGCTGGCCGACGTGCTGGAGGTCGAGCACCCCGACGAGCTGTCGGCGCAGCAGCTCTCCGGCGGCCGGTCCAACCTCACCTTCGTGGTGCGCGCGGGCGCGCGGGAGTGGATCCTGCGCCGGCCGCCCCTGGGCCCGCGCCTGCCGACCGCCCACAGCATGCCCCGCGAGCACGCCGTGCTGCGGGCGCTCCACGAGAGCGACGTGCCGGTGCCGCGTGCGATCGCGCTGTGCGAGGACGACGGCGTGATCGGCGCGCCGTTCTACGTGATGGACCGCGCGCCCGGCCGCGTGATCCGCGACGTCGCGGACATGGACCTGACGCCCGACCAGGCGCGGTCCTGCTCGCTCGCGCTCGTCCGGACGCTGGCGCGGCTGCACCAGGTGCCGTACGCGGAGCTCGGCCTGGCGGCCGTCGGCCGCCCCGATGGGTACGTGGAGCGCCAGGTCGCGCGCTGGCACGAACAGCTCCAGCGCAGCCGCGTGCGCGAGCTGTCTGCGCTCGACGAGCTGGGCCGGCGCGTCGCTGCGAACGTCCCCACCAGCGCGCACGCCGCGATCCTGCACGGCGACTACCGCATCGACAACGTGATGCTCGACGCCGCCGACCCCGGCCGGATCACCGCCGTGCTCGACTGGGAGATGGCGACGCTCGGCGACCCGCTGGCCGACCTGGGGATGCTGCTCATGTACTGGGGCCAGCCCGGCGAGACGTTCGCCTCGGGGGTCCACGCGATCATGGCCGAGCCCGGGTTCCTGCGCCGGGAGGACGTCGTCGACGTCTACCGCGAGCAGACCGGCTGGGCGCTCGAGCACCTCGACTTCCACATCGCCTTCGCCCACTTCAAGCTCGCGGTGATCGTGGAGGGCATCCACGCCCGCCACCTCGCGGGCGACACGCTCGGCGACGGCTTCGACGGGATCGGCGCGATCGCCCCCGTGCTGGCAACCCGCGGCCTCGAGGTGGCTCCATGATGCTCGACACGTTCCCCGCCCCCACGCTCTCCTTCGGCCCCGCCGACGAAGAGCTCCGCACGCGCGTCCGCGCCTGGCTGGCCGACCATGACCCGGGCGAGCCGCCCGATGGGTACGACGCGCGCATCGAGGCGCAGATCGCCTGGCAGGCGCAGCTGCGGGCCAGCGGCTTCGTCGGCCTTTCGTGGCCGCAGCGCTACGGCGGCTCGGGCCTGGACGTCACCGCCGAGGCGGTGCTCGCCGAGGAGCTGGCCGGCTCAGGGATGCCCGAGCTGATCAACCGCATCGCCGTCTACATGGTCGGACCGACGCTGATGGATCTCGCCAGCGACGCCCAGCGCGAGCAGTTCCTCCCCGGGATGCTCGACGCCAGCGAGCTGTGGTGCCAGGGCTTCTCGGAACCCGACGCCGGCTCGGACCTGGCCGCCGTGCGCACGCGCGGGCGGATCGCGGACGACGAGGTCGTCATCAGCGGCCAGAAGGTGTGGACCAGCCGCGCCCACATCGCCCGCTGGTGCGCCTGCCTCGTGCGCACCGAGCCGGGCTCGGTCAAGCACCACGGTCTTTCGATGGCGATCGTCGACATGCGTTCGCCGGGCGTCAGCACCACGCCGCTGCCCCAGATCCTCAACGAGCCGCACTTCAACGAGGTCTTCCTCGACGACGTGCGCGTGCCGCTCGACCGGTTGGTGGGCGGCCCGGGGGCCGGCTGGAAGGTCGCGATGTCGATGCTCTCCTACGAGCGCGGGCTCTTCGTGCTGGAGCGCCAGATCCGCCTGCGCCGCCGGTTCGAGCAGCTGGCCGACCTGGTCATCGAGCGAGGCCTGGACGGCGACGCCGGCATCCGGGCGCGGATGGGCGACGTGCACGCGCAGCTGGAGATCCTCGCCGCGCAGGTGTACCGCACGCTCGCCGCAAAGCGTGCCGGGACGCTGCGCAATGGCGCCACGTCGGTGGACAAGCTGTTGATGTCGCACGTCTACCAGGACCTCTTCGCGCTGGCCGTCGACGTGCTCGGACCGGAGGTCGCGCTCGGCACGAACGGGTGGACCCATGACCTGCTCGAGTCGCGCTCGACCGGCATCTACGGGGGCACGACCGAGATCCAGCTCAACATCGTCGCCCGGCAGCTGCTGGGCCTGGGAGTGTCGTCATGACCACCGCCGCCACCGACCGCTCCGAGACGACCGAGCTGGTGCGGTCGCTCGACGCCTCCCTGACCGCGATCCTGCCGCTGACCGCGCTGCTGGAGGCCGTCGAGCACGACCGGCCGCTGGGCGCGGGCGTCCAGGAGGCGCTGCTGCGCCTCGGCTGGGCGGGCATGGGCGTCGACGAGTCGCTCGGTGGCCTCGGCCTGGACGCCGAGGCGCGCACCGCGCTGGCGGCCGTGGCCGGCCGGCGACTGCTGCCCGCCGCGATGCGCTCGGAGAGCGTGCTGCTGGCGCCCGCGCTCGCGGCGCTGGCCGCCGGCGGCAGCGCGGAGGCCGAGGGCTGGCTCGACGGGCTGCTGGAGGGCCGGGTGCGCGGCGGCGGCGTGGTGGTCGCGGCGCCCGCCGGCGGGTCGCAGGCCGACGAGATCCTCGTGCCGCTCGCGCCCGGCGCCGAGCTGGTCGCGGTGCTCGCCGCCGACCGCGCGGTCGTCGTCCCGCTGGCCGAGGTCGCCTCGGTGGAGGCGTTCGATGCGCTGGACCGCGGACAGGGCTATGCGCGCGTCGCGCTCGGCGAGGCGCTCGGGCGCGCCGACCGCACGGTCGCGGGCCCGCCGGCCCGGGCGATGCTCGCCCAATGGCGGCTCGCCGTGCTGGGCGAGGCCCACGGCGCCGGCCAGCGCGCGCTGGAGCTGTCGACCGAATTCGCCGGCCAGCGCGAGCAGTTCGGCAAGGCGATCGTCAGCTTCCAGGCCGTCGCGCACCGGCTGGCGGCGATGGCCGTCGAGCTGGAGGCGTGCGACGCCGGCATCGGCCGGCTCGCCGCCGGCTTCGAGCGCGAGGCGGCGACCGAGGATCTGGGCCGCGTCCTGCTGCACCGCGTCCCGGCCGGCATGCGCACGGTGTGCGAGTCGGCCATCCAGGTCCACGGCGGCATGGGCTTCACCTGGGAGCTCGGCCTGCACCTGCACTACCGGCGCGTCCTCTCGCTGCAGTACGAGGCGGGCGGCCACGGCCCCACCGCCGCGGCGATCGGCGCCGCGTACCTCGCCAACCGGAAGGCTGCCCATGTCTGAGGTCATCCACGAGGATCGCGGCGCGGCGCGCTGGATCTTCCTCAACCGCCCCCGCGCACGCAACGCGCAGAATGCCGCATTGCTACGCGCGCTCGACCGTCTGCTCGTCGACACGGCGGCGGATTCGTCGGTGCGCGTCGTCGTCGTCGCCGGGGCGGGACCGTCGTTCTCGGCCGGGCATGACATCCGCGAGATCGTGGCCAACCCCGAGTACCGCGCCAACAACGCGACGGTCGAGGGCCGGCTGTGGCAGGAGCTCGACCTCTTCACCGGGCCGATCGGGCGGCTGCGCGATCTGCGCGTGCCGACGATCTGTCGCGTGCAGGGGCACTGCATCGCGGCGTCGCTGATGCTCGTCGGCGCGTGCGACCTGGTGGTCGCGGCCGACGACGCGACGTTCACCTCCAACGTGACGCGGGACATGGGCGCCGCCGACGTCGAGCTGCCGACGCTGGCGTGGGCGCTCGGCGAGCGCCGGGCGAAGCAGCTGCTGTGGACCCGTGAGGCGCTGAGCGCCGCCGAGGCGCAGCGGCTGGGGATGGTCAACTGGGTCGTGCCCGAGGCCGAGCTGGACGCCAAGGTGACCGTGGTCGTCGAGGAGCTGCTCGCGGTGCCGCGCGAGGCGCTGGCGCTGTCGAAGCTGAGCATGCGCTTCGGCGAGGACCGGCGCGGGCGCGAGGACGCCGCCCGCTACCACTTCCTCGCCCATCAGCTCAGCCACCACACGACCGACGCGGTCGAGCTCCTCAGCACGCGCATCGCCGAGCTCGAAGCGCGCCTGAACGGCGCGTAGCCGGCCGCCTCGCCGCGCGCCCAGCTCACCCGAGCAGCGCGCGGAGCTCGTGCTTGCGGACCTTGCCCGCCGGCGTGCGCGGCATCTCGGCGACGAGCTCGAGGCGCTCTGGCGTCTTGTGCCGCGCGACGCCGTAGGCCTCGAAGTGCTGCAGGACGCCGGCGAGGTCCACGGTCGCGCCCGGACGCGGGACGACAAATGCGCAGACCCGCTCACCGTAGCGCTCGTCGGGTGCCGCCACCACCGCCACCTCGGCGATCCCGGGGTGGCGGACGAGCACGTCCTCGACCTCCTGGGACGAGATGTTCTCCCCGCCGCGGATGATGATGTCCTTCTTGCGATCGGTGATGGTGAGGAACCCCTCGCGGTCGATCCTCCCGATGTCGCCGGTGAGGAACCAGCCGTCGGGCAGGAACGCGGTCGCGTTGGCGGCCGGGTCGGTGTAGCCGAGGAACTGCTCGGGGCCGATGGTGACGATCTCCCCCACCTCGCCGGGCGCCATTTCGACGCCCTCGTCGTCCACCACGCGCGCGAGGTTGCCGCCGAGCAGGCGGCCGTCGGTGCCGGCGCGCCGGCTCAGCGGATCGCCGGCGTCGGAGGCCGTCAGCGACGGGCCCTCGGTCGCGCCGTAGCAGCGGCTCACGCGCCAGCCGGCCGCGTCGGCGCGCTCGATCAGCGCGGGCGGCACGCCGCCGCCGCCGGTGACGCCGTGCGTCAGCGCGGAGATGTCGCGCCCCGCGGCCTCGGCGGCGTCGAGGATCGCGGCGATCATGAACGGCGTGCCGGCCATCGCGGTGACGCGGTGGCTCTCGATCAGCTCGGCGCAGCGCTCGGCGCTCCAGTCGTCGAGCAGGATCGTCGGGTAGCCGTGCAGCCCCGGTCCGAGGATCGCGACCAGCCCCGCGGTGTGCCCGGCCGGGAACGGCTGCAGCGACACGGTCCCGGGCATGTCCGGCGGTGGCGTCGGGCCGGCGTGCAGCTCGGCGACCAGCGAGTCGTGGCTGTGCTGCACGCCCTTGGGCTCGGCGGTGGTCCCCGAGGTGTAGACGACGAGTGCCACGGCGGTCGGCGGTGCCGCCGGCGCGGGGTACGGCACGGCCGGCCCGGCCTCCAGCGACGCCCAGCCCAGCGTGCCCGCCGGGGTGTCGTCGCCGACGGTGATGACGTGCGCCAGGCGCGGGCAGTCGCCGAGGCGGGGCACGTCGCGAGCGGCGTCGATGCGGCGGTGGCGGGACGGCAGGACGAAGGCGCGCGCGCCCGACTGGCGCAGGACGAACGAGACCTCCGCCGGGCCGTAGGTCGGGACGATCGGGATCAGCACGAGCCCGAGCGCCGCGGCCGCGTGGTAAGCGACGGCGGTCTCGGGCCAGTTGGGCAGCTGCACCGCGATGGCGTCACCCTCGCGCAGGCCGAGGCCGTGCAGCGCCCCCGCGACGACCTGCGCGCGCGTCTGGATCGCGGCGACCGTGAGCGTCGCCGGACGCACCGCCGAGGCGAAGGTGATCGGGGTGTCGCCATGCGTGCGGGCGCCGTCGGCCAGCACCTCGGCGACCGTCACCCCGCGATGGCGCCCCTCGTCGCGCCAGCGGGCGTCGAACGCCGCGCGAGCCGCCCGGACGCCGGGGCTCATGCCGGCGCGGGGATCGCGCTCTTCTCTCCAGGAAAGCTGCATTACACGCTCCGTTGCCGATGAAAGACTGGGGACTGACGGAGCGTGCGACCGGGACCTCGAACATCACGGATCGTACCCCACACCGACGCGGGACGGATGCTGAGCATGACATTGCTGGAGAACCACACGGCGCTGGTCACCGGGGGCAACGGCGGCATCGGCTTCGGCCTCGCCGAGGGGCTGGCGCTCGCCGGCGCTGACGTGGCGATCTGGGGGACGGACCCCGACAAGACGGCGGCCGCCGGCAAGCGCCTGGCCGCCCACGGCACGCGGGTCGACGCGCGCGTCTGCGACGTCACCGACGAGGCCGCCGTCGCCGAGGCGTTCGCCGCCACGGTCGCGGCGCTTGGCCGCGTCGACTCGTGCTTCGCCAACGCCGGCACCGGCGGGCGGCCCGCGAAGTTTCAGGACCAGACACTGGAGGGCTGGCGCCGGGTGATGGCCGTCAACGGCGAGGGCACGTTCCTGACGTTCCGCCAGGCGGTGCGGCACATGATCGCCCGTGAGGGCGGTGGCAGCCTGATCGCGACGTCGTCGCTGACGGCGATCGAGGCCGCGCCGCGCTCAGAGGCCTACGCGGCGAGCAAGGCGGGCGTCATCGCGCTGGTCAAGTCGCTCGCCGTCGGGCTGGCGCGCCACGGCATCCGCGCCAACGCGCTGATGCCCGGCTGGATCGAGACCGAGATGTCGGCGCCGATGCTGCAGAGCGAGGGCGCGGCGACGGCGATCTTGCCCCGCGTGCCGGCCCGGCGCTGGGGCCGGCCCGACGACCTCGCGGGGGCCGCGGTGTACCTGGCCGGCGACGCGTCGAGATACCACACGGGCGACGTGCTCGTGATCGACGGCGGCTACCACCTCTTCTAGGCGATGACCGATGCCAGCGAGAACGAGCGCGAGCAGCTGCGCGACGCGACGCGCGGCTTCCTCGCGCGCCATCGCCCGCCGGCCGCCGTGCGCGAGGCGCTCGAGCGCCCGCGGACCGTCGACCGCGCAGCGTGGCGCGACGCCGCCGCGATGGGCTGGGTCGGCGCGGCCGTTCCCGACGACGCCGGCGGGCTCGGCGGCACGGTGACCGACCTGGCGACGATCGCCGAGGAGCTGGGGCGCGGGACGTTCGACGGACCGTTCTTGGGCTGCGTGCTGGCCGCGACGCTGCTGACCGGCGCCGAGGGCGACGAGGCCGCGGCGCTGCTCGCCGACCTCTGCTCGGGCGCGCGGATCGCCGCCGCGGCCATCGACGCAGGCGACGCGGACGCCGCCGCCGCGGCCGCGCGCGTGACGCTCGACGCCGACGGGCGGCTGCACGGCGAGCTGCTCGCGGTGCTCGACGCCGACGTGGCCGACGCGCTGCTGGTGCCCTTCGTGCGCGACGGAGCGTTCGTGACCGCGTTGGTGCCGGCTGATGCCGGCGTAGCCGTGCGCCCCGCGCGCGGCTTCGACCTGACCCGCCGGGTGAGCGCGGTGTCGCTCGCGGGCGCATCCTCCGGCCCGGTCGTGGCCGTCGCGCCCGGAGCGCTCGCGCGCACGCTCGCGCTCGGCGGCGCGCTGGCCGCCGCCGACGGCCTCGGCGCCGCGACGCGGCTGCTCGAGATGACCGTCGCCTACGCGCAGGACCGCGTCGCCTTCGGCCGCCCGATCGCGAGCTATCAGGCCGTCAAGCACAAGTGCGCCGACATGCTCTGCTGGACGGAGGGCGCGCGCGTCGCCGTCGACGCGGCCGCCGCTGCGCTCGACGGAGATGGCGATCCCGCCTATGCGGTCAGCGTCGCCAAGGGCTACGCGGGCGACGCCTGCTCGCGCGTGGCGGGCGAGGCGCTGCAGATCCACGGCGGCATCGCCTTCACCTGGGAACACGACCTCCACCTCCTCATGCGCCGCATCAAGGCCGACGAGGTGCTCTTCGGCGACCTCGCCTTCCACGAGGACCGCCTCGCGGCGGCCGTCAGCGCCTGAGCCTCAGGCCCCGCGCGCCTCCCGCGGCATCCCCAGCGCCCGCTCAGCGATCACGTTGCGCATGATCTCCGACGCCCCGCCGGCCACGGTGTAGGTGCGCGCGTAGAGGTACTCGTCCTGCCAGCGGCCGCCGTCGACCGCGCCCGCGTCGCCACCGACCAGCAGCGAGCGCGCGCCCTGCAGCCGCACGCCGTACTCGGCCAGCTCGAGGTTGAGCTCGCTGTAGGCGAGCTTGCCGATCGGAATGTCGGCGACGCGGTCGATGCCGGCCAGCTCGCGGTCGAAGCGCGCGACGGCCAGCTGGTTGCAGACCTCGACGCGCGCGGCGAAGGCGCCGATCCGCCGGCGCTCGACGGGGTCGTCGCCGGCCAGCAGCGAGAGCTCGGCCAGCATCCGCCGCAGCCGGGCGGCGCCCGCGCCGATGCCGGAGCGCTCGGCGCCGAGGCTGTCCATCGTCACGCGCCAGCCGTCGTCGACCGCGCCGAGCACGGCGTCGGGGGGCAGCCGCACGTCGTCGAAGAACACCTCGCTGAAGTCGCTGGAGCCGGTGATCTCGCGGATCGGCCGCAGGTCGATCCCCGGCGCGCGCATGTCCACGAGGAACGCGGTGATCACGCGGTGGCGCTCGTCCTGTGCGCCGGTTCGAGCGATGAGGAAGCCGTGGTCAGACCACTCGGCGTTGCTGCTCCACACCTTCTGGCCGTTGACGATCCACGCGCCGTCGTCCTCGCGGCGCGCGCGGGTGCGCAGCGCGCCGAGGTCGCTGCCGGCCTCCGGCTCGCTGAAGAGCTGGCACCAGGTCTCGCTGCCCTCGCGGATCCCCGGCAGGTGCGCGCGCTGCTGTTCGGCCGTGCCGAAGCGCAGCAGCGCGAACGCCGCGAGGTGCGTCTGATCGCCGAGCGGCGGGAGGTCGGCCGCCGAGAGCTCCTCGGCGAGGATCAGGTCGCGCACGGGGTCGCCCTGGCCGCGGCCACCGAGCTCTTCGGGCCACTCGGCGCCCAGGTAGCCGGCGCGGTAGAGCGCCGCGCGCCAGTGGCGCAGCAACCGGTCCTCGTCGGCGTCGTCGGGGCTGCGGAAGCCGGCGCGGACGGGGATCCGCGGCGCGTGCGCGGCGATGAACGCCCGGACCTCCTCGCGGAACGCGCGTGCGGCCGGCGTGTCGAGCGCGCTCACCCTGCTGCCGCCTGCTGCGCTCGCCACACCGCGAGCGGTCGGAAATTCCAGCGCGGCGCCTCGCCGTCGAGCGCGACCTCGGTGTCGATCTGCGTGTCGCAGCCGGGGCAGCAGTACCGGCGGAACACGAGGTCGCCGTTGGGTCGCACCGCGATGGTGTTGTGGATCGTCGCCGGCTCGACGTAGTGCTGGGCCACGCGCGCGCGCCACTTCCAGTTCATGGCGTTGCTGCCGAGCCGGTGGTCGCATCTGCGGCAGCGGTAGGAGCCCTCGGCGTCGATCTGCAGGTACTCGCCGAGCACCTGCGGCTTGGCCGGGAGGCTCGGCGGCACGTCGTCGGGGGTGCCGCCTTCGCCCCCGCCGACGGGGAGGACGGCGTCGCCGAAGGGCAGCGCACGGCGGTCCTCGCGCACGGTGGCTCGCAGGCGCTCGGTCTCGCCGTGGTCGACGGCCCCGGTCGCGTCGACCGCGACGCCGTAGGCGAGCCGCGCCTGCTCGATCGAGACGAACCCGCGCACCACGTCGGCGGCCACGCGTGCGGGCTCGCGGTCGATCGGGTCGCCGTAGCCGGGCCCGCCGGTCGCGCGGATGTAGTAGCCGTCGCTGTCGCGCAGCCGAAAGCCGCGGGCGCGCGCCGGCGGGTGCTCGGCGTGGCGGACGAGCTCCTCCACCGGGAGCGGCTCGTGCGCGGCCCAGTGAGCGTGCACCTTCGGCACCGCGTTGCGCGCGAAGAGGATCGCCGCGCCGCCGCCCGGGTAGCCGCCGGAGACCGCCGAGGACGGCGTGCTCATCCGGTTCTGGAAGACCGCGATGTCCCAGCCGTCGACGCCGTAGGGCATGCACAACGACTCGGCAGCCAAGCCGCCGCGGTGGCGGCCGACGCCGCCCGTGTCCCTGGCCAGCCCGGACTGGAGGAAGAGCACGGGGCTCTGCAGCTCATACTCCTCGATGTTCGGCGCGAACGCGTCGACCGTCTGGATGCCGAGCATCGCGTTCTCGCCGTCGCGGAAGGGCAGCGCGCCCGCGCCGCCGGCCCCACCGGTGAAGACGTTCCAGAACCACTCCTCGCCGTACTGGTTGGGGCTCTGGAGCCACGCGAACGTCCACGATCCCCACGGTCCGGTCCGGCGGCGGCCGAGCTCCTCGTCGCCGGCGATCAGGTAGTTGAGGCCCTCGAGGATCGCATCGGTGCCGAACCAGGCGGCGTAGACGGTGGCGGCGGAGATCGGCGCGGGCTTGACCGCGTTGACCAGCGTGCCCTTCGGCGACACGATGTCGACCGGCTCGAGCAGGCCGTCGTTGAAGGGGATGTCGGGTGCCATCAGCGTGCCGAGCGCGGCGATGACGTTGCCGACCCCGCCGACGTCGGTGCAGTTCAGCGCGCCCTTGGACTGCGGGTCGGTGCCCGTGTAGTCGAACGTGAGGTGGTTGCCGTCCTTGACGATGCTCGCCCGGATCGTGAAGACCTCGTCGTCGGCGCCGTCGTGCTCCATGTGCGCCGCGCCCGCGTAGACGCCGTCGGGGAGCAGCTCCAGCCGCTCGGTGAACTCCTTGCCCGACGCGGCGATCTGCGCGGCGTGGATCGCCGTGATCTGGTCCTTGCCGTACTGGGCGATCAGCTCGTCGACGCGCTCGCGCCCGATCCACACGGCGCCCATCAGCGCCTTGAGGTCGATGCCCGTCTGCTTGGGGAGCCGCACGTTGGTGAGGAACGCGTCGACGATGTCGGCGCGATAGCGGCCCTGCTCGTAGAACTTCACCGGAGTGAAGCGGATGTTCTCGCCGAAGACCTCCGCCGGCTCGACCGCGAAGCCGCCGGGCACCGCTCCGCCGACGTCGGTGACGTGCGCCGAGACGCCGACCCACATGACCAGCTCGCCCTCGCTGAAGACGGGCGCCACGACGACGACGTCGTGCGAGTGCAGTCCCCCGCCGTCGTAGGGGTCGTTGGCGAAGATCACGTCGCCGGGATGGAGGTCGCCCTCGAAGCGCTCGAGCGCGGCCTTGACGGTGTTGGACATCGAGAACCCCATCTGCAGGGTCCAGGAGATCGAGGTGAGGATGCGGCCCTCGGCGTCGAGGCAGCCGCAGGCGAAGTCCGACGCCGAGACGAACAGGAACGAGCCGGAGAGGTTCACCAGCGCCCGCCCCATCTCGCGGTTCATCGTCAGCTCGTAGTTGTAGACGATCTCGGAGAGGACGGGATCGAAGTCGGTGGGGGCCGCCGTCGTGGCCACGGTCAGCTCGCTTCCAGTCGGAGGTTGCGGAAGGGATCGACGATCGCGTGCCAGCCGGTCGGCACGAGAATCGTCGTGTCGTCGTACTCGACGATCGCGGGTCCGTCGAAGGCCGCGCCCGCGACGAGCGGGCCGCCCGCGTAGACGGGGATCTCGACCAACTCGGCGGAGTCGACGGAGGGCAGCGCGACGCGGTGCCCGGAGGGCTCGGGCTCCGCGCGCAGCGGCGCTGCGCCCGCGGGCTTGGCCTCCGGCGCGATCCGGCCGATGCCGGTCACCCGGTAGGTCTTGACGTCGTAGCCGGTCTCGGGCGCGGCGGCGCCGACGCCGTAGATCTCGGCGTAGCGCCGGTCGAACTGGCCGAGCACGTCGTCGACGCCGTCGGCGGTCAGGACGCCGGAGGCGACGCGCAGGTCGAAGTCGAGGATCTGCCGCGAGTAGGACAGGTCGATCTCGTGGACGACCTCGCGCCGGTCGGGCGGCAGGCCGTGGGCGTCGAAGGCCTCCTGCACGCGCGCGTCGAGCCCCGCGAACGCGGCGTTGAGCTCGGCCATGTCGACGTCGGACATGCGGCGGTCGGCGCCGATCGTCCGGTGTGTGGAGCTCGCGAACGTGTAGACGACATCGGTGGAGATGAGGCCGGCCGCCGAGAACACCGACGCCGTGCGCGGGACGAACACCGAGCGCACGCCCAGCTCCTGCGCCACCGACGCGGCGTGCAGGCCGCCCGCGCCACCGAAGGACACGAGCGTGAAGGCCCGTGGGTCCAGGCCGGCGAAGACCGTGCGCAGCCGGATGGCGTCCGCCATCACCGAGCCCACGACGCGGAACATGCCCGAGGCGGCGGCGAAGCGCGACAGGCCGACCTCCTCGGCCAGCGCGTCAGTCGCTTGCTCGGCCGCGTCGCGGTCGAGCACCATGCTGCCGCCGAGGAAGTTGTCGGGGTCGAGCAGCCCGAGGACGAGGTTGGCGTCGGTCACCGTCACCTTCATGCCGCCGCGCCCGTAGCACGCCGCCCCCGGCAGGGCGCCCGCGCTCGCCGGGCCGACCCGCAGGAGCCCGCCCGGCGTCGTCCAGCCGATGGAGCCGCCGCCAGCGCCGACGGTGGTCACGTCGACCATCGGGGTCGCGAGCGCCTGGCGGTCGAGGAACTGCAGCGAGGTCGTGCGGACCTGGCCCTGGTGGATCAGCCCGACGTCGGTGCTCGTGCCGCCCATGTCGAAGGTGATGAGGTTGGGCTCGCCGATCGCCTTGCCGAGCGCGACCGCGCCGGTCACGCCGGCCACCGGGCCGGAGTAGATCGTGCCCGCCGCGCTGCGCACCGCGCTCTCGATCGTGCCCAGGCCGCCGTCGGACTTCATCAGCAGCAGCGACCCGCGAAAGCCGCCTTCGCGCAGCTCGTTCTCCAGCCGCGTGGCGTAGTTGCGCAGCGCCGGACCGGTGTAGGCGGTGATCGCCGTGGTGCTGAGGCGCTCGTACTCGCCGATCAGCGGGCAGGCCTCGAACGAGGCCGCGACGTAGGCGTCAGGCGCCTCCTCGTAGATGATGTCCTTGGCGCGCTGCTCGTGCTCGCTGTTGCGAAACGACCACAGGAAGCAGACGGCGAAGGACCGGATGCCCTTGTCGAGCAGCCGCCGCACGCTGGCCCGCAGGCCGTCGAGGTCGAGCGGCAGGACCACGTCGCCGCGGAAGTCGATCCGCTCGGCGACCTCCTCGATGTCGGCACGGGGCACGAGCGGCACGGGGTGCACGACGGTCGCCGGATCCTGCTCGTGGCCGCGGTACTGGCGCGCGACCTCGTAGAGGTCGCCGAAGCCGCGGGTGGTCAGCAGCCCCACGCGCTCGCCGGTGCGGGTCAGCACGATGTTGGTGGTGACGGTCGTGCCGTGGACGAACTCGTCGAGCTCGCCGAGCAGGCGCTCGGGCGTGCTGCCGATCGCCCGCGCGACGACCGCCACGCCGTCGCGCACCCCCTGCGAGAACTCGGGCGGCGTGCTGGGGACCTTCCAGGACCCCACCTGCTCGCCGTCGCGCGACAGCACGAGGTCGGTGAACGTCCCGCCGATGTCGACTCCAAGACGCATGGGCAGCTACCTCCGGTTGGCGCGGGCGCGGGCGAGGACGACGGCCGCGATGAGGACGAGGCCCTGGTAGAGGTCCACGATCCAGAACGCGAGGCCGTAGAGCTGCAGGCCGTTGATGCCGACCGCCACGACGAACAGGGCGACGATCAGGCCGATGACGTTGAAGCGCCCCGGCCGGATCATGGTCGAGCCCAGGAAGGCGGCGGCGTAGGCCGGCAGCAGGAAGTTGCCGCCGACGTTCGGCGGCCCCGACCCCAGGCGGGCGGCGTAGATGATGCCGGCCAGCGTGGCCAGCGTGGCCGACGCGACGAAGCTCAGGAAGATGATGCGGTCGGTGCGCACGCCGGAGAGCCGCGCGCCCTCCCGGCCGGCACCGGTCGCATAGACGCGCCGCCCGAACGGCGTGTACTCCAGGACGTACCAGAGCGCGGCGGCCACGATCAGCATGTAGGCCAACGTGATCGGGACCTGGCCGACCGTGGTGCGGCCGATGTCGGTGAACGCCGTCGGGATGTGCATCGAGATCGTGGTGCCGTTGGCGATCGCCTCGGAGATCCCGAGCAGGACCGAGCTGGTGGCGATCGTGGCGATGAACGGGTCGACCTTCGCCTTGACCACCAACAATCCGTTGACGCACCCGATGAGCACGCCGACGGCGAGCGTGATGAGGATCGCGACCGGGATCGGCATCGACCCCGACGTGGTCTGAAACAGCCACGTCACGAGGATGATCGACAACGTCATCGCGCCGCCGATGGAGATGTCGAAGACGCCGGCCGCCAGCGGCAGGAGCAGCGCGAGCGCCATGATGCCCCCGATCGTCTGGTTGGAGACGACGCCGATCAGGTTGTCGTAGGTGGGGAACTTGCCCGACAGCGTGGCTGAGAAGAGCACGAACATCGCGGCGAGGATCACCAGGCCGCCGAAGCGCTCAGTGACCGAGGCGCGGCGCGGCTCGTCGGAGGTCGTGCCCATACGACGCAGGAAGCCGCCGCTGCCGGCGCGGTCGTCGTCGCCGGATCGCTCTGTATCTTCCACTGTTGGCGTCTCCAGACCGTCGGTCGGGGTCATTGGGCGTAGCACTCCTGGGCGATGGTCTCGGTGGTCAGATCGGAGCCGGTGAGCTCGGTGCCGATGCGCCCTCCCCGGACGATCAGCACGCGGTCGCACACCGGCGTGAGGTCCTCGACGTCGGAGGAACAGATGAGGACGGCGACGCCGTCGTCGGCGGCCGCGCGCAGCAGGCGCAGGATCTCCTCCTTGCCGCCGATGTCGACGCCCTGGGTGGGCTCGTCGAGGACGAGCAGCCGCGGGTTGGTCCGCAGCCACTTGGCCACCGCGACCTTCTGCTGGTTGCCGCCGCTGAGCTCGCCGAGCACGCGCTCGGGCTGGCGGGGGCGCACGTCGAAGCGCTCCATCAGCTCCGCGGCCTCCGCGCGCTCGCCGCGCAGCCGCAGGCGCCCGCCGCGCCACAGCGGGCTGAGGTCGGGCAGCGTGAGGTTCTCGCGCACGCTCAGCGGCAGGATGCTCTTCAGCGCGCGGGCCGAGGGCAGCACCGCGGCGTGGCGGGCCAGCAGGGCGCGCGGGCCGAGCTCGTCGACGGCGTCGCCCTCGATGTGCACCTGCCCGGACGCCTTCGCGACGCGCCCGAGCAGCAGCGCCGGCACGTCGCCGACGCCCGAGCCGACGAGCCCGGCCATGCCGACCACCTCGCCGCGGCGGATGGCGAAGCTCGCGTCGACGAGCTCGCCGCCGGCCACCTCGGTGAAGCGCAGGGTCTCGGGCGCGATCTCGCTCCCGGCTGCGCCGCCGCCGGCCCGGCCGGGCGCCGCCCGCCGGTCCTGGACCTCGCCGCCGACGATCAGGTCGACGAGCCGCGCGCGGTCGAAGCTGGGCTGCGGGCCCGAGCCGACGACCTTGCCGTCGCGCAGGACCGTCACGCGGTCGGCGATCTGGGGCAGCTCCTCGAGCCGGTGGGAGATGTAGACCGCGCTGATCCCGTGGGCGACGACGCCGCGGATCACCGCGAACAGCCGGTCGACCTCCGAGCCGGGGAGCGTGGCCGTCGGCTCGTCGAAGAAGAGGATGCGGGCGCCGCCCTCGTCCTGGAGCGCACGGGCCACCGCGAGCTGGGTGCGCTGCACGGGGCTCAGGGCGCTGGCCAGGACGTCGGGGTGCACGCGCAGGCCGACGCGCTCGGTCGCCGCGGCGGCCGCCTCGCGCTCACGGGACCAGCGGATGCGCGCCCCGCGCGCGGTGCTCCACTCGGTGCCGAGCCGCAGGTTCTCCAGGACGGTGAGGTCGTCGACCAGCCCGAGCTCCTGGTGGATGAAGCGCAGGCCGGCGCGGCGCGTGGCCTCGGGGTCGCCGAACGGCACGGCCACGCCGTCGATCTCGACGCTGCCGGCGTCGGGCTCGTGGTAGCCGGCGAGGATCTTCACGAAGGTCGACTTGCCCGAGCCGTTGTGTCCGACGAGGGCGTGGACCTCGGCCGGCAGCACGTCGAACGACACGTCGTCGAGGGCCCGCTGGGCGGCGAAGGCCTTCGACAGGCCCTGCGCCCGCAGGATCGGGGTGCCCAGCGTGGGGTGCGCACCCTCGGTGCGCACCCCGTCGCCGGTCGGAGGCGTGATGCCGTCCGCGTTCGCGGTCACCGGGATCTACTTGCCCCAGAGCTGCTGGAACTGGGTCTGGAAGTCGGTGGCTCCCTTGTAGACACCGATCTGCGCTGCGTTGGTCTTGTCGATCACCACGTCGGTGAGCGGGATGCTGGGGGGCAGTTGCGCGCCCGTCATCGCCCGCGCCGAGGCGTCGGCCGCCGCCCAGCCGGGCTCCTGGCTGCCGGTCGTGTCGTCGGCGACCTGGATGTCGCCCTTGGCGATCAGCGCGAGGTTCGGAGCGTCGCCGTCGAAGCCCGCGACCTTGATCGAGTCGGCCTTGCCGGCCTGCCGGATGGCGTCGGTGGCCGCCAGCGCCACCGCGTCGAACGTGCCGACGATGTAGGTGACGTCGGGATTGTTCTGGATCGCTGACTGAAGCTGCTGGGGCAGCTGGCTCTGCACCGCGTCGATCGCGAACGGCAGGCTCTTGACCTTGCAGCTGGTGCACTTCTGGAGCTGCGACGTGAAGCCGGCCTCGCGCTGGATGTTGCAGGCGTAGGTCTTGGTTCCCACGAAGAGCACGTTGGCCTTGCCCTTGGAGTCGGCGACGATCCAATCCGCCAGGTGCTGCGCGCCTAGGGTGCACGAGTCGCCGCCGATCTCGGTGGTGACGTTCTTCGTCGGGACCTTGTCGCCGGTGAAGCTGCCGACCAGCGGGATCTTGGCGGCCGCGACCTTGGCGAACGAGTCCGCCGCCGCGTCGGCGCCGATGCCGTTGACGACGATCGCGTCGGGCTTGGCGTTGATCGCGTTGGTGAAGCACGCGCCGATCTTGTCGGCGGTCGTCCCGCCGTCGCACTGCTCGAACTTGTAGCCGAGCGCCTGCGTGCCGGACTTGATCGCGTTGGCGATCTTGGAGCACCCTTCCAGCGCCAAGTTGCAGGCCACGTGGTAGATCGTGCCGCTCGACTTCGGGGTGAACGTCCCGAGCGACGTCGACGGGATCTTCGCCGGCACTGCCGTGGACTTCGCCGCCGATGCCTGCGCGTCCGTGAGCCAGGCGGGGCTCGACGCGGCCGATGCCGCGGTCGAGGCGGCCGTGCTGCTGCTCTTCGAATCGCTGCCACATCCGATGGCGACCAGCGCCATCGCGGCGAGCGAGACGAGCCAAGCAGTGACCAACAACTTGCGTCTGTTCATCCGACTTCTCTCCTCCGGGAGTTGCGTGACGTGCGGCATTGTTGGGCCGCCCGGCCGGTTCGCCAACACGCTTCTCGTGACAGAAGGAGATCCACCCGAGAGCAGGACCCGGGCAGTATCGCCTAGCGAGGCATGCCCATGGTCCGCGCTGCCGCGGCGAGGGCCGCCGCGTCGTCGGGCGCGGCGCGCATCAGCGCGGTGGCCTCGGCGACGGCGGTGGCGTCGCGCTCGGCGATCGCCTCCGCGAGCCGCGCGGCCTCGGCGAGGTGCTCGCCGGCCGGGGCCAGGACGTCGGCCAGGCCGGCCCGCAGCGCCTGCGGCGCGTCCAGCCGGTCGCCGGCGAGGACCATCCGCGCCAGGACGCCGGGCGCCGGCCTCGCCCGTCCGCGGGTGAGCGCGACGACGGGCAGCATGCCCAGCTCGGTCTCGGGCAGCCCGAACACGGCGTCGATGCCGGCGACCACGAGATCGCACACCATGGCCAGCTCGCAGCCGCCGGCCAGCACGTGGCCGTGGACCGCGGCGATCGTCGGCAGCGGGAGCTCGTCGAGCGTCCGCAGGACGGCGAAGGTCCGGCGCAGGTAGTCGTCGCGATCGGCGCCGGCGACGAGCGCCGCCGTCTCGACCAGGTCGGCGCCCGAGCAGAACGACGGCCCGGCGCCGCTGACGACCACGACGCGCGCCGTGGCGCCGGCCACTACGGCGGCCAGCGCCGCCCCCAGCGCCTCGAGCAGCTCGAGGGTCAGCGCGTTGTGGCGCGCGGGCCGATCGAGGGTCAGCCATGCGACGGCGCCCTCGTGGCGCACGCGCAGGGGCGGCGCGGACACCGCCTCAGCCGGTCACGTAGCGCGACAGGATCTCCGCTACGCACACCGGCTTGGGCATGCCCTCGCCCTCGAAGGTCTGCAGGAAGCCGATCTGGAGCCCGTTGGGGACCGTCGCGACCTCGCGCAGCGTCAGCCGCATCCGCACGCGGGTCCCGGCGGGCAGCGGCGCCGGGAAGCGCACGCGGTCATAGCCGTAGTTCAGCCCGAACCCCGCAAGCTGCACGCTCACGATGGAGTAGTGGAACTTCGGGCCGAGCGCCAGCGTGAAGAGCCCGTGGGCGATCGTGGTGCCGAACGGCGAGGCGGCCGCGCGGACCGGGTCGACGTGGATCCACTGGTCGTCGCCGGTGAGCTGCGCGAAGGCATCGATCTGCGCCTGGGTGACCAGATGCCACGCGCTGACGCCGAGCTCGCTGCCGGCCCGGGCATGGAGCTCGTCGACGTCGGTGATGACCAGCGAGCCGTCGCTCACGTGGTCATCCCCGTGGCGTTGCCCCCGGTCACGTTGAGCACTTGGCCGTGGACGTAGTCGCTCCACGGCGAGCAGAGGAAGAAGACGCCCCCGGCGGCCTCGGCGGGGGTCGACGGACGGCCGAGCGGGATGACCATCGCCGCCATGCCGCGGAGCTGATCGGGGATGCCGAGCTGCACGCGCTCGCCGTCGATGACCATCGCGTTGTCATCGTCCTTGGAGGCGGTCAGCCGCGTCTCGACGTACCCGAAGGCCACCGCGTTGCAGTTGATCTTGAACTGGCCCCACTCCTTGGCCAGCGTCTTGGTAAGGCCGACGACGGCGGACTTGCCGGCGGCGTAGTTGGCCTGCCCGGCGTTGCCCATCGTGCCGGAGATCGACGTGACGTTGACGATCTTGCGGAAGACCTCGCGGCCCTCCGCGCGCTCCTGCTTGGCCGGCTCGCGCAGATGCGGCGCGGCAGCGCGGACGATCCGGAAGGGCGCCACGACGTGGATGTCCAGCATCTTCTGAAACCAGTCGTCGCTCATCTTGTGGACCGGCGCGTCCAGGGTGTAGCCGGCGTTGTTGACGATGATGTCGATCCTGCCCCACGCGTCGATCGCCGCGGCCACCAGCTTGTCGGGCACGCCGGGCGCCGTCAGATCGCCGCCGAAGACCACCGTCTCGCCGGGCAGCTCGGTCGCGGTCTGCTGCGCGACGTCGGCGTCGAGGTCGTTGATGACGACCTTCGCCCCGTGCTCTACGAGCAGCTCCGCCGTGGCCCGCCCAATGCCCCGCGCCGACCCCGTGACGATCGCCACCTTGCCATCCAGCACTCCCATGTCCGACCTCCGTCCGCGTTATGGCGCCCGCGGACCGGTGACCCGGGCGGGCGCGGGCATCGTCCCGCGCCGTCTGACGTTGCGGCAAACGGATTCGCAGGACAGAAACGGCCAGCGCCTCTCCCTCATGCCTACTCGCTTGAATCCTCTGGCGGCCACTCGTCGAGGCCGAGCAGACGTCGCCCGAGTGGCGTCAACGTCGCGGGCGGCCAGGGCTGGACTCGGTCGAAGCCGGGCCAATCGACGTAGTACGGGTTTGCCCGTCCCGTCTCCCACAGCACGATCCGGTCGGCCGCCGCTTCGCCCCAGAAGTTGGGAGGCTGCATGGTCACCGCCTGCGTGATCCGGGGCGCCGCGTCGGTGTTCGCTCCGTTGCCGTGCGGCATGCGGGAGTCGAAGATGAGCAGATCGCCGGCGCGGCAAGGCACGGCGATGACCTCGTTGCCCTCGAGGTCGATGTCATCGGCGCTGGCGCCGGGGTGGCGCTCAAACCACCCTTCGCGGTCGTGCCACAACGCCGGCACACACCGGAAGGCTCCGCGCTCGGCGGGTGAGTCACTCAGATGCAAGATGGCCTGATAGAGATGCCGGCCACTACGCGGGTCGACGTCCCAGTGAATCGGCAGAGCCTGGGCGGCCTCGTCCTCACCGTCGTCACGAACCGGCGGCTTGAACGCGACGTGATCAAGCGAGACCCACAGCCGCCGCGTCGCGTAGACCGTGGAGAAGACATCGTGCAGTCCCGGATGCTGGCGGATATCCCACTGGGCCTGATGACCCCACAACGGCAAAGGGGTGTCGCCCCGTCCATACCACGTGGTCGGGTCATGGAGGTCGATGCCGAACGCGCCGCAGATGACGTCCGCCAGACGGTCACACAGCGCCCTGGGCACCGCCTCGGGCACGACGACGACACCGTTGCGGTGCAACTCCTGAACACCGATGGCCGGCACCGGGAGCATCTTACGAGGTCACATATCGACCAGCGAGAAACCATCATTGCTGTACGACGACAAGCCGAATCATCTGGGCCGGGCGCGACCCGAGCGTCGCACCGCGAAGGGGTACGCCGCCCCGAACAGTCCGTGTCCGTGGGCACCAGCTGATCGTCGGACAGCCCCTCCCGCCGCGGCGGTGGCAGCAATAGCTCCTGCTCACGATCACAACCCGCCACGCAGGCCGTCGGCGGCCCGGCCTGACTCCCTTTTTTCGCCTTTGGTCTTGTCCGACGCAGCGGCGTAGCATCGCGCCGACCTCGGATCGCGACCCCTCCAAGGAGGATCATGATGTCCTCGCATCGCAATCGGACGCGACGGCTGCTGGCCGCCTCCGCCGTGGTGACGACGATGGGCGCCGCCTGTGCGCTGGCCGGCGCGAGCCCCGCCGTGGCTGGCGGTGAGTTCTTCGTGGCCGCTTCCGCCGGCGACGACGGAAACCCGTGTACCGCGGCGGAGCCCTGCCGCACCATCGGCCACGCTGTCGCCATCGCCGATGACGGATCGAGGGTGTCGGTCGCGCCCGGAACGTACGCGGAGACCGTCTCGATCGACAAGCGCCTCCGACTGCGCGGCGACGACGCCGTGGTCGACGCGACCGGGCATGACAACGGGATCGTCGTCCGCGGACCCTCCGCGGCGGGCACCCGCATCCGCGGGTTCACGGTGGAGAACGCCAACGCCGAAGGCATCCTCGCCGACTCGACCTCCGACCTGGGCATCTTCCACAACGAGCTTCGCAACAACGACCGCACGCCGAACGTGGCCTCGCCTCCGCAATGTGCGGCACAGGGCGAAGTGCCAGGCGACTGCGGCGAGGCCTTGCACCTGATGGGAGTCAGCTTCTCGCGAGTGGTCGGAAACGAGATCCGCAACAACGTGGGCGGGATCCTGATCACCGACGAGACCGGCCCAAGCCACGGCAACCGGATCGCCCACAACATCACACGCGACAACGTGGAGGACTGCGGCATCACGTTGCCCTCGCACAACGCGATGGCCACCACGGACCCGGCCAAGGCCGGCGTCTACGACAACACCGTCGTCGACAACCTCTCGCAGGGCAACGGCGGGGCCGGGGTCGGGATGTTCGCTCCGTTCCCCGGCACGGCGTCCTACGACAATCGCGTGATCGGCAACACGCTGCTGGACAACGGCGAGGCGGGGATCGCCATCCACGCACACGCGCCCGGCGAGAACGTGGCCGGGAACGTCATCAAGGACAACACGGTCGGCGGCAACGGGGTCGATCCGGACGCCGGCAGCGGCAATCCGGTCGGAATCGCGCTGCTGAACGCCGACCCGGCGACGACCCCCGGCGAGATCATTGCCGCCAACCACGTCAGCGACGAGTTCTGGGGCATCTTCATCAACGGGTCCTTCGCAATCCGCGGCCTGGGCAGCAACCACTTCGACGCATCGGTCGCCACCCCGGTCGGACACCACTCCTGAGCGGACCTGGGCGGCGGGCCCAGCCCGCCGCCCCGCCCGAGCCGCGATGCAGGGACCGCGTCTCCAGTGAGCGCGGCGCGCGAACGCCCGCGTGCTGCGCCTGATCCCCAAGCCGACGCGACCGCCCCACCACCGGCATGATCTGCTGGGCCGTGATGGAGACCCCGGCCAGCTTCGCCGAGACGGCCCGCTGCGGCTGCGCTGGGCTCGTGCGGCCGCCGGCCCGCATGCAGCGGCGAGCGGCCGAGCGCGACCTGGAAGAACTGCGGCACCGGCCGACTGGCGTGTGCGTTTACGAACACGGCCCAGCCGGTTGGCCATGAGGCGCTTGACCGCACACACACCACTGTCTATGTTCGCCGCGGATCAGGACCGCCAGAGGCTCGGTAGCCCCGAACACTGCGCGGTCCCTCAGCGGTAGCCCAAAAGACTGCTTCCGCAGGCCTCACCATGTCGCGTCCTCACGAATGCGGAGGTGTCACAGAGCCAAATGGGTCGCCGGCCGGCCGTCAGGGCCGAGCCAGAGCAGTCGTCGTAGGACGACAGTCATCCGCGCGGAGGACGCTCCCATGTTCGGGCGCCCTGCGCACCATCATCGGGCGGAGCGCAGCTCCGCCGAATCTCAGGAGGAAACACGATGCGTAATCTCAAGACGCTGGGCCTCGCCGTCATCTCGGTCCTCGCCCTGGTGGCCTTCGCTGGAGCCACCACGGCTTCGGCGACGAGACTGTGCTCCACCGCAGGAACCCCATGCGCCGCGCCGTACGCCAGCGGTACGACGTTCAACGCCAAGCTGAAGACCGGCACCAACGCCGTGCTGACGACCTCGGGTGGCGCATCGAACCCGACGCTGACATGCACGACCTCGACGGTCCAGCTCGTCTCGAGCTCCGCCGGTGGCGGAGCCGGCGTGAACGTCACGGGCAACCTCACCGGGCTCACGTTCAGCGGTTGCACGAGCGTCAACCCGGCGGGTTGCAGCAGCTCGGCTACCGTGACCGGCCTGCCGAAGAGCGGCACCATCGCGTGGACCAGCGGGAACAACGGCACGCTGACCGTCAACGCGCCGACCGTGTCGTTCACCTGCACCATCCTCGGGTTCCCGGTGAACTGCTCCTTCGGCGGGTCGGGCAGCGTCTCCGGCACCGTCACGGGCGCCAACCCCGCCGGCGTGAAGTTCACCAACCAGTCGATCGCCTCCACCGGCGGCTTCGGCTGCCCCACGGCCGCGGTCTGGAACGCCGAGTACGTGCTGACCGCCGTGTCAGGCTCGCCGACGGCGCTGTTCGTCACCAACAGCTAGGCCCCGCGTAGGCCGGGGCGGAAACTCCGGACCGGCCGCCACCTCAAGGTGGCGGTCGGCTCTGGATGCGTGTCAGGCCCGATGCCGCTGCTCGCCGATCTCGAGACGACCGCTCGCCGTCTGCCTCAGTGGGCGTCGCAGATCGCGCAGGGGTCCTGCGCTTCCATCCGCCGCTCGGATGTCCGCATGCCGCGTGTGGCTTGACGTGACACACGCTCCTGTTTACAGTCGCCGCCGAGTACCGGAAAGGTGGCCGCGGCAACCGGCGGACATCGCCAAATGGTCAGCCGCGCCGTGCGGCGCGATAGGCGGGAGCAGGCGACGAATGACCAACGGCCAAAGGCGATTCACATCGGCGTTCCCCAGCGTGGTGACGCGTCACGCCGTCTGCGGCGCCGCGATGCTCGGCCTGATCACGCTCCCCGCGCCCGTGCACGCCGCCGCCACCGCGACCGGACGCGGCTACGAGCAGGTCACGCCGGCCATCAAGGACTTCGGCTTCGGTCAGTCGAGCCTCGAGATCGCCATCAGCGCTCCGGCGGGCGGGGCGGCGGCCTACAACACCTTCGGCCCGCTCCCCGGCTCTGCCGCCGGGACGTTCGAGAACTTCTACGTCGGCCGCCGGAGCGACGACGCGTGGGGCACCACGCCGATCTCCCCGCCGCAGGAGCCGATCCCAGGTGGAACGAACTACCCGGTGACGCAGGGCTTCTCCCCCGACCTCTCGCACGCGATCGTCAAGAGCGCGAATCCGACGCTGACCCCCGACGCCGTCCCGGACGTCACGAGCATGTACCTCCGCGACAACGCGACGGGGGCCTACCGCCTGCTGACGCCAGGGCCGGCCTCCCCCAGCCTCAGCCCGTTCGTGACGTTGGGCGGTGCGTCGGCCGACTTCACCCGCGTCGTCTTCGAGGCTCAGGATCAGCTGGTGCCCGACGCGCCGGCCAGCGGCAACCTCGGCGTGTACGAGTGGAGCGATGGGCACTTGCGCAACGTCGGGGTCCTCCCGGACGGAACGCCGGCGCCTGCCGCCATCCTCGGAGCCGGTGCGCAGGCGCTCAATCGCGTACAGCATGCGGTGTCGCGCGACGGGCGCCGGATCGTGTTCTGGTCCGACGGGCAGCTGTACGTGCGCACGGACGGCTCCAGCACGACGCGCGTATCCGCGTCACAGCGCACGTCGCCCGATCCGAACGGGCCGCGCGAGGCGCTGTTCTGGGGTGCGACGGCCGACGGCGGCCAGGTGTTCTTCACCTCCTCGGAGGCGCTGACCGACGACGCGAACACGGGGACCGACGGCTCGGGTACGCCAACGGCCGCCGGCAACGACCTGTATCGGTATGACGTCGCCTCCGGGGCCCTGACCGACCTGTCCGTCGACCTCGACCCCGCTGACTCCGCCACCGGCGCCGCCGTGCAGGGCATGGTCGCCGCCTCTGACGACGGCGCCTACGTGTACTTCGTCGCCCTCGGCAACCTCGCCGGCGGCGCCACCGTCGGGGCCCCCAACCTGTACGTCCGTCATGCGGGCGCCACGACGTACATCGCCACGCTCGACTTCGCCGACGCGCAGGTGTGGGGGCTCGTGCAGAGTGGCGCGTCGGGCCTCACGTCGCGGCTGACCCCGGACGGGCGCACGCTGGTGCTCCAGTCCATGGCACCGCTGACGGGCTACGACAACGTCGGACCCTCGACCGGTACGGCCTACAGCGAGGTGTTCCGCTACACGGCGGACACCGGCGAGCTGCGCTGCCTGTCGTGCCGGGGCGACGGGACCCCGCCCGCGGGCGGCTCGACCATCACGCCGCCGGACTTCGCCACCAACACGCCACGCAACGTCAGCGACGACGGGCGGCGAGTCTTCTTCGACAGCGCCGACGACATCGTGCGAGCCGACACCAACGGGCGGCGCGACGTCTACGAGTACGCCGACGGCGCACTCCAGCTGCTGTCCACCGGCACGGCCCGCCTCGACGCCTCGTTCCAGGATGCCAGCGCCTCGGGCGCGGACGTCCTCTTCTCCACCGCGGCCCAGTTGGTACCGCAGGACGTCGACGGCCACGTCGACCTCTACGACGCGCGCATCGGCGGCGGGTTCCCCGCCAAGCCGCCCACGGCGCCCCCGTGCCGGGGGGATGCCTGCCAGGGGCCTGCCACGCCCGCGCCGGCAATTCCGGTCGCGGCGTCCGTGACGTTCACCGGTCCGGGGAACGGCCCGCCGGCGCCGGTGCCGCTGCGTGTGACGGTGTCGAAGGCGAAGACGGTGCGCGGCGTCAAAGCGACGATGAAGGTCAAGGTGCCGGCCGCGGGCGCCCTGACCGTCTCGGGCTCGGGGCTGCGGACCGCTCGCAGGCGCCTGGCCAAGGCGCAGACGGTGAACGTGTCGATGGTGCTCACCCAGCGCGCCCGAGCGACGCTGAAGCGGCGACACCGGCTGAAGGTCACGGCACGGGTGGCCTTCAAGCCCACCGGTGGCGCGAGCTCCGCGGCCAGCGTCTCGCTGACCTTCAAGCAGCCGAACACCAAGGGGCGCTCGTGATGCCGAGGACGATGAGGCAGAGCAGGACGGTCAGGAGCACGGCCGTGCCCATGCTGATTGCGATGGCCGTCGGGATCCTCGCCGCTCTCGGAGCTGCGCCGTCCGCGCACGCGGGGTTCGCGATCACGAGCTTCGACAACGTTGCGACCAAGCACGACGGGACCACGGTGGAGACCGGCGCGGGTGCGCACCCGTACGCGCTGACCACCAGCATCGACTTCCCGACCGTGACCGACGGCTCGGGCAACGTCAGGCCCGCCGAGAACCTCAAGGACCTGCGCGTCGACCTGCCGGTCGGGTTCGTCGGAGATCCGTCGGTGGCGCCGAGGTGCCGCGACGAGCAGCTCGACGCCTACCGCTGCTCGGTGGCGAGCCAGGTCGGCGTCGTCGTGGTGCGCCAAGGCGTCGGGTCGGCCAACGTGGGCACGTTGACGGCCCCGCTCTACAACATGGTCCCGTCCGCGGGCTCCCCGGCGGAGTTCGGCTTCACCACGGGCTTGTTCCCCATCCACGCGCGCGTGTCGGTGCGGACCGGTGCGGACTACGGGCTCACGTTCCGGCTGCACGACATCCCGCAGCCGACAGCGGTGCTCGGGACGACCATCACCCTCTGGGGCGTTCCCGCAGACCCCGGCCACGATGCCGAGCGCGGCCAGACCTGCCTGGAGTTTCCGCCGTTTCCGCGGTTCTGCCAGAACAGCCTCGGCGGCGGACCCGGCCCGAGCGCGGAGCTGCCGCTGCCGTTCCTGACCAACCCCGCCGACTGCACCGCAGGCCCGCTGGAGTCCAAGGCCTCGGCAGCGTCCTGGCAGCATCCCGACGACATCGAGAGCGCGACGTCGCGATCCCACCTGTCCGACGGCACCCCGGCCGGCGTCGACTCGTGCGACCGCTTGCGCTTCGACGCCGCCCTGGCCGCCAAGCCGATCGAGCGGGCCGCGGGAACGCCCGCCTCCTACGTCATGGACCTCAGCGTCCCGCAGAACGACAACCCGGCCGGACGGGCGACGCCCCCGCTCAAGAAGGCCGTCATCCGGCTGCCCGCAGGGGTCGCGGTCTCGACGGCCTCCGCCGACGGGCTGGCCGCCTGCTCGCCCGCGCAGATCGCCCTCGACCGCGCGAGCCCTGCAACCTGTCCCGATGCGTCGAAGATCGGCACCGTGCAGATCGACACCCCCGTGCTGCCCGAGCCGCTGACGGGCGCCGTCTTCCTCGCCAGCCAGGGTGACAACCCGTTCGGCACGCTCTTGGCGCTGTACGTCGCCGTCGAAGGCGCCGGAGTGGTGGTGAAGCTGCCCGGCAGGATCGATGCGGACCCGGCCACCGGGCAGCTGACGGCCACCTTCGACAACACCCCGCAGCTGCCGTTCAGCCGCCTGCGCATCGAGCTCAACGGCGGCCCGCGGGCTCCTGTGACCGTCCCAAAGGCGTGCGGCACGTACACGACCCATGCGCAGCTCACGTCCTGGGCGTCGGATGCCCCGGTGTCCAGCGACAGCGCCTTCACGGTCGACCAGGGCTGCGATCGTGCCGGGAGGTTCGAGCCGACGATGAGCGC
This sequence comes from Baekduia sp., assembly GCA_036009425.1. Taxonomy (GTDB): domain Bacteria; phylum Actinomycetota; class Thermoleophilia; order Solirubrobacterales; family Solirubrobacteraceae; genus Baekduia. Next base: position 35,348 of record DASYLT010000208.1, on the reverse strand, counting down.
CGGCGTCACCGACCTCGCGGCGGGTGGCTCGCCGTCGTTCGCGCTCGACGTCGGGCGCCCCGACGGTCAGCAGGACATCAGCACCCTGGACGTCGCGCTGCCGCCGGGCGTGCTGGCGCACGTCGGCCGGGTACCGCTCTGCATCGAGGCCGAGGCGGCGGCCGGTACGTGCTCGCCGGCGTCGGAGGTCGGCCGGGCCACGATCGCGGCGGGACCGGGCGCCAGCCCGCTGTCCATCCCGCAGGCGGGCCGAGCCGCCACCGCCGTCCATCTCGCGGGTCCGTACAAGGGCGCTCCCTACAGCCTCGTGATCGTGGTCCCCGCTCAGGCAGGGCCGTTCGACCTCGGCGTCGTCGTGGTCCGTGCCGCCCTGTTCGTCGATCCGGTCGACGCCCATGTCACCGTCCGCAGCGATCCGATCCCCACCATCCTGCAAGGGATCCCGCTGGACGTCCGGCGGATCAGCGTGACGGTCGATCGGCCCGGGTTCATGGTCTCGCCGACGTCGTGCAGCCCGCGGAGCGTCACGGGTCACGTCACATCGGCCCAGGGCCTGGCGGCCACGGTGCAGAACCGGTTCCAGGTGTCTGACTGCGCCGCGCTCGGCTTCAGGCCGAAGCTGGCCCTGACGCTGTCGGGGCGGGGCCAGACCACGGACGGCAGGCACCCGGGGCTGCTGGCGTCGCTGACCATGCCGTCGGGGCAGGCGAACCTCGCGCAGGCGAGCGTGACCCTGCCGCTGTCGCTCGCCCTGGACCCCGACAACTCGCAGTCCGACGCCCTCTGCGAGTACACCGCCGGCCAGCAGACCATCCCGGACTGCCCGAAGAGCTCGATCGTCGGCACCGCGACGGCGAGGACGCCGCTGCTCGACGAGCCGCTGACCGGTCCCGTGTTCTTCGTCAAGAACGTGCGCATCGACCCGCAGACCGGACGCCAGGTCAGGACCCTGCCGACGCTGGCGATCCCTCTGCGCGGCGCAGGGCTGACCCTCGTGCTGCGGGCCTCGTCGGAGGTCGTCGACGATCATCTCGTCACGACCTTCGACCACCTTCCCGACGCTCCGGTGTCGAGCTTCGCGCTCGACGTCAAGGGAGGTTCCAAGGGCATTCTCGTGGTCTCGGGTGCCGACGTGTGCAAGGCCACGCAGAACGCCGATCAGGTCATCCGCGGCCAGAACGGGAAGGCGGCCGTCGCGCGGATCACCATGGCCACGCCGTGCGCGCTGGCGGTCGTGGCCTCCAGTCACACGGCAACGTCGCTGAAAGTGACGGCCGGCGGGATCGGCTCCGGCCGCGTGTCGGTGTCGGGCAGCGGGATCGCCAAGACGTCGCGGACCATCGCCGCCGCGACGACCGCCACGCTGCAGCCCAGGCTGAGCAGGGCCGCTCGCTCGCGGTTGGCCGCGGGCCGCAACGTCAGGACGCGCATCAGGCTCTCGTTCACGCCCAAGGGCGGTGGGCGGGCCAGGGTCGCGCACAAGACGCTGACGATCCATGGTGCTCGGGCCGGCCGGCCGGCCGGCGGCTGAGCCTGCCGGCGGCCGCGGTGGACGAGCGGCAGGTGCCGCACGTCACCCGCGTGGGAGACGAGCGCGACCAGCCTTTACCGTACGCCGGGTGCGTATCGCGACCTGGAACGTGAACTCCGCCAAGCAACGCGTCCCGCGCCTGCTGCCGTGGCTCGACGAGCGCCGGCCCGACGTCCTCTGCCTGCAGGAGACCAAGCTCGCCGACGACGCCTTCACCGAGCTCCTCGGGGGCGAGCTGGCCGAGCGCGGCTACGAGGTCGCCCTGCACGGCGAGGCCGCGTGGAACGGCGTGGCGATCCTGTCGCGCGTGGGACTCGAGGACGTGGTCGCGGGCCTGGGCGACGGCGCGCCCGGGTTCCCGCACCCGGAAGCCCGAGCGGTGTCCGCCACGTGCGGCGGCACCCGCGTGGTCTCGGTCTACGTGCCCAACGGCCGCACGCCGGACTCCGAGCACTACCAGTACAAGTTGGCGTGGCTGGAGCGCCTGCGCGACGTGGTCGCCGCCGGCGACCCCGGCACCACCGTCGTGATGGGCGACATCAACATCGCGCCGTCCGACGACGACGTCTTCGACCCGGAGGCCTACGTCGGCCAGACGCACGTCACGCCGCTCGAGCGCGGCGCCCTGGCCGAGCTCGAGGCCGTCGGCCTGCACGACGTCGTCCGTGACCGCTGGCCGAACGAGCGCGTGTTCACCTACTGGGACTACCGGGCCGGCATGTTCCACCAGGACCTCGGGATGCGGATCGACCTGGTCCTCGCCGGGTCGGCCGTGGCCGATCGCGTCCAGGCGGCGTGGGTCGACCGCAAGGCCCGCAAGGGCAAGGGCCCCAGCGATCACGCACCGGTCATCGTCGACCTCGACGAGGCGCCCGACGGCGACATCGGGCCGGTCGTGCCGCCGCCCTCGGCCCCCGCGCCGCGGCGCGGCACCAAGAAGCTGCCGCAGTCGCCGGGCCCGAGCTAGCGCGGCCGGTCTCGGTCACGCGAGGGCTGCACCCGCTTGGGCTCGCCCGGCATCTTGGGGTAGTCGGGCGGATAGGGCATGTCGCCCGCCTCGTCCCTCTCGTACAGGTCGAGCAGCGGCTGCAGCGAGTAGGCGGCGTCGTCGATCGTCGCCTGGAGGTCGCCGACCTCGGCGAAGCGCGCGGGCATGGTCGCGACCGTGAAGTCCTCGGGCGCGATGCCGGGCAGCTCGTCCCACGTGACCGGCGCCGAGACCGGTGCGCCCGGCTTGGGCCGCACGCTGTAGGCCGAGGCGATCGTCCGGTCGCGCGCGTTCTGGTTGTAGTCGACGAAGATGCGCTCGCCGCGCTCCTCCTTCCACCACTTGGTCGTGACCTCGCCGGGCAGGCGCCGCTCGAGCTCGCGGCCGAAGGCGATCGCCGCGTGGCGCACGTCGGTGAACGTCCAGCGCGGCTCGATGCGGACGTAGATGTGGATCCCCCGGCCGCCGGACGTCTTCGGGAACCCGGTGTAGCCGAGGTCGGCCAGCAGCGTGCGCGCCTCCGCGGCGACGCGCACCGCGTCGGCGAAGTCGGTGCCCGGCTGCGGGTCGAGGTCGAGGCGCAGCTCGTCGGGATGGTCGACGTCCTCGCGGCGGACCGGCCACGGATGGAACGTGATCGTGCCCATCTGCGCCGCCCACGCGACGACGGCGATCTCGGTCGGGCACACCTCGTCGGCGTGGCGGCCCGAGGGAAACTCGATCCGCGCGGTCTCGACGTAGTCGGGCGCGCCGCGCGGGATGCGCTTCTGGAAGAACGCGTCGCCGCCTCCCTGCTCGCGCGTCGACACGACGACGTCGGGATGGACGCCCTTGGGCCAGCGCTCCAGCGTCGTCGGCCGCCGTGCGAGCGCGCGCATGATCCCGTCGCCGACCGAGAGGTAGTACTGGACGACGTCCAGCTTGGTGACGACCGGCGTGTGCTGGGTCGCGGGGAAGATCACCCGGTCGGCGCTCGACACCCGCACCTCGCGCCCACCGGCCTCGACGGTCGTTGCCTCGGAGCTGGCCATGGGGGCAAGTTCTACGGCATGGGGCCGACGCCGGTCTCTCCTACGGTACGCGATGTGGCGGGAGTCCCCTGACCAGACGGCGTGCGTTCCCTCGTCGACGATCCGCCTGACCCTGCCGGTCCTCGTGTCGCCCAGCCAGATGCCGCCCGGCCCGTCGAAGGTGTAGGCCTTGCCGTTCGAGGCGAACGCCACGTCCCGTGCCGGGCCGCGCAGCAGGGCGCGGCGCCGACCGCTGTGCACATCGACGAGGTCGATGCCCTCGCCCGAGCCGAGGGGAACGGCGATCGAACGCCCGTCCGGAGTCCACGCAGGAGCCGGCGCGGGCGCATCCGCCTCAGCCCCGGCGACGCGAGCGAGCAGCCGCAGGTCATCCGCTGGTCGGCGTACGAGGTGCTGCCCGAGGCAGGCGCGGGCGACGTGTTGACGCTCACCGGCGCCCACCCCTCGGCACACGTGGTGCACGGCCGGTTGCTCTCAGGACCCGAGCCCGTCGGAGATGCAGCCGATCTTGCCGAAGCCGGCCTTGTTGGTGGCGTACTCCCAGTAGAACACGTAGTCGCCGATGCGGTTGTACTGCGCGACCTGCGCCCCCGCGGCCAGCGTGGTCACCTTGTCGCGCGCGTTGCCCTTGGCGTTGGCGGGCACGTTGCCGTAGAGCGTCAGGCCCGCGCACGAGACGTGCCCGGGCGCCGCGTCGCTTCCGCCGTGGCCGCCGCGGTGGGTGTAGGCCGGCGACACGGCGATGGACTTGTGCAACTCGGTGCCGTCGGCGAGCTTCAGCGTCAGCTTGGTGGTGCCGGTGGCCGACGGCGCGCCGTCGACCGACGCGCTGCAGGTGGGCCGCCCGATCGGCGCCGGCTCCCAGCAGATCTGGGAGACCTTCACGCTCGTGCGGCCCTTCGTGCGGACGTCCAGGACCTGGCCGACGTGCGCGCCGGTCCCGCCGAAGATCGCGTGGACGCGAACCTGCGGCGCGGTCGCAGCGGCGGTGGCGACGCCGGCGGAGCCCAGCAGCGCGACCGCCGTGACGGCGGCGAGGGAGATGAGGGGCTTGGCGATGTTCATGACCATGGAACGGCCACGGCCCGCCCAAGGTCACGCTGCAACCAGCGAAGCGTGCCTTTGCTGTCGCACGCACCGGCCTACCTCGCAGGGCACGATGCCCGAGTACTCCTCCCTCCTCGCCCGGACCTTCGGCTTTCTCGGCGGCGTCGCGGTCGCCGTCTCGACCCTGGTGCCCTGGTACGACTACCAAGTCGTCGTGGCCACCCGCCCGATCGTCAACCTGTTCGAGGTTCCGGTCAACCTCTGGAGCCTGTACCCATGGGCGGCCGCCGCGCTGGTGGTCGGCGCTCTGGTCGCCATGGCCATGCTCGCCATCCCGCCGGCGATAGCTCCGCGCGCGCCCAGCGCCGTCGCCGCCCTGGCCGGGCTCGGCATCGCCGCTTATGGGATCTACCGCGCGTTCGACGTCCCGGACCTCGGCATCCACGTCGTCCCCCGCGCCGGCGTGGACGCAGCCACGGTCATCGACGCCGGCGCGCTGCTGGCCTTCGTCGGCGGTCTCGTGATCGTCGTCGGCTCGCTGGTGGTCCTCGTGGCCGCGTCCCGCGAGGCGACGAGCGCGAGCGACGCCCGCAGCCGCACCCCACGCCACGGCGGCGCCGCCCCGCCCAGCGCCGCCTGACCCTGCGACGCCACGCCACCCCGGCCGCGCCTTGTTGACGGCGCGGTGCTGCGCCCTAGTTCCCCGTACGAGTCCGCCCCTCGAGCACCAGGAGGCTTCTCTGATGAGCAGCCAGACCCCCGACGATCCCGGCCCCGTGTCCCCCGGTTCCACCAACGCCGGCCCCACGCCCGGCAACGCCCGCACCAACAGCAAGGTCGTCGTCGCCAGCTTCGACAGCTACCCCGCAGCCGAGCGCGCCGTCGACTACCTCTCCGACCAGAAGTTCCCCGTCGAGCGCGTCTCGATCGTGGGCCGCGACCTCAAGACGGTCGAGCAGGTGACCGGCCGCATGACCACCCTCCGCGCCACGCTCAACGGCGCGGCCTCCGGCGCCCTGGCCGGCCTGCTGATCGGCTGGCTGTTCACCGTCTTCAACTGGACCGACCCGGTCGTCGCACGCGGCTGGCTGATCCTCGACGGCCTGTGGTTCGGCCTCGTGGTCGGCGCCATGTTCGGCCTGATCGCTCACCTGCTCACCCGCGGGCTGCGCGACTTCTCCTCGGTCGGCGGGCTCCAGGCCGACCACTATGACCTGCTCGTCGACGAGGAGGTCGCCGGCGAGGCCGAGCGCCTGCTGGCCCGCCTTCCGGCCGGCTCCGACATCGACGCGCCACGCTTCGCGCGCGGGACGCGCCCCGAGCCGGGACGTCGCGTCGGCTCCGCCTAGTCGCCGGCATCATGGCCACCCTCGCCATCCGCGCCGCCACCCTGCCCTCGGGCGCGACGATCCCCGTACTCGGTCAGGGCACGTGGCACCTCGGGCAGGGGCGGCACTCGCGCGAGGAGGAGATCGCCGCCCTGCGCACCGGGATCGATCTCGGGATGACGCTGATCGACACGGCCGAGATGTACGGCAGCGGGAAGTCCGAGGAGCTGATCGGCGAGGCCATCGCCGGCCGGCGGGACGAGGTGTTCCTGGTGGACAAGGTCCTGCCGACCCATGCCACGCGCAACGGCACGATGTCCGCATGCGAGGCGAGCCTCGCGCGGCTGGGCACCGACCACCTCGACCTGTACCTGCTGCACTGGCGCGGCGGGGTGCCGCTGCAGACGACCGTCGGCGCCTTCGAGGAGCTGCGCGCCGCCGGCCTCGTCCGGCACTGGGGCGTCAGCAACTTCGACCTCCCCGACATGGTGGAGCTGATGGACGTCGACGGCGGCCGGCAGTGCGCCACCGACGAGGTGCTCTACAACCTCCTGCACCGCGGCATCGAGTGGGACCTCCTGCCGTGGTGCGCCACCAACGGCCGGCCGCTGATCGCCTACTCGCCGATCGAGCAGGGGCGCCTGGTCGGCCATCCCGTGCTGCGCTTCATCGGCGCCAAGCACCGCGCGACCTCGGCGCAGGTCGCCCTGGCCTGGGTCGTCGCGCACGAGGGCGTCTGCGCGATACCGGAAGCGGGGTCGCCCGACCACGTGCGCCGCAACCGCGCAGCGCTGGACATCCGGCTCGACGAGGAGGACGTCGTCAAGCTCGACAGCGCGTTCCCGCCGCCGAGCCACCCGGTGCCGCTCGAGATGCTCTGACCGGCAGGCGCCTCAGCGCGCCGTCCAGCCCCCGTCCACGGCGATCGTCTGCCCGGTCACATACGTGCTGGCGTCGCCGGCGAGGAAGAGCAGGGCGCCGTCGAGCTCGTGGGGCTCCCCCGGCCGTCCGGCCGGGGTCATGCGCCGCAGGAAGCCCATCGAGCGCTCGTCCTCCCACAGCTCCGTCGTCATCTCGCTCAGGAAGAAGCCCGGCGCGATCGCGTTGACGCGGACGCCCCGGCGCATCCACTGCGCGCCCAGCTCGCGGGTGAGGTTGACGACCGCGCCCTTCGACGCGCAGTAGCTGGCCTGCCGGATCGGCGCCGACCCGACGAGCCCGAACATCGACGCGATGTTGACGATGCTGCCGCTGCCCTGCTCGAGCATCACCCGGCCGGCGATCTGGCTGGCGACGAACAGGGCGTTGAGGTTCACATCGACGACGTGGCGGAAGTGCTCGGGCGGCTCGGACTCGGCCGCGTGCGGCGTGCCGACGCCGGCGTTGTTGATCAACACGTCGACGCGCCCGTGCCGCTCCACGGTGAAGGCGACGAGTCGCTCCAGGTCGGCGTCGATCGAGACGTCGCACCGGCACGCCGTCACCCCCGGCACCTCGTCGGCCAGGGCCTGGAGGCGATCGCCGCGGCGCGCGGCGGCGACGACGTGGGCGCCCTCGGCCGCGAGCACCCGGGCGAAGCGCTCGCCGAGGCCGCTGGACGCGCCGGTGACGATGACGGTCCGGCCGTGGAGGCCGAAGAGCTGGTTCATGGCGCTCACCGTAAGGAGCGTCCCGGGGCGGGCGCAAAGTCACGCGCGCAGCGGTTTGTGGACCCTCACAAGCGCCGCTCAGCGCACCGTGGCGGCCGGCGAGTCGGCCGGCACGCGGGCCGCGTCGGCCGCGTGGAGGTAGCGCGGGTTGGCGATGCAGAGCCGCTCGAACGTCGAGGCCCGCATCGCGTCGACGACCTCGCCGATCCGGTCGTCCAGGCGCCCCTCGCAGATCTCCGCTGCCAGCTCGGCGTCGTCGGCGACGCCCAGCTTCGAGAGGCGCTCCGCGTGCGCCCGGGCGGCCTCGGGCCCGAGGGCGACCTCGCGCTCCACGATCCCCAGGACGTTGGCGGCCACGCGCGTATGGAACTGGACGCGGCCCTCGGTCGCGGGCATGACCTCGTCGCGCAGGAACTCGCGAACCGCCTCGATCAGCTCGGTCGTCGTGGGCACGCCGCGTGCGGCCATCAGAGGCTCCTCAGCCGGTGCTCGATCATCAGCATCACGTCGTACTCCTGCTCCCAGACCCGGCGCCCGATCGCCGCCATCTCGACCGAGCGCATCTTGCCCGACAGGTGGCGGTGGGCCATGTGCAGGCAGCCGCTGCCCCAGTTCAGCGCCGACCAGAGCTCCCACCACAGCACCGCCTCGGGATCGACCGGCCGGCCCCCGGCCGCCTCGTAGCCATGGAACAGGTCCTCATAGGCCCCGAAGCCGCCGACCGGGCCGTCGCCCCCGAAGCGCCAGACGCGCGCGCACAGGTAGCCGAGGTCCTGCATCGGGTCGCCGACGTGCACGAGCTCCCAGTCGAGCACCGCGCACACGCCGTCGGGGCCGATCATCAGGTTGCCGTTGCGGAAGTCGCCGTGCACGAGGGTCGGCGCGGCGACCACGGGCCGGTTGGCGTCCAGCCACCGCATCCCCAGTTCGAACGCCGGGCTGCGCTCCTCGTAGCCGTCGAACAGCTCGCGCAGCTGGCCGACGGGCTCGAAGGAGCGCAGGCCCGGGACGCCCGACGGGTCGATCGCGTGGATGCGGGCCAGGATCTCGCCGCACTGCGCCGCCAGGCGGGGCCGGACCGCGGCGAAGGCATCGTCGCGCAGGATGCGCCGCGCGAGCGTCTCGCCCTGGACCCACTCCATGAGCACGAACGGCGCGCCGAGCACCGCCGGATCCTCGCTATGGGCCAAGACCTCGGGCTCGGGCACGCCGGCGTCGCGGGCCGCGCGCAGCACCGCCGCCTCGGTCGCGAAGCCGGCCGACGTCGTCTCGGCCAGTGGATCGCGGCGCAGGATCAGCCGCCGTATCGCGCCGTCGGAGCCAACGGCTTCGACGAACCACGTCTGCCGGCTGGCGCCGCCGGTCAGCTGTCGCAGCCCCCGGACAGCAACGCCGGCGTCGGCGAGCGCCTCGCGCAGCACGTCGCGCAGGCCGAGCTCGATCGTCGCGGTACTGCCCTGCGCGGACGCGTCCTGCTCTGCAGCGGTCATCACCGCAGACGTTAGGCCTCCTTCGCGCACGAGCGCCGCACCAGGCAGCACGCGCCTGTGGAGACGCACAGCTGGAGATCTCTCCACCGGCCCCGGCCGGCGCAGCCCGAGGCTCGCCGCGCGCTCGCCTAGCCTCGCGGCGATGGACACCTGGGAGCCGCTGGAAGACCGCCCGACGCTCGGGCTCTCGCACCGCGACGGCGCGGTGCGCGTGGAGCTGCGCCGCCCGCAGGCGCTCAACGCGTTCGACGCCGAGCTGTCGCGCGAGCTCTTGGAGACGGTGCTCCGCCTCGGGGCCGACGACGCTGTCCGCTGCGTGCTGCTCACCGGGGCCGGACGGGCGTTCTCGGCGGGAGCCGACATCCGCAGCGAGCTCAGCGATCCGGGCGCGCGCCGAGAGGCCACCGAGATCAGCCTGCGCGAGATCTTCAACCCCATGATCATGGAGTTGCGACGCATGCCCAAGCCCGTGATCGCCGCGGTCAACGGCCCCGCCGCCGGCGTCGGCTGCTCGATCGCGTGCGCCGCGGATCTCGTGATCGCCGCCGAGTCGGCCTACTTCCTGATGGCCTTCGCCAACATCGGCCTCACGCCCGACGGCGGCGCCACGCTCACGATCCCCGCGCGCATCGGGTTCGCCCGCGCGTCGCTGATGATGGTGCTGGCCCAGCGGCTCCCGGCCCCCGAGGCGCTGCAGTGGGGGCTCATCGAGCGGGTCGTCGCCGACGCCCACCTGGATCAGGCGGCGCGCGACCTGGCGGTGCAACTGGCCGCCGGCCCGACCCGCTCCTACGCCGCGACCAAGCAGGCGCTCAACGCTGCATCGCTGTCGGGCCTGGAGGCGCAGCTCGGGCTCGAGGCCCGGCTGCAGGGTGAGCTGGCCGAGAGCCACGACTTCGCCGAGGGCGTCGCCGCGTTCGGCGCGCGGCGCGCGCCCGTGTTCACCGGCAAGGCCTGAGCGCGGGCGCGCGGCCGTGCAGGTCCTGGAGATCCGCAGCCTCGACGGACCCGACGGCGTCGTCGCCGCCCAGCGCCCAGACGTGGTCGCCTCCGGCGAGGAGGTGCTGATCGAGGTTCGGGCGGCCGGCGTCTCGTTCCCGGACCTGCTCCAGGCCCAGGGCCGCTACCAGCAGCGGCCGGAGCTGCCGTTCGTGGCCGGCGGCGAGATCGCCGGGATCGTGCGCACCGCGCCGGCGGCCAGCGGCCTGGAGCCCGGAGAGCGCGTGTGGGCCTCGACCGACGGCGGCGGCTTCGCCGAGCTGGCCGTCGTCGCGCCCCACCGCGTGCGGCGCCTGCCCAACCACCTGAGCTTCGAGCAGGGCGCCGCCCTCGGCGTGAACTTCCTCACGGCGGTCTTCGCGCTGCGCGGCCGCGGCCGCCTCGTGCCGGGCGAGACCGTCGTCGTCCTCGGCGCCGCCGGGGGCCTGGGCACGGCGACGGTCGCCGTGGCCAAGGCCTACGGGGCGAGGGCGATCGCCGTGGTCTCCACCGCAGCCAAGGCATCCACCGCGACGGCCGCCGGCGCCGACGTCGTCCTGGTCGGCGACGCCTGGCGCGATGCAGTCCTGGCCGAGACGGGCGGCCACGGCGCCGACCTGGTCGCCGACGTCGTCGGCGGCGACGCGACGCTGGAGGCCGTGCGGTCGGCCGCACCCGAGGGCCGCGTGCTGGTCTTGGGCTTCACGTCGGGCGCGATCTCGTCGATCGCCGTCAACCGCCTGCTGCTGCGCAACGTGAGCCTCGTCGGCGTCGGCCTGGGCGCGTTCGTCGCGGTGCAGCCGTCGGCGATGGTCGAGACGATCGCGGAGCTGATGCGGCTGGTCGACGGCGGGCTGCGGCCGCTGGTGGGCGCGACGTTCCGGCTCGCCGAGGGCGCCGACGCGCTGCGCGCGCTCGGCGGCCGCACGGCGCTCGGCAAGTTGGTGCTCACGGTCGGCTGATCAGCCCGCGGCGCCGGGCAACGTCCCCGGCCACCCCTGGATCCGCACGATCAGCAAGGCGAGCTGTGCGGTCAGCTGGTCGTCGGAGTCGGACCCGACCGCCAGCCCCGTCAGCTCCTCGATGCGCCCCAGCCGGTAGCGCACCGTGTTCTCGTGGACGTCCAGGGCTTGGGCCGACTTGCGCACGCTGCGCGAGTTGTCGAAGAACATCCGCAGCGTCGCCAGCAGGTCGGCCATCGCGGCGTCGCCCTCGACCAGCAGCGCCGACAGCGCGTCGTTGGCGAAGCGGTCGGCCTCGACGCGGCTCGACGACGCGAGGAACAGCCGGCCCGGCCCGAGATCGTCGGCGGTCAGCACGAGCGCCCGGCCCTCCTGCGCGAAGGACTGCAGGCACGCCATGACCTGCTGGGCCTGGCCGTAGGCGCCGGGGTAGTCGGCCGGCGCGCCGCAGCGCGTCGACACCGCGCCCACGAGCGTGACGTCCGGCGCGGCCAGCTGCTCGAGCACCGACGCGACGCGGTCGCGCGCGCGGCCGATGGCCTCCAGCGCGGGCCGGCTGGCATCGAGCGCCAAGACCACCAACATGCCCTCGGTGACCCCGGTCGCCAGCGCGGTGCCCGCCTCGGCCGTCTCGGCGAACGCCGCCGAGAACTCCGCGGCGGTCGGCAGGGCGCCCGCGCCGCTGCAGTCGGTGCCCACCAGGCATACGACGTGCGGCGCGTCGAGGTCGACGCCGAGGTACTCGGCGCGGCGCCGCAGCGCGACCATGTCGGGGTTGCCGCGGATCAGCTCGCCGGCCAGCGACGACCGGGCGTCCCACTCGGCGCGGGCCGCCCGCCGCTCGGCCGAGAGCTCGAGCGCCGCGTTGGTCGCCGCGCGCCGGGCGATGTGCATGTCCAACGGCCCGAAGCGCGATCCGAACTCCATGACGACCAGCGAGCCCCACGAGTCGTCGCGCGTGGTGATCGGCGCCAGTAGGAAGCGGTGGTTGAGCCCGGCCGCCGGCAGTGGGCCGATGACGCCGCTGTCCTTGTCGCCGAGCGCGTCAAGGGCCTCCTTGACCGCGGGGACGCTGCGGTACTCGGGGTCGAGCACGCGCGGGATCGCCTTGTCCTCCAGCCACGCCGGGACGGCCCCGGCCAGCCGCCGCCCGTCGCCGTCGTAGATGTCGCAGGGCTTGCCGGTCAGCTCGGCGGCGGCCGCAGCGATCTCGCTCAGGTTGCCGCCCTCGAGCACGAGCTCGGTCAGCCGGTCATCCATCGAGGCCGCACGGCGTAGCAGGTCGTTCTGCCGGGCGACGGTCTTCAGGCTGGACCGCAGCCGCGCGGTCATCTGGGCCTGGGCGATCACGACCGCGGCCATGTCGGCGAAGGTCGAGGCGAGCTCGGTCTCCTCTTCGGTGAACGTGTGCGGGTGGTCGGCGTCGTCGAGGAAGACCAGGCCGACGACCTCGCCACGCAGCACCATCGGCACCCCGAGCATCGACCGGATGCCCCAGTGGCGCATCGTCGAGCGGATCGGCCGCGGGTCATGCAGCGCGTCGGTCAGCACGACCGGTCGCAACGTCGCGACGATCTCATGCGTGAAGCGATCGGCCTCCGTCCCGGCCACGAGGCGCTTGACCTGCGAGTCGCCCTCGCGGCCGGGATGGCCCACCTGGCCGCGGAACAGCTCCGTCTTCGGGTCGCGCAGATAGACGCTGCAGCGCGAGATGCCCGCCAGCTCGCAGATGTGCATCGCGATGAGGTGCAGCAGGTCGTCCTGCTCGGCGGTCTCGTTCAGCGCCCCGGCGATGTCGCCGAACGCCCGGACGGCCGCACGATAGGCCAAGTGTGCTGACGCCGACGCCGGCGCGCCCGCACCCGGGCGCGGCGCCTCCCCGGCAACCGGCAGCTGCTGTTCGGCCATAGGGCAGCACCGTACCGCCGAGGGGCATCCGGGCGCCGCACCGGATCGCCCTCGTTGGAGAGATCTCCAACGGCGCTCAGCGGACGTCGATGCGCGACGAGAGCAGCTGCCCCGCCCAGGCGTGCTCGCGGCGAGCGACGATCGAGCGCCACGGCGCGCGCGGCGGCCGGAGGTCGGTCAGGTCGCCGGGGAGCTCGAGTGCAAGATCCGTCGCGCCGCCGGCCTGCGCGGCGGCGACCAGCTCGGCCAGGGCGACGTCCGCGCCCTGCTCCGGCGCGACGATCACCGCGCGCGTGCCCTGCAGCGCGGCGGCCTGCTCGAGGCCGGCGATCCGCGGCCAGCCACGGGGCGCCGCCTCCAGGACGGGGATCCGCGTGTGCTCCTCGCACCAGGTCAGGAAGCGGGCGACATGGACGTCCGGCTGGGGCGGCAGCACGCGGACGTCACCGCGCGCCAGCACGCCGCGGCTGCCGTCGACCGAGATGCGGTCGCCCTCGTGCACGGGCGCACCGTGGGCCAGCCGCATCACGCGTTCGTCGAGGTCGACCTGCAGCCCCGCGACGTCGCCGACGGCGGGCCGGCGTGCCGGTCGCAGCAGCGAGCCGGCGCCCGCGCGAGCCTTGCCGGCCGCCACGACCACGGCACCGACGCCGTCCAGGCGCGCTACGTCCACCATCTGGACGTCGGGCACCACGAGCACGGTCGCCGCTCCCCGCGCGGCGAACGCCGCCGCCGCCTCGACGTCGAAGACCGCGGCGCCCGAGGCCGCGCCGGCCACCAGCGGCAGGCCGCGGGCCAGCACCTCGATCGCCTGGTCGTTGGAGAAGACGGGCCACTGGACCTCGCGGGCGGCCGAGAGCGGCACGCGGCGCAGCGCGGCGTCGAGGTCGATCAGCCCTTCGTCCACCAGCTCCACCGCGACGCGGATCGCCGCGGCGCCGCTGCGCTCGGCCGGCCGCGTGTCGAGGATCCACAGCCGGTCGCGCCCGATGGAGAACGGGACCTCGCACATGTCGCCCCAGACCGACTCGACGAGCGGCATCGCCCCGTCGAGCTTCGCGAACGCGAGCGGGAACCGCTGGCGCAGGACCGTGAGTGAGTCCGTATGGCCGGCGTCGGCGTCGGCGGTGCGAAACCAGCCGACGGTGCCCGGCGAGCCGCTGCCCGGGTCGCGGGTGATGGCCACGCCCTGCCCGCTGCGCTCCGGCGGCTGGCGCGGCGTGCCCGCCTGCACCACGACGGCCAGCGGTCCGCCGGGCGCGTGCTCGCGCCACAGCGCCTCGACCAGCTCGGCGGTCTCCGCCTCCAGCTCGGCGCCGTGGCCCGCCGCCCGGCGCAGCGGAGGCACGGCGGCTTCGCGGTGGTCGCGGCGCGCCATGGCGACGGCGCGCGACGCGCGGAGGCGCAGCTGCACCGGCGCGTCGGGGTCCTGGCCGAAGGCGTCGGGGAGGCCGGTCGCCAGCGCACGGAGATGGACCCCGAGCTCCCGGCGCACGAGCTCGGGCATCGCCCCACCCGCGTCGCGCCAGGCCTTCCAGGCGTCGGTGGACACCACGAAGCCGGGCAGCACCGGCAGGCCGAGGCCGTGCAGGCGCGCGAGCCGCGAGCCGAGCGCGCCCACGCGCTCGGACTGCTCCACGCCGGCGTCGAGCCCGAGGACCATCGGACGCGCGCGCGTGCGGGCCTCGCGCAGCGTCGAGCCGGCGGCCACGCCGTCGGGCGAGGCGAGCAGGCGCAGGGGCCAGGTGCGGGATCCGGGATCGGTCATGTGGTCGTGGGCGCCCTAGAGCGCCAGGGAGCGGCCAACGATCTCCTTCATGATCTCGCTGGTGCCGCCGTAGATCCGGGTCACCCGGGCGTCCTTCCACATCCGTGCGATCTCATATTCCTCCATGTAGCCGTACCCGCCGTGGAATTGCATGCATCGATCGATGACGCGGAACTGCAGCTCCGTGGTCCACAGCTTCGCCGACGCGGCCTCCACGGCCGTCAGGTTCCCCGCCGTGTGCTCCGCGATGCACCGATCGACGTAGATGCGGCCGACCTGCACGTCGGTCGCCAACTCGGCGAGGGTGAAGCGGCTGTGCTGGAAGGAGCCGATCGACTGGCCGAACGCCTGGCGGTCGCGGGTGTACTCCAGCGTGATCTCCAGCGCCCGCTCGGCGGCGGCGACGGCGACGACGGCCATCGACAGGCGCTCCTGGGCGAGGTTGCGCATGAGGTTGCGCAAGCCCTCCCCCGGCGTGCCGATGACGTTCTCGGGTCCGACGACGACGTTCTCGAAGAACAGCTCCGCGGTGTCCTGGGCGCGGCGGCCGACCTTCGACAGCTTGCGCCCGCGCTCGAAGCCCTCAGCGCCCGCCTCCACGGCGAACAATCCCAGGCCCTTGACGCCGTCCTGCACGACGTTGGCCGCGACGATGACCAGGTCCGCTTGGATGCCGGAGCTGACGAACGTCTTCGATCCGGTCAACGTGTAGTGGTCGCCCTGCCAGGTCGCGTTGGCGGCGATGCCGCGCAGGTCCGAGCCGGCGCCGGGCTCGGTCATGGCGATGGCCGGGACCAGGTCGCCCGAGGTCCAGCGCGGCAGCCAGCGCGCGCGCTGCTCCTCGGTCGTGAGCTCCAGCAGGTAGGGCGCGAGGATGTCGTTGGTCAGGTTGAGGTTGTCGCCCACGGTGCCGGTGTAGGCGACCTCCTCGTCGAGCACGCAGTTGAACCGGAAGTCGGTGAGGCCTGCGCCGCCGTACTCCTCCGGCGCGGCGAACCCGACCAGTCCCTGCTTGGCGGCCTTGCGCAGGAAGCTGCGGTCGACCATCCCGGCCTGCTCCCACGCCTCGGTGTGGGGCAGGGCCTCGGCCTGCAGGAACCCACGGACGGACTGGCGGAAGTCGTCGTGGACGTCCTCGAAGATGGTTCGGCGCATGATGCAAGCGTGCCGCGCCCGAGCCGCCCACGCCGCCGGCCCCGCCGCGCAGATTGGCGAAACGCACAGCCGGCCCGGCACCGGCCGCAGCGACCGCCGGCCCCGCGATCTAGGAATGCAGCATGACCACGCAGCCCACGTCCGCCACTTCCGTCGACGACCCGGCGCAGTTGGGTCTGCAGCGCTCGCGGCGCCTCGTGCTCCCCGAGCTGCTGGCGCGCAACGCCCGCCTGCGGCCCGACAAGGTCGCGCTCATCTTCGAGGGTGTGCAGCGCACGTTCGCGGAGCTCGACGAGCGCGCCAACCGCCTGGCCAACGCGCTGGCGCAGCGCGGCGTCACGCGCGGCGACAACGTCGCGCTGCTGATGTACAACCGTTTGGAGGTCGTGGAGGCGTTCTTCGGCTGCCAGAAGCTCGGCGCCACCCCGGTGCCCGTGAACTTCCGCCTGGTGCAGGCGGAGCTGGACTACATCCTGGCCAACTCCGAGGCCGTCGGGATCATCGCCGACTCCGAGCTGGCCGACCGCGCCGCCGCGGCGCACGCGTCGGTCGACGGCGTGGGCTTCCACCTCGCCGTCGGCGACCAGCCCGAAGGCTCCGAGCCCTACGAGGAGGCGCTGGCGCAGGCCTCGCCCGAGGCGCCCGCGGTCGTCGTGCAGGAGTCCGACCTGGCGTTCCTGATGTACACGTCGGGCACGACCGGCCGGCCCAAGGGCGCGATGCTCAGCCACCAGAACCTCTACGCGCACACGACGATGTGGATCCACGAGCTCGGCGCCACCGGCGACGACGTGTGGCTCTCGGGGCTGCCCCTGTTCCACATCGGCGGCGTCAACGGCGTGCTGCCGTTCATCTTCCTCGGCGGCACGGTGATCATCACGCCCTCGACGGGCTTCGACGCCGGGCAGTCCATCGACCTGCTCTTCCGCCACTCGGCTACCATGTGCTACTTCGTGCCGACGCAGTGGCTGGAGGTCTGCAGCCATCCCGACATCGCGAAGATCGACCCGACGGTCCTGCGCAAGGCGTTCTGGGGCGCGTCGCAGGCCCCGCGCTCGACGCTCGAGCTGATGTCGGCGACGTTCCCCGACAGCGAGATCGTCAACGCCTTCGGCCAGACCGAGATGTCGTCCTGCACCTGCTTCCTCAAGGGCGCCGACTCGGTGCGCAAGATGGGCTCGGTCGGCAAGCCGGTGCTCGGCGTCGAGGTGCGCATCGTCGACGACGAGGGCGACGACGTGCCCGACGGCCACGTCGGCGAGATCGTCTACCGCGGCCCGACCGTCACCCAGGGCTACTTCCGCAACGAGGCCGCCACGGCCGACGCCTTCGAGGACGGCTGGTTCCACAGCGGCGACCTCGTCCAGCGCGACGACGAGGGCTACATCCACGTCGTGGATCGCAAGAAGGACATGATCATCTCCGGCGGGGAGAACATCTACCCCGCCGAGATCGAGGCGGTCCTGGCGGCCCACGACGCGATTGCCGAGGTCGCCGTCATCGGCGTCCCGCACGACAAGTGGGTCGAGACGCCGCTGGCCGTCGTCGTCACCCACGAGGGCGCCGAGGTCACCGAGACCGAGCTGATCGAGCTGTGCCGCACCAACCTCGCGGGCTACAAGAAGCCGTCAGGCGTCGTGTTCGCCCGGGAGCTGCCGCGCAACGCCTCGGGCAAGATCCTCAAGCGCACGCTGCGCGAGGAGCACGCCCCGGCCTGAGTCAGAGCGCATCGGTGAAGACCTCGGGGTCGGGGTCGGGTCCCGAGGTCACGGCGGCCATCTGGTTGGTGCCGCCGATGAGGCTCATCTGCAGCTCGGTCTCGAGGACGAGCCCCTCGTCGACCGGGGCGTTCCAGGCGGTGTCGAACAGGCGCTTGGCCGCCTGCACCGCGTCGGGAGAGCGCGCGGCGATCTCGCGGGCCAGCGCCTGCGCGGCGCCAAGCGGGTCCTCGCTGGTGCGCGTGACCAGCCCGAGCGCCGCCGCCTCCTCCCCGGAGACCGTGCGGCCGGTGTAGGTCAGCTCCTTGGCGACGTCGATGCGCAGCAATCGCGGCAGCGTCGAGGTGATGCCCATGTCGGGGACGAGGCCCCAGCGGACCTCCCGGACGCTGAGCTTCGCGTCGGGCGCGGCGATGCGCACGTCGGCGCCCAGCGCGATCTGCAGCCCGCCGCCGAAGCAGTTGCCGTGCACGGCCGCGATGACGGGCACCGGCAGGTCGATCCAGTCGGTGCACAGGCGCTGCGCGCCGTTGGCGCGCTCGCCTTCGGGGCGGCCGAGGTCGACCCCGTCGTCGAGGTCGGCGAACGACGCGACGTCGAGGCCCGAGCAGAAGCTCTTGCCCTCGCCGTGGAGGACCACAGCGCGCACGCCGGGCGCATGGCGCAGCTCCCGTGCGGCCTGGCCGAGCGCCGCGAACATCGCGGGATCCAGCGCGTTGTGCTTCTCCGGCCGGGTCAGCGTCACCGTGGCGACGTGATCGGCGATGGTGACTCGCACCCGTTCTCCGTCCATCGGCCAGACCGTACCGGGCGGTCCTCGGACGGCGCCGGGTGGTGCGGCGCCGGGCCGTTGCGACCCCATCGGCGCCGGAGCTTGGAACTCTCGACAATGGCTCGCCGCAGACCCTCCGGCGTGGCTCGGCGGCGCGACGATGATCGGACGCGGCACCGACGGGCTGCCGCGCGTTCTGTCCCGCCCGTCCATCATCAAGGAGCGTCAACGAGACATGCCGCAGATCCCCACGACCGCCGGCCTCGTCGAGGCCTCCGAGCTCGGCCGCACGATGGTGCACGAGCACACCCGTGGAGGCTCGGAGGGCGTGCGCTTCCAGTGGCCGCACCTCTTCGACGAGGACCGCGACCTCGAGCTGGTGATCCCGCAGGTTCTGGCGATGAAGGAGCACGGCGTGCAGACGGTCTGCGACCCGGCCTGCATGGACCTCAACCGCGACGTTCGCTTCAACACGCGCGTCACCGAGGCCACCGGCGTGCGCTTCGTGATGGCCACCGGCGTGTACACCGTCGGCTACACCTTCATCCCGATCATCCCCGTGCCCGGCGCCGACTACGTCAAGCTGATGGCCGACTGCTTCGTGCACGACCTGACCGTCGGCATCCAGGGCACCGACGTCCGCGCGGGCTTTCTGAAGTGCGCCGCCGACGCGCCGGGCATCACCGAGCAGGTCGAGATGGTCCACCGCGCGGTGGCGCGCGCGTCGCTGGAGACCGGCGCGCCGATCATGGCCCACTCCAACCCCAACACCCCCACGGGCCTGGACCAGATGGCGATCTTCACCGACGAGGGCGTCGACCCGGCCAAGGTCCAGATCGCGCACACCGGCGACACCGACGACCTCGACTACATCGAGCGCCTGCTGGCCACCGGCTGCACGATCGGCCTGGACCGCTACGGCATGGACTTCATCCTGGAGGCCGGGCCGCGCAACGCCACGCTCGCCGCCCTGGTGCAGCGCGGCTACAAGGACCGGCTGATGATCGGCCACGACGTCGTCATGGAGTTCGACTGGTGGCCCCGCGAGGAGGTCCTGGACCTGGCGCCCAACTGGCACACGACCTTCCTGTTCGACACGGTGCTGCCGCAGTTGCGCGAGCTGGGCGTCGCGGAGGACGATCTCGAGGCGATGATGGGCAAGAACGTGCACACCTGGCTGGCGGCATGAGCACGGCCGTCCAGAAGGAGGGCGTCGTCGGGCGCCTGCACCCGTTCGACGAGTCGGGCGTCTACCGCGGCGAGGACGGCATCCTGCACTACGAGGGGCTGCCGCCGTCGCTGGTCGCGATGCTGCGCGACACCGCGCAGGCCCGGCCCGACCACGAGGCGATCGTCGAGATCGGCGGCGAGTCGCTGACCTACGCCGAGTTCTGGGATCGGGCGGCGCGCGTGGCCGGCGGCCTGGCCGCGGCGGGCGTCGAGCGGGGCGATCGCGTCGCGATCCGCCTGGGCAACGGCGTCGACTGGTGCCTGGCCTTCTTCGGTGGCCTGATGGCCGGGGCGATCGTCGTGCCGGTCAACACGCGCTTCGCCGAGCCCGAGGTGGCCTACGTGATCGACGACTCCGGCGCGAGGTTCGTGTTCCTGCCGGGCGAGGCGCTGCCCGCCGGCGACCCCATGGCCGTCGACGACGTCGGCCCCACCGACGTCGCGGCGATCCTCTACACCAGCGGCACGACCGGCAGCCCCAAGGGCGCCATGACGACGCACGAGAACTTCACCTCGAACGTCGAGACCGTCCTGCGGGCGAGCTTCATGGGGGCGAGCGAGACGACGCGGATGCTCGTGTCGGTCCCGCTGTTTCACGTCACGGGGTGCAACAGCCAGCTGCTGCCGATGATCCGCCTCGGCGCGACGACGGTGATCATGCCGGTCTTCGACGTCGACGAGCTCCTGTCGGCGCTGGTGGACTACCGCACCGACGCGATGGTCGGCGTGCCGGCGATCCTCTGGCTGGCCATGGACCGGCCGCAGTTCAAGGACATGGACTTCTCGCACGTCCGGTGGGTCACCTACGGCGGCGCGCCGATGCCGCCCGAGCAGGTCGGTGACGTCATGCGCGCCTTCCCCAACGCCCGGCTGGGGAACGGCTACGGGCTCACCG
The DNA here is from genome assembly GCA_036009425.1 of Baekduia sp. GTDB lineage: Bacteria > Actinomycetota > Thermoleophilia > Solirubrobacterales > Solirubrobacteraceae > Baekduia. The sequence continues at coordinate 14,898 of DASYLT010000208.1, read as the reverse complement.
AGACGGCGTCGGTCACCACGTTCCTCACGCACGAGCACTCCAGGGAGCGCCCCGAGACGGTCGGCTTCGCCTCCCCCGTCGCCGAGCTGCGCCTGGAGGACAGCGGCTTCGAAGGCGGCGCCGGCGAGCTGCTGATCCGCAGCCCGCAGGTCGTCGCGGGCTACTGGAACAAGCCGGACGAGACCGCCCGCGCGTTCGACGACGGCTGGCTGCGCACCGGCGACGTCGCGACGATCGACGAGGACGGCTTCGTCGAGATCGTCGACCGCATCAAGGACCTCATCAACCGCGGCGGCGAGAACGTGTACTCGATCGAGGTCGACAACGCGATCAGCCTGCACCCCTCCGTCACCGAGGTCTCGGTGGTCGGCGTCCCCGACCCGGTCATGGGCGAGAAGGTCGGCGCGATCGTCGTCGTGCGCGAGGGCGAGGCGCTCACGGCCGCCGAGCTCGTCGACTTCCTGTCCTCGCGCCTGGCGGACTTCAAGATCCCGCAGTACGTGGTCATCCAGAACGACCCCCTGCCGCGCAACCCCGGCGGCAAGATCCTCAAGGCCCAGCTGCGCGGCTCCACCGAGTGGGGCGAGCAGCTGTCGCGCCGGCCGGCCGGGGGCTGAGCGCCCCCGGGCCGCGCGGCACGCTCAGCGCGGGGCCATCCGCAGCGCGCCGTCGAGGCGGATGGTCTCGCCGTTGAGCATCTCGTTGTCGACGATGTGGGCGACGAGCGCGCCGAACTCGTCGGGAGCCCCGAGCCGCGACGGGTAGGGCACCGCCGCGCCGAGCGACGCGCGGGCGGCGTCGGGCAACTGGCCCAGCAGCGGCGTGTCGAAGATCCCCGGGGCGATGGTCACGACGCGCACGCCGCGCCCGGCGAGCTCGCGCGCCGCCGGCAGCGTCAGGCCCACGACCCCGCCCTTGGAGGCCGAGTAGGCCACCTGGCCGATCTGCCCGTCGTAGGCGGCGACCGACGCGGTGTTGACGCACAGCCCGCGCGCGTCGCTGCCCGGCAGCGGGTCCTGGCCGACCATCGCGGCCGCGGCGAGGCGCAGGACGCGGATCGTGCCCAGGAGGTTGACGGCGATCGTCCGCTCGAAGCTGTCCATCGGTGCGACGCCCTCGCGGCCGACCATGCGCATCGGCGTGCCGATCCCGGCGCAGTTGACGCAGACGCGCAGCCCGCCGGTGCCCCCGGCGGCCAGCGCGACAGCGGCTGCGACGGCGCCTTCGTCGGTGACGTCGGCGTGGGCGAAGCGACCGCCGAGATCGGCGGCGACGGCCCCGCCGCGCTCGGCGTCGCGGTCGGCGATGACCAGCTCGGCGCCGAGGTCGGCGAGCCGGCGAGCGGTGGCCTCGCCGAGGCCGGATGCTCCGCCGATGACCAGGGCGGTGGTGTCTTCGATGTTCATGGGGTTGGTGTCTCCTGTGGGGTGGGAACGACGAGACCCGCCTCGGCCAGCACCTCGCCGGTGTGCTCGCCCAGCGCGGGGGCGGGACGACGGTGGACGTCGGCGGGCGTGGCGGAGAGGATCAGCGGGCACCCGAGGACCTCCAGCGGCCGGTCGATGCCGGGCTGGCGCACCTCGACGACCATGCCGTCGCGGCCGCGGACGACGTCACCGGCCAGCGCCTCGACCAGCGTCGCCGCCGGCTCCAGGCAGCAGTCGACCGCCCCGGCGAAGTCGGCCCACTGGGCGCGTGTGCGCCCCAGCAGGATCGCCTCGACCTCGGCGTGGGCCGGGGTGCCGGGCGCGTCGAACTGGCGCTCGATGAGGTCCTTGCGGCCGACGCCGCGGCAGAAGGCCACCCAGAACTTCGGCTCCAGCGCGCCCATGCTGACGTGGCCGTCGGCGCAGGCGTAGGGCCGGTAGCAGAGCACGCCGCCGCCGAGCTGCAGGTCGCCGCGGGCCGGCTCGGCGACGCCGGCCAGCGCGCCCGCGGCCAGCGGGCCCAACCACGACAGCGCGCCGTGGGCCATCGAGACGTCGACGACCTGGCCCTCCCCCGTGGCCTTCGCGTGGCGCAGCGCGACCATGATCCCGAAGGTGGCCATCAGCGCTCCGCCGCCGAGGTCGGCGATCTGCGCGGCCGACTGGGCGGGGGCGCCATCCGCTTCGCCCGAGAGGTCGAGCAGCCCGACCGAGGCCAGGTAGTTGAGGTCGTGCCCGGGCCGCGCGCGGTAGGGGCCATCCTGGCCGTAGCCGGTGATCGGGCAGATGACCAGCGCCGGACGGCGGGCCAGCAGCGCCTCGTAGCCCAGGCCCAGGCGCTCCAGCACGCCGGGGCGGAAGGACTCGAGCAGGACGTCGGCGCGGTCGACGAGTCCCAGCAGCGCGTCGCGCCCGGCGTCGGACTTGAGGTCGAGCTGGATCGAGCGCTTGTTGCGGTTCAGCGCCAGGAAGAACGCCGAGTCGGTCGAGGGCTCGGTGCCTCCGAGCAGCGGCTCCGCCCAGCGCCCGTAGTCGCCCGCGCCGGGGTCCTCGACCTTGACGACGTCGGCGCCGAAGTCCGCCAGCATGAGCGAGCAGAACGGCCCGGGCAGCAGCCGGGAGAGGTCGAGCACGCGGACGTCGGCCAGTGGCAGGGCCGCCATCACAGGCGCTGGATGAGCGTGCCCGTTCCCAGGCCGCCGCCGCAGCACATCGTCGCCAGCCCGTACTCCTTGTCGTCGTCCTCGAGCTCGTGCAGAAGCGTCGTCAGCAGCCGCGCGCCCGTGGAGCCCAGCGGATGGCCGATGGCCATCGCGCCGCCGCGCGGGTTGACGCGCGACAGGTCGGCATCGTGCTCGCGCTGCCACGCCGCGACGACGGGCGCGAAGGCCTCGTTGATCTCGACGTAGTCGATGTCGCTCAGCTTCATGTTGTTGCGCTTGAGGATCTTCGCCGTGGCGGGGATCGGCCCCTCGAGCATCTTCACCGGGTCGCAGCCGACGGTCGTGACGTCGACGATCCGCGCGCGCGGCCGCAGCCCGAGCTGGTCGGCCTTCTCGCGGCTCATCAGCAGCACCGCGGCGGCGCCGTCGGAGATCTGCGAGGCGTTGCCCGCGGTGATCTTGCCGTCGGGCTTGAACGCCGGCTTGAGGCCGGCGAGCGTCGCGAGGTCCGTGCCCGGGCGGATGCCCTGATCGGTCATGACCGTCGTGCCGTCGACCTCGATGCCGACGATCTCGCGGGCGAACAGACCCTGCTCGGTGGCGCGGTGCGCCTTGGCGTGCGACTGCACGGCCAGCTCGTCGAGCTCGCTGCGCGGGATCTCCCACTGGTCGGCGATCATCTCGGCGCCGAGGCCCTGGCCGACGATGTCGTGCTTCTCCATGAGCTTCGCGGTGAACGCTTGGCCGTAGAGCTTCTGCACCTCGACGCCGGCCGAGAACGGGATGTGCCCCATGTGCTCGACGCCCGAGCCGATGACGACGTCGTGGACGCCCATCGCGATCAGCGCCGAGCCGAACGTCACGGCCTGCTGCGCGGAGCCGCACTGCAGGTCGACCGTCGAGGCGGACGTCTCGATCGGCAGGCCCTCCTGCAGCCACGCGGTGCGGGCGATGTTGAAGGCCTGCTCGCCGAACTGCTGCACGCAGCCGGCGATGACGTCGTCGACCTCGGCCGGGTCGATCCCGCTGCGCGCGATCAGCTCGGTGTAGGTCCTGCCGAGCAGGTCGGCCGGATGGGTGTCCTTGTAATAGCCCTTCTCCGGGTGGCCGCGCCCGACGGGCGTCCGGACGGCTTCGACGATGACGACTTCTCGTCCCTGCTGCGGGGTCATCTCATGCTCCTGGGCGGGTGCGGGTGCGGGTGCGGGTTCGGGTTCGGGTTCGGGTGCATCGGGCGACGGCTAGCGGCCGACCGCGTTGGGGGTCATCCGGCGCGACTTGACGAAGCCGAAGAGGTGCCCCGCGACGTTGCGGATCTGGATCTCCTCGGAGCCCTCGGTGATCCGGTAGCGACGGTGGTGGCGGTAGAGGTGCTCGAACGGCATGGCGCGCGTGTAGCCGATGCCGCCGTGGACCTGCATCGCGCGATCGGCGGCGTCGCACGCGAGCCGGTTGGCGCGGAAGTTGCACATGGAGACCTTGTCGCTGACCGCCGCCGGGTCGCCCTGGTCCATCTCCCACGCGGTCTGGCGCACGAAGGTGCGCAGCATCGACGCGTCGGTCTGCAGCTCGACCAGGGGCCACTGGATGGCCTGGCGGGTGGCCAGCGGCCGGCCGAAGGTGTGGCGGGCCTGGGCGTACTCGGCGCTGCGGTCGATGCAGTACTGGGCGGCGCCGACGCCCGAGGCGGCCTGGCGGATGCGGTTCTCGTGCACGAAGCGCATGGCGATCGCCAGCCCGTGGTCGAGGTCGCCGAGGATGGTGCTGTCGGGCACGCGCAGGTTCTCCAGCGCGACCTCGGAGTGGTCGGTCGGCATGTTGAACGTCCACCAGTGGAAGAGGACGTCGAGCCCGGGCGTCTCGACGGGGACCAGGAACGCGGTGATGCCCTCGGCGGCGCCGGGCTCGCCGGAGGTGCGGGCGAAGATCACGTCGTGGGTGGCGTTGTGCATGCCCGAGTTGAAGCGCTTGGCGCCGTTGATGACCCATTCGTCGCCGTCGCGGACGGCGGTCGTCTCCAGCCACGTCGCGTCGCTGCCGTGGTCGGGCTCGGTGAGGCCGAAGCCGACGAACACCGCGCCCGTGATCGAACCCTCGATCAGCTCCTGCTGGTCGGGCGTGCCGAACTCGTGCAGGATCGAGGCGAACGGCAGGTTGCCGACGATCGACGACTCGTTCTGCAGATCGTTGTGGAGGCCCAGGCCCTTGGCAGCCAGGTGCTCGCGGATGACGGCCATGTCGAGGTTGCCGCCGCCGCGGCCGCCGACGGCGACCGGCAGGCCGTAGCGCAGGAACCCGGCCGCGTCGGCACGGCGGCGCATCTCGGCCAGCAGCTCCTCCCAGTCGGCGCGCGGGATGCCGCCGGCCTCGAAGTCGGTCCGGGCGAACTCGCGCCGGTGGTCGAAGAAGCGCTGGTTGTCGTCCTGCTCCTCCAGCGGCTTGATCTCGGAGGCGATGAAGGCGTCGAGCTCGGTGAGCAGCGTCACGAGATGGTCGGGCAGGGTGAAGTCCATGGGTGCTCCTGGAACAGGTGTTTGGCCGCGGATGCTCCAGCGACCCTAGTCGCGCCCGCCCCGGGCGCCCCTGGGATGGCGCGTGCGGATTGGCCGTTTGCCCAACCGCCTGGACCGCGACGCTAGAACGCGTGGTACCCGCCGTCGACGATCAGCGCGTCACCCGTGTGGTAGGCGCTGCCGGGCGCGGCGAGGTACACCGCCGTAGCGGCGAAGTCGCCCGGCTGGCCCCAGCGGCGGACGGGGATCCGCGGCAGCACCTTGGCCACGACGGGGTCCGAGGTCAGCGCGCCGTCGGTCATCCGCGTCTCGATCCAGCCGGGCAGGATCGCGTTGGCCCGGATGCCGTGGCGGGCGAGCTCGACCGCGCAGCCGCGGATCATCGAGACGAGGCCGCCCTTGGAGGCCGAGTAGGCCTGTGCGCGCGCCTGACCCTCGATCGCCGAGAGGCTGGCGACGCCGACGAGGCTGCCCCCGCTCTTGCGGGCGACCATGTGCCGCGCGGCGCCGCGCAGCGTCAGGAAGGCGCCCTCGAGGTTGATGGCGATGACGCGGCGGAACTCGTCGATCGAGAGGTCCAGGAACCCGGCGCCGTCCGGGGCGACGCCGGCATTGGCGAAGCACGAGTCGATGCGGCCCAGCTCGCGCAGCGTCGCGGCGAAGGCACGCTCGACGTCGGCGGCGTCCGACACGTCGCAGCGCGTGGCGAGCACGCCGGTGCCGTGGGCGGCGAGGCGCTCGCGCGCCTGCTCGAGGCGCGCCTCGTCGCGCCCCCAGATCGCGACGTCGGCGCCGGCCCGGGCCAGGCCCTCGGCCATGCCGAGCCCGATGCCGCGCCCGCCGCCGGTCACCACCGCCACGTGGCCGGTGAGGTCGAACATCGCGGGCCTCGCGTCGCACGCGTTCATCCGTTGGGGGCCGCTCTCCGTGGTCATGAAGTCCATGGCGCCACCCTGACCGTGTCGCGCGGGCGCCCGAGACACCCGCCGGGGCGCGGTTGGACAGACCTCCAACGTGGTCCCCGCGCGCGTCACCGGAGCGCCGCGGGTCGCCTAGGTTGGCCGGGATGGCAGACGTCACCGACACCGCGGGCGGCCTCGAGCGCAAGGCCGTGGAGGCGTGGCTCGGCGAGCACGTCACGGAGTTGCGGGCGCCGTTCTCCTTCCACCTGGTCGCCGGCGGTCGGTCCAACCTCACCTACGCCGTCACCGACGGGCGCGACCGGCGCTTCGTCCTGCGCCGGCCACCGCTGGGCCATGTGCTGCAGTCCGCGCACGACATGGGCCGCGAGCACCGGATCATCTCCGCGCTGGCGCCGACCGACGTGCCCGTGCCGACCGCTCTCGGCTTCTGCGACGACCCCACGGTCACCGGCGCGCCGTTCTACGTCATGGACTTCGTCGACGGCGCGATCCTGCGCGAGGAGTCAGACGTGGAGGCGCGTTTCTCCCCCATCCAGCGTGCGACGATCGCCGACGCGCTGATCGACGCGCTGGCAGACCTGCACCAGGTCGACCCCGACGCCGTCGGGCTCGGCGGGCTGGGCCGGCGCACGGGCTACGTCGAGCGCCAGCTGCGCCGCTGGCACCGCCAGTTCGAGCAGTCCAAGAGCCGCGACGTGCCGGCCATCGACGAGGTGCACCGGCGGCTGTCGGCCCACGTCCCGGAGGCGCCGCGCACCGCGATCGTGCACGGCGACTTCCGCATCGACAACTGCGTCATCGCCGGCGACGGCTCCGTCGCGGCGGTGCTGGACTGGGAGCTCGCCACGCTCGGCGACCCGCTGGCCGACCTCGGGCTGTTGATGGTCTACTGGATCCGGCCGGGTCACGGCGGGGCCGACGTGCTGATCGGCTCCCCCACCGCGACCGACGGCTTCCCGGAGCGGGAGGCGCTCGTGGAGCGCTACGTGCAGCGCACGGGCGCCGACGTCTCGCAGCTGAGCTACTACACGGCGCTGGGCTACTGGAAGCTGGCCTGCATCGCCGAGGGCATCCACGCCCGCTACGTGGCGGGCGTCATGGGCGACGATGCCGGGGACGACGGCCGCTTCGCCGACCAGGTCGGCCAGCTCGGCGAGCTCGCGCTGGGCGCCACCGACGACCTGGCCTGACGGCACGTCAGGCGGCTGGTGGGTCCCGCGGGACCGTCCGCAGGAACGTCTCCGGGCGGTCCGCTAGAACAGGTCCCACCACTGGCCGCGCTCGCGCATCTCCTCGGCGCTGGCGTCGAGGCGGATCCGGCCGGAGTGCATGATCACGACGCGGTCGGCGACCTCGAGGGCGTACTTCATGTTCTGCTCCACGAGCAGCACGCCCATCGACTCGCTGTCGGCCAGTCCGCGGATCGTGTGGAGCACCTGCTCCACCAGCGCCGGCGACAGCCCGAGCGATGGCTCGTCCAACAGCATCATCTTGGGATCGGACATCAGCGCGATGCCGATCGACAGCATCCGCTGCTGTCCACCGCTGAACGTGCCGGCCCGCTGACTCGCGCGCTCCGCGAGGATCGGGAACAGCGCCAGCACCTGCTCGAGGCGCGCTTGGCGGCTCTCCTCCGACAGGTTGCTCAGCGCACCGAGCTTGAGGTTGTCGGAGACCGTGAGGTCGGCGAAGACGAAGGAGTCGGCGGGCGTGTAGGACATCCCGGCCGCGACGTTCTGTGGGCAGTTGTGGCCGGTGATCTCGTCGCCGGCGTAGCGGACGGTCCCGGCGCGCGGCTTGACCAGCCCGAACACCGTCTTGACCGTCGTCGACTTGCCCGCGCCGTTGTGCCCCATCATCGCCACGACCTCGCCGGGACGGACCCGGAAGCCCGCCTCGAAGACCACGGTCCGCGGCCCGTACCCCGCCTTCAGCCCCTCGACCTCGAGGAGCGGCGCGGGGTCCGGTCGGTCATCAGGCCATGCCAAAGTACGCCTCCACCAGCCGGGATTGACTCTTGAGCTCCTGCATCGTCCCCTCGGCCGTCACGGTTCCGGCCTCCAGGAAGACGACGTGGTCGGCCAGTCGCTCGACCACCTCGAGGTTGTGCTCGACGATGCAGACCGTCTTGCCCTGCTCGCGCAGCGCGGCCATCAGGTCCAGCGTCTTCTCCAGCCAGCGCGCGTCGATGCCGGAGGCCGGCTCGTCGAGGAGGATCACCTCGGCGCCGGTCGCCAGCACGCGGGCAAGTGACACGAGCTTCTGGTCGCCGAAGGCCAGGTCGGCCACCGGCGTGCCGGCGTGCTCCTCCAAGCCGACGAACGCCAGCTGCTCGCGCGCCCGCTCGATCGCCGAGCGGTCGTCCTGGCCGTTGCGAGCGCGCCCCGGAACCGCCAGCCGCACGTTCTCCAGGGCGGAGATCCGGCCAAAGATCCGCACGTCCTGAAACGTGCGAGCCACGCCGCGGCGGGCCACCTGGTGCATCGGCATCGCCGTGATGTCGTCGCCGCGCAGCAGCACCTGGCCCGCGTCGGGCTCGAGCGTGCCGGTGATCAGGTTGAAGATGGTGGTCTTGCCCGCGCCGTTGGGCCCGATGAGCGCCGTGGTGCGCCCCTCGGGCAGCGCGAACGTCAGGTCGTGCACGGCCTGGACGCCGCCGAAGGCCTTGGACAGCCCGCGCAGCTCGAGGATCGGCGCCGGGACGGGGCCGTCGTCGACCGGCGGCGGCTCACGCTCGGCGAGCACCGCGGCGCGCCCGTCGGGCGGTGGCGGGGCGAGCGAGGCCGGGGCGTGCTCGGCGTGCTCGCGCTCGTCGGCGGGAACGGGGGCGGGCGCGCCCGCCGCCTTGCGCCCGAACCGCCACCGGGCACCCCCGGCCCGCGGCGGAAGGATGCCCTGCGGGCGCAGCAGCAGCACGAGCGTCAGCGCCAGGCCGTAGGCGAGCAGGCGCGAGAGGCCCGCCTTCTCGGGCTCCAGGTTGATGACCTTCTCGAACACCGCGGCGGAGCCGACGACGAACGTCGTGCCCAGCAGCGCTCCCAGGAGGTTGCCGCTGCCACCGAGGACGACCATGACGATGATCGACATCGAGACGTCGAACCCGAACAGGCCCGGTGCGGCGATGCCGTTGTAGTAGACCAGGAGCGCGCCGCCGAGCCCGGCGAGCGCCGACGCGATCGAGAACGCCGCGACCTTCGTCAGGAACGTGTTCTTGCCCAGCGCCTGCGTGGCGATCTCGTCGTCGCGGATGCCGCGCAGCGTCCGGCCGAAGCCCGACGCGGCCAGCGCCCCGCAGATGATCCAGACGCCCACGGCGACCACCGCCAGCAGCGGCAGGAACTCCTTGGGCCGCAGGAAGTCGTGGCCGAAGAGCGAGGCGGCCGGGACCTCGGTCAGGCCGAACTCCGACCCGAGGCCCTCGACGCTGGAGATGACCACCAGCGCGACCGTCTGCGCGGTCAGCGTGAGCAGGATGAGGTACTCGCCCGAGAGCTTCATGGCCGGCAGGCTCAGCAGCAGACCGGCCACAAGGGCCAGGGCCACGCCGATGAGCACCGACGGCACGAAGCTGACGCCGTGCTTCTGGGCGAGGTACGCGGCGCCGTAGCCGCCGACGGCCCCGAAGCCCGCGTGCGCGGCCGAGACCTGGCCGCCATGGCCCATCAGCAGGTTCAGGGACGTCGCGAAGATCGAGAAGATCAGGATCTGATCGAGGATGTCGATCCAGTAGGTCATGCCGCCTCCACCGGTGCGTCGACGGGCACGGGACGGCGCGCGGCGCCTCGGCGTCGTCGCAGCGCGCGGCTGATCGACTCCCGCAGCGTCGCCTGGCACAGGAACACCATCAGCAGGCCGAACACCACGACGCTGCTGAGCTTGGAGTTCAGCCACAGCGTGCTCAGCGACTCGATCGCCCCCACGCCCAGGCCCGCGGCCATCACCGTCAGGGGCCCGCGGGCCGTCCCGGCGAAGAACGCGACGACCAGCGCGTAGAACACAGGCGTGGTGCCCATGTTGGCGGTGACGGCGAACCGCATGCCGGTGAAGACCGCCACGACGCCCGCCATGAACGCACCGATGGCGAAGACCAGCAGGAAGACCCGCCCGACGTCGACGCCGACCGCGCCCGCCATCGTCGGGTTGACGCGCACCGCCTTGATCTGGCGCCCGACGCTGGTGCGGGCGAGCACCAGCGCCAGCGCCGCCGCGATCAGGATGTAGACCGCCAGCGAGACGACGCTGATGGCCGAGAGCACGACCGAGGAGATCTCGATGGTCTTGTCGGCCGGTCCGGTCAGGTTGCGGGTGTCGGAGCCCCAGATCAGCCGGATCGCGTTCTCTCCGGCGATCACCAGCCCCAGCGACGCCACGAACACCGTGAGCAGCACGTCGGCCCCGGCACGCCGTGCGAGCGGCCGGTAGACGACCGCCTCGCACAGCACGCCGCTGAGGGTCCCCGCCGCGAGCCCCAGGACGACGGCGAGCCCGAACGGGACGCCGTCTGCCTGGAGTACCGCGGCGAGGAACGCGGCCAGCGTGTAGTTGAAGATCAGCGCGAAGTGGAACCGCCCCGTCGTCGACAGGATCAACGCGAGGGCGGCTCCCATCAGACCGTAGGCGCCGCCGCTGATCAGCCCGTTCGCGAGGGCCTGGACGACCTCGCGAAACGAGTCGATGCCGAGGAACGCTGCGATCATCATGATGGTCTACTCCGCGCCGTCTCGGCTACTTGGCGACGTCGGTGTAGTCCCGACCGCCGATGTCGAACGTCGCCAGGGTCTTCAGGTTGTCCCCGTTGACCTCGATGACGCTCATCGGGCGCGACGTCGGCGTGTGCGTCTTGGGATCGAGGCTGATCTCCCCGACCGTCGAGGCATCGCCGCCGTACAGGCTCTTGAACGTCGGGTTGGCGATCATGGCCTTCTGCAGGTCCACGCCGCTGTTGACGTCGCCGCCGGACTGCGCCGTGCGCCGCGCCAGCTCCCAGACCGCGAGGCCCATCTCGTAGAAGTTGGCCTCGTAGAACGACACCGGCGCCTTGCCGTAGGCCTGCTGGTAGTGGTCGACGAACAGCTTCGACAGCGGGTTCGGCGGGTTCTTGGGGTCCATGATGTCGGCGACGATCTTGAAGCCGTCGTAGGCCGGGCCGGCGACCTTGACCGCGTCGGGCATGTACTCGATGCCCAGCACGGGGGCCTTGACGCCGGAGTTGACGTACTGCTTCATGAAGTAGCCGGGGTCCGCGCCCGAGAAGCACGCGCAGATCACGTCGGGCTTCATGGCCCGCAGCTTCGAGATCGTGTTGGAGTAGTCGGTCTCGCCGATCTTCTGCAGGACCGAGCCCACGAACTGCATGCCGTTGGCCTTGGCCGAGGCGACGAGCTTGCTCTTGAGGTTGTTGTTGAACGCGCCGCCGAGGTCCCAGCTGGTGAAGGCCACGCGCTTGGCGTTCGGGTAGGCCTGCGCCGCGTACTTGAACATGCCCGGGAACGCGTCATCGGGGGTGATCGCGCGGAAGCCCCAGGCGAAGTCGTTGCCGTTGAAGAGGCCGCCCGTGCCGCCGCCGGCGTCGAGCGCCATCATCTTGTAGCGCTTGAACACCGGGTTCAGCGCGCCGAAGTTGAACTCATAGGAGCTGGCGATGAAGCCGTAGCCCTCCTCCCCCAGCTTGCGGCCGGCGTTGACGGCCGCCTGCGGGTCGCCGCCCTTCTGGTCCTGGTAGTTGATGTCCAGCGTGGGTCCACCGGCCGCCTTGATGTCCTTGGCGGCCAGCTCCAGGCCGTTGCGCATGAGCTTGCCGTGCTCGCTCTCCGGCCCGCTGAGGGCCAGGATCGCGCCGACCTTGAGGGTCTTGCCCTTCGCCGGATCGGCGCCGCTGTAGCCGAGCAGCTTGGTGAGCTCGGCGCCCGACGACGCGCTGATGTCCTTGGCCGTCGACTGCTTGGCCTCGCTGCTGCCCGAGCTGCTGCCGCCACAGGCGCTCACCGCCAGCACGCTCAGCCCGACACCGACGCTCGCGACCAACCGTCGCCGGCGGGCGCGACGAACGTCGACCGCCTCCCCGAATGCATCTCTCATGAACGACCTCTCCTCCTAGTAGGGCGACACGGACCCGGTGCACGGCTCTCGCGCTCTCAGGGCCCGGTGCCAAGCTCGCCGGTCGCGTCACCTCGGGGCAACAGCGCTCCCCGAAGGCCTTGTCGACAATCACAAGCCGTGGCCCGCGGCGCAGCGGACGCGCACGCACGACGGCCCGCGCGGGGAGCACCCGCGCGGGCCGTCGGCCTTGGAGGAAGGTGGTCGGGCGCCGCCCGCCGCCGGACTACTTGATGGCGATCGGGTTCAGCGGCGAGCCGGAGGCGTTGGTGAGGTTCAACGGCTGGGCGGCGAGGAAGAAGTCGTAGCGTCCGTCCTGCGCGCACGCCTCGGCCAGCGTCTCGAGGTGCCAGATCTCGCCCAGCGACAGGCCGAGGTCGCGGATCAGCCGGCCGTGGACGGGATAGATGACGTCGTAGGGCTCCTCGAAGGGCTCGACCTCGATCGCGACGTTGTCCATGGCGATGGCCGCGATGTCCTTCTCGGCGATCCAGTCGACGCACGCCATCGAGATGCCCGGCGAGCCGCCCTCGAAGAACTCCGCCTTGTTCTCCAGCGTGTACCACCAGGCGACGTGGCCGGTGCGCACGATCATGATGTCGCCCTTGCGGACCTCCACGCCCTGGGCCTCGATGCACGCGTCGAGGTCGGCCGGCGTGATCGCGTAGCCGCCCTGGAGGCGCTCGACGCCCTTGAGCCGGGCGACGTCGAGCAGGACGCCCCGGCCGCACAGGCTCTCCTTCTGGTGGTGCACCGAGCAGCGGTGCGCGCCGCCGAACTGCTCGACGTTGCCGAGCCAGAACCCGTTGTAGAGCACGTCCTGGAAGCCGATGTGGGCCAGGCCGTCCCACTGCGTCGAGGCCTGCAGCGGCATCGAGATGTAGTCGTCGGTGCCCTGGAAGCCGGGGTAGGCGTCGTTGAGCGAGCTGCCGGCGATGAGGTCGGCGCCGCTGTAGCCGTACCAGTGCTGGACCGCCGGGCGCGACGGGTGGACCGGACCCGTGTCGTCGAGCGGGACGGCGAGGCTGATGATGCGGCCCTCGCGGATCAGCGACGACGCCTGCTGGATGATCTCGGGCGTGATGAGGTTGGTCGTGCCGCGCTCGTCGAGCTCGCCCCACCGGCCCCAGTTGTTGGGCTGGCGATCGTTGACGTAGCCGGCGACCTTGCCGTTCTCGTCGACGGTGTAGTCGGGCGGCGTCCAGCTCATCGACCAGGTTCCCGGGCCAGTGCGTCCCACGTCGGGCCTCCACTTCGTATCGGACAGTGGCCCGCGAGGCTATGTCCCGGCATCGCGGCGGGCGGCGCGTGCGCGCGCCGCCCGCTGTCGAGACCCACAAGCCCGCTAGGTCGCTCCGCCCGCGCCGTCGCGCTCGGCGTCGAGGAAGGCCTGCACGCTGCCGCTGGACTGCCAGCGGCGGAAGTAGTCGGGGAGGTCGCTGCTGACCTTCATGCCGAACGCGGGCGGGCGCTTCTCGACGAACGACGTCACGCCCTCGCGGGCGTCGGCGCTGCGGCCCATCTCGAAGATCCCGCGCGAGTCGATGGCGTGCGCGGCGGCCGGGTCGGGCTCCTCGAGCATCCGCCAGAGCATCGTGCGGGCGAGCGCGATCGCGACGGCCGAGGTGTTGTCGGCGATCTCGCGGGCGATGTCCTGTGCCACGGCGAGCAGGTCCTCGGCCGGGTGCAGGCTGCGCACCAGCCGGCCGCGCAGCGCTTCCTGCGCGTCGAAGACGCGGCCCGAGAACACCCACTCGGTGGCCTGGTTGATGCCGACGACGCGCGGCAGGAACCAGCTCGAGCAGGCCTCGGGCACGATTCCGCGACGCGCGAAGACGAAGCCGAAGCGCGCGGTGTCGGCGGCGATGCGGATGTCCATCGGCAGCGTCATCGTCGCGCCGACGCCCACGGCCGGCCCGTTGATCGCGGCGATCAGCGGCTTGGTCGAGCGGTACAGCCGCTGCGCGATGATGCCGCCGCCGTCGGCGTTGCGCTCGGCCTCGAACGCATCGCCCTCGGCCGCGAACGTCGCGCCGCCCTCCCCGAGGTCGGCGCCCGCGCAGAACGCCCGGCCGCGGCCCGTGAAGATCACGGCGCGCACGTCGTCGTCCGCGTCGGCCTGGTCCATCGCGTCGACCAGCTCGTGCAGCATCCGCTCGGTGAAGGCGTTGAGGCGATCGGGACGGTTCAGGGTCACGGTGGCCACGCCGTCGCGCACCTCGTAGGCGATCTGCTCGTAGTCCATGACGCAAGCCTCCCAGCCGGGCGCACCCGGCGGGTTCGCAGCGCGGGCGCGCGCTGTCGATGCGCCCAGCCGATGGCCGTCCTGCCGCGCGGCAGTTGCTTTCTGGAGCATCGCTGGGCGAGAGTGGGGCATGGCGCTCGACGTGCGGTCCACCCCGCGCCCCTGGCAGGCCGTCCCGACCGAGCTGGGGGCGCTCCTCGTCGAGGCGATCCCGTCGATCGCCGACGAGCTCGTCGACGTCCTCGGCCCCGCCATCCCCGCCTACCGGACGCTCGAGGGCCCGTTCGGTCGCGACGTCATCAAGGCCGTCGCCGACGCGCTGCACGACTTCGCGGGCGTCATCGAGCATCGTCCGCCGACGCTCGGCGCCGGGCGGGCGCTCTACGTGGCGGTCGGCGAGCGCTGGTGGCGGTCGGGGCGCAGCCTCGACGACCTGCAGGGCGGCTACCACCTGGGCGCGCGCGTCGTCTGGCGGCGCATGGCCGCCGTCGCCACCGCGGCCGGCGCGGAGGCGGCGACGGTCGCCGTCCT